>NZ_JABWQR010000034.1:0-69482 GCF_014270125.1 Pseudomonas sp. SWRI99 | reverse complement strand
CCAGACCAGCATGGGCATGAGCGGTGAAGTCGAACGCTTGACCTACACCGGCACTGGCAATTTCACCGGGCGTGGCAATGCCGGCGATAACATCCTCACCGGTGGCGCCGGTAACGACTTGCTGATCGGCGGTGCAGGTGCCGACCAGTTGATTGGCGGCAACGGTATCGACGTAGCCAGTTATGAGGACAGCCTCGCTGAGGGGGTAACGGTTAATCTGAAAACCGGTGTGCACACCGGGTCTGCCGCGGGCGATACCTACTCCGGTATCGAAATCATTCGTGGCAGCAAGAACGGTGACACGTTTTTCAGCGGCACAGAAGCCAACATCTTTGATGGCGGCGCTGCAGGTGGCGTCGATACCGTCGATTATTCGTTGTCGGCGCAATCCGTGAACATCACTCTGACCACGCTCGGCACCGGCGGTGGCCTGGGCGGCGACGCACAGGACGACACCTTTACCAATATCGAGAAAGTTGTCGGTTCGGCGCTGAACGATGTATTTACTACCGGCTCTGGGGCGTTCTTGCTGCAGGGCGGAGCGGGCGACGATCTGTACATCATCAACGGCTCGGCCAACCAGTCGGTGATCGAATCGGCGGGTGGTGGTGACGACGAAATACGCACCTCGCTGAATACCATGACCTTGAGTGCCGAAGTTGAACGCCTGACCTATACCGGTACCGGTAACTTCACCGGGACAGGCAATGCGGGCAACAACATCATCACCGGTAGTGTGGGCAACGACCTGCTGCTGGGCGGCGCGGGTGCCGATATCTTCATCGGTGGCGCGGGAATCGATACGGTTTCCTACGACGACTCCACCGTGGGCCTGACCATCAGCCAGAAGACCGGTGCTCACACGGGCATTGCTGCCGGCGATACCTACGAGGGGATCGAAGTCATTCGTGGCTCGAAATACAGTGACACGTTCGTGGCTGGCGCCGGTGCCGACAAGTTCGACGGCGGTACGGTTGGCCCCGACAACATGGACGTCGTCGACTACTCGCAGTCTGGTGCAGCCATCAACCTGACGCTGGTCTCCGGAACCGGCACCGGCACCGGTGGTGATGCCGAAGGCGATTCCTTCTCGGGTATCGAGAAGATAATCGGTTCGGCCTACGACGACGTGTTCACTTCCTCCACCTCCGGCTCCTTCACCTTGCAGGGAGGGGCAGGCAGCGACGTCTACATCGTCAACACCGGTGCATCGGCAGTTATCATCGAAGCGCAGGGCGGCGGCGACGACGAAGTACGTACCAACCAACTCAGCATGGGGCTGCACAACAATGTCGAGCGCCTGACTTACACCGGCACCGGCAACTTTACCGGTCGCGGTAATGCCAGCGACAACATCATCACAGGTGGTGTGGGCAACGATACCTTGCTGGGTGGTGCAGGTGCCGACAGCTTTGTCGGTGGCGCCGGAACGGACACCGTCAGTTATGACGACAGCACTGTGGCCGTTACGCTGAATTTCAAGACTGGCGTATACAGCGGCATCGCGGCAGGTGACACCTACACCGACATCGAACTGATACGCGGCACGCAGTATGCGGATACGTTTATTGCAGGTGCGGGGGCGGACAAGTTCGACGGTGGGACCGGCGTTGACGTGGCGGATTACTCGCGATCCGCCCAGGGAGTGACGCTGACATTGGGTGCTTCCGGGGTCGGCTCTGGCACGGGCACCGGTGGCGATGCCGAGGGTGACAGCTTTTATGGCATCGAGACCATCATCGGTTCGGCCTACAGCGACGTCTTTATCACCAGTGTCAACTCGACCGGATTCACTGTGCAGGGTGGCAGTGGCGACGATGTTTACGTTCTCAATAATGCAAACTATGGCGCGATCATCGAGCTGGCAGGCGGCGGTAACGATGAGGTGCGTACCAATCAGTCTTACTACCTGATGAATGCCGGGATCGAGCGATTGACCTATACCGGTACGGGTGCATTCCAGGCACGAGGGAATGCACTGGATAACGTTATCACTGGCGGTGCCGGTGACGACATCTTGATGGGGGGCGATGGCGGTGACACGTTTATCGGTGGCGATGGTTTCGACACTGTCAGCTATAACGACATCGGGCCGGTAGGTGTGGTCATCAATCTCAAGACCGGTGAACACACCTCGATTGCCAAGGGCGATACCTTCCAGAGTATCGAGAAGTTCGTCGGCTCGGGACGCGATGACACCTTCATCGGTGATGATCAGGCCAACAATTTCGACGGCTCCTTTGGGCGTGACACTGTCAGCTTTGCCTTTGAAAGCTCGGCGATCACCCTCGACCTCACTCAGCCACTGACCGGTGCTGCAGCGGGTGACACTTACACTAACATCGAAAACTGGGAAGGCACCGCATTCAACGATACCTTGATCGGCGCAAGTGGCGCCGATACGTTTATTGGTGGCAAGGGCGCCGACTTTATCGATGGTGGTGCAGGCGTTCTGGATGAAGCCTGGTACACCGGCAGCTCGGCAGCAGTGCAAATCGACCTGCAAGCCAACACGGTCACTGGTGGCGATGCGACTGGCGATACGCTGGCCAATATCGAAGGGCTGCACGGTTCGTCATTCAACGACACCCTGACAGGCAACGCCGCCTGGAACACGCTCTACGGCGGAGCGGGAAATGATTTGATCTATGGGGGCGACGGTAACGACTCGATTTATGGGGGCAGCTACGAGCCTTATGCCATCAACGGCCCGGATCGAAGCGGACCCGCCGAAGCGGATCAGCTGTTTGGCGGCAATGGCAACGACAGTATGTTCGGTGCCAACAACGATGTTGGCAGCGTCCTGCATGGCGATGCCGGTAATGACGACATTACCGTTTACGCCGGCATCGCGTTTGGTGATGACGGCAGTGATTCGCTGGTAGGGACGGGGCCTGAGTATCAACTGTTCGGCGGCGCCGGTTCCGACACCTTAATCATGGGCGGCGGTGGATACGCCTACGGCGGTGAGGGCAGCGATACTTATAAAGTCAGTTCGTCGACCAATGTGTTGATCAAGGATGACGGGGTTCAGGGTGGTGACAGGGTCGAGTTGCAGAATATTGCCTCGTATGCGGATGTGCTGATCAAGACCGATGGCATCAATGCCTACATATTCAATGCAGTGGAGTGGAACGCTGGCAATCAGAACAATGCGGTGATCCTTGCAGACTGGTATGCAGGTTCAAACACCATTGAAACCTTCGCTACCGCCAATGGTGATACGTTCACCATTCCGGTTGTAGGGCAGGCGATGGCCGAGTCGTTCATGGTCTGAAGGTAGTTTGCGACAATAAAAACGGCGAAACCTGTCATTCGGGTTTCGCTTTTTTTCTCGATAAAAGAAAACCCCCGACAAACCAGAAGTCTGTCGGGGGTTTCTCATTCAAGCGTCTCGCAACGCCTGAAAACCAGCTCAGCTTATTGGCAAGCTTCGCAATCCGGCTCGTCAATCGCGCAAGCCTTTGGCACTGGCGCTGGACCTGCCGGAGCGGCCAGAACCGAATCATCACCATGGTTGCCGCCGCTGGAAACAGCGTTCAGCTTGCCGGTGTTGATGGTCGACTTCTCGGTGCTGGTCGCGGCCAGGGCACGGAGGTAGTAAGTGGTTTTCAGACCACGGTACCAGGCCATGCGGTAGGTCACGTCAAGCTTCTTGCCCGAGGCGCCAGCGATGTACAGGTTCAGCGACTGAGCCTGGTCGATCCACTTCTGACGACGGCTGGCGGCGTCAACGATCCACTTGGTATCCACTTCGAACGCAGTCGCGTAGAGCTCTTTGAGTTCTTGCGGGATGCGCTCGATCTGCTGAACAGAACCGTCGTAGTACTTCAGGTCGTTGATCATGACCGAGTCCCACAGACCGCGAGCCTTGAGGTCGCGAACCAGGTACGGGTTGATCACGGTGAATTCGCCCGACAGGTTCGATTTCACGTAGAGGTTCTGATAGGTCGGTTCGATCGACTGCGACACGCCGGTGATGTTGGCGATGGTCGCGGTCGGTGCGATGGCCATGATGTTCGAGTTGCGAATGCCTTTCTGTACACGGGCGCGAACCGGTGCCCAGTCCAGGGTTTCCTTCAGGTCGACATCGATGTACTGCTGGCCGCGCTGTTCGATCAGGATCTGTTGCGAATCCAGTGGCAGGATGCCTTTGGACCACAGCGAACCGTTGAACGTCTCGTAGGCACCACGCTCGTCAGCCAGGTCGCAGGACGCCTGGATCGCGTAGTAGCTGACCGCTTCCATCGACTTGTCGGCGAACTCGACGGCAGCGTCGGAGCCGTAGGCGATATGCTGCAGGTACAACGCGTCCTGGAAGCCCATGATGCCCAGGCCGACCGGACGGTGGCGGAAGTTGGAGTTCTTCGCTTGCGGCACCGAGTAGTAGTTGATGTCGATCACGTTATCGAGCATGCGCACGGCAGTGTTCACGGTGCGTTGCAGCTTGGCGGTGTCCAGCTTGCCGTCGACGATGTGGTTCGGCAGGTTGATCGAGCCCAGGTTGCAAACGGCGATCTCGTCCTTGTTGGTGTTCAAGGTGATCTCGGTGCACAGGTTCGAGCTGTGGACCACGCCGACGTGCTGCTGCGGGCTGCGCAGGTTGCAAGGGTCTTTGAAAGTCAGCCATGGGTGGCCGGTTTCGAACAGCATGGACAGCATCTTGCGCCACAGGTCTTTGGCCTGGATGGTCTTGAACAGCTTGACCTTGCCTGGGTATTCGGTCAGCGCTTCGTAGTACTCGTAGCGCTCTTCGAAGGCTTTACCGGTCAGGTCGTGCAGGTCCGGTACTTCGGATGGCGAGAACAGGGTCCACTTACCGTCATCGAAGACGCGCTTCATGAACAGGTCAGGGATCCAGTTGGCGGTGTTCATGTCGTGGGTACGACGACGATCGTCACCGGTGTTCTTGCGCAGCTCGATGAACTCTTCGATGTCCATGTGCCAGGTTTCCAGGTAGGCACACACAGCGCCTTTGCGCTTGCCACCCTGGTTCACGGCCACAGCGGTGTCGTTCACCACTTTGAGGAACGGCACCACGCCTTGCGACTTGCCGTTGGTGCCCTTGATGTAGGAGCCCAGTGCACGAACAGGCGTCCAGTCGTTGCCCAGGCCACCGGCGAATTTCGACAGCATGGCGTTGTCGTGGATCGCGTGATAGATGCCCGACAGGTCATCCGGCACGGTGGTCAGGTAGCAGCTCGACAGCTGTGGACGCAGGGTACCGGCGTTGAACAGGGTCGGGGTCGAAGCCATGTAGTCGAACGAGGACAGCAGGTTGTAGAACTCGATCGCACGGTCTTCTTTGTTCTTCTCTTCGATCGCAAGACCCATGGCCACGCGCATGAAGAAGATCTGCGGCAGTTCGAAACGCACGCCATCCTTGTGGATGAAGTAGCGGTCATACAGGGTCTGCAGGCCCAGGTAGGTGAATTGCTGATCGCGCTCGTGGTTGATCGCCTTGCCCAGTTTTTCCAGGTCGAAGGTGGCCAGCACCGGGTTCAGCAGTTCGAACTCGATACCCTTGGCGATGTAGGCCGGCAGGGCCTTGGCGTAGAGGTCGGCCATTTCGTGATGGGTGGCGCTTTCGGCGACTTCAAGGAAGTTCAGGCCTTCGGCACGCAGGGTGTCCATCAGCAGGCGGGCGGTGACGAACGAGTAGTTCGGCTCGCGCTCGACCAGGGTACGGGCGGTCATCACCAGGGCGGTGTTGACGTCGGTCAGGGCCACGCCGTCGTAGAGGTTTTTCAGGGTTTCGCGCTGGATCAGGTCGCCGTCGACTTCTTCCAGGCCTTCGCACGCTTCGGTGACGATGGTGTTCAGGCGGCCCATGTCCAGCGGCGCGAGGCTGCCGTCGGCGCGGGTGATGCGGATCGACGGGTGCGCGTTGACCGCAGCTTCGGCCGGGGCGTGGGCTGCGCGTTCTTTCGAACGGCCGTCACGGTAGATCACGTAGTCACGCGCGACTTTCTGCTCGCCGGCGCGCATCAGGGCCAGTTCAACCTGGTCCTGGATTTCTTCGATGTGGATGGTGCCGCCCGATGGCATGCGACGCTTGAAGGTTGCGGTGACCTGTTCGGTCAGGCGCGCAACGGTGTCGTGGATTCGCGACGAAGCGGCAGCGGTGCCGCCCTCAACTGCGAGAAACGCTTTGGTGATAGCGACGGTGATCTTGTCATCGGTGTAAGGAACGACAGTGCCATTACGCTTGATCACGCGCAGTTGACCAGGCGCGGTGGCTGCCAGATCCGAAGTCGAATCGGCGGCCTGCGGCAAGGTGCCCTGCGGGTTCTCGCGAGTTGTGTCGGTTTGCATGGGGGGTGGTCTCCACATTCTCTATGTTTGTTTGGCACCGTCATGGTGCTCACCGTTCTGTACCGAAGCACTGCAACCGACGGGCGTCGGCATTACAAACTTCGGAACAGTAGGAAAAAGGCTGCAACGCCGCATCCTTGCCGAAGTTTTGGCTGCGAGCCAATGCTCGCAACCGGATTCCTTCGCGGGTGACAGTCATGACTGCAACACCCATACCGTTTTGTCCGTTTCGGACTAAAAAAACGGCGCCATCCGCCAGTGCGGTTTGGGCTTCAAAAAACTTGCTCGTTCAACCGGAAACTCGCCATAAAGCGCTTGAGTTTCAGGCTTGAAATGTGGTTGGGTGTTTTGGTCGAAAACCCTATATGTAGGGTCTCCGTTTTCGCCGTGCTACAAGATAATGCGTTTCAGGGGAGGATTGCAACGTACTACCTGTGGATAAGCCTGTGCGTAAATTGTGTAAGAAAGAAGGAAAACGCGTGTAGGCCGCGAACCTGCTGAGCCAGACCGTTTGTCACTGTTTTTTCATCCGGAAAAACGCTTCAGCGGTTTTTTAAGGGCGCGAACCCTATCACAGAATTCCGCGGTGTCCGAACGCATTTACCGACTTGTTTTCCGAGTGATCGCCGTTTATACAATCGCTGGGTGTGCAGGTATTTTTATCCTCCTGAAACATGACAAAAAGACGGGAGGATTGCGCAAAAAACTGTAGGAGTGAGCCTGCTCGCGATAGCGTCTTTCCCTACAGCATCCTTATTGGCTCATCCACCGCTATCGCGAGCAGGCTCACTCCTACAGTGACCGTATTAGCCAGATAATCTTCTTTAATCAATAAAAACAGCAAGCAGAGGTCACCGGTGGAGCAACAAACCTGGCAGGTACTGATCGTCGAGGATGACCAGCGGCTGGCCGAGCTCACGCGCGATTACCTGCAAGCCAACGGACTGCGCGTGGAGATCGAAGGCAATGGCGCGCTGGCGGCGGCGCGGATCATCAAGCAGCAGCCGGATCTGGTGATCCTCGATCTGATGCTGCCCGGCGAGGATGGTCTGAGCATCTGCCGCAAGGTGCGCAGCCAGTACGACGGGCCGATTCTGATGCTCACCGCGCGCACCGACGATGCCGATCAGATCCACGGCCTCGATCTGGGCGCTGACGATTACGTCTGCAAACCGGTGCGGCCGCGTCTGCTGCTGGCGCGGATCCAGGCGTTGCTGCGACGCAGTGACACACCGGAGCCACTCGCTGAAAAGTCCCGCCGCCTGCAATTCGGCCCGCTGATCGTCGATAACGCCCTGCGCGAAGCCTGGCTGAGCGACAACGGCATCGAGCTGACCAGTGCCGAGTTCGACCTGCTCTGGCTGCTGGTCTCCAATGCCGGGCGCATTCTGTCCCGCGAAGAAATCTTCACCGCATTGCGCGGCATCGGCTATGACGGCCAGGACCGCTCGATCGATGTACGCATTTCGCGCATCCGTCCGAAAATCGGCGATGACCCCGACCATCCGCGCCTGATCAAGACCATCCGCAGCAAAGGCTATCTGTTCGTCCCGGAAGCCTGCGCAGACCTGGCCCTGTGAACTCGATCTTCCTGCGCATCTACGGTGGCATGTGCGCCGCACTGATCCTCGTGGCGGTGCTGGGCGTACTGGCGCTGCACTTGCTCAATCAGGTGCGCAGCGAGCAATACCGCGAGCGTCTCGCGCATGGCACGTTCTCGCTGATGGCAGACAACCTGCAACCAATGAACCAGACCGAGCGCCATCGTACGCTGCTGGTGTGGGAGCGCTTGCTCGGCATTCCGCTGACGCTGAAAAAGTTCGCCGAAACCGACCTCGATATGACCCAGCGCACCCGTGTGCTGCGCGGTCAGGCGCTGGTCGAGCAGACCGGTCCGCACGCGGCGAAGGTCTATCGGCTGGTTAGCGAAAAGGAACAGATGATGCTGGTGGGCGAGGTGCAGCAAATCAGCGAGCAACTGGCCCGGGCGACGATTTATCTGCTGGCCGATGAATTGGTGCGCGTGCCGGTCGCTGATCAGCCCCAACGTCTGGCGCAAATAAAGAAAGAAAAGGGCTTCGGCTTCGACTTGCGTCTGGTCACGGCGAATGACGCCGACATGGACGAAGACCAGAGTCGCCGTGTGTCCGAGGGCGATACGGTGATGGCGCTGGGCAAGGGCGGCGATTCGATCCGCGTGTTTGCCGGCATGGTCGGCACGCCGTGGGTGCTGGAAATCGGCCCGCTGTATCAGATGAATCCCTATCCACCGGAATGGCTGGTGCTGATTGCCGCCCTCGGCCTGACCCTGATCGGGCTCATCGTTTATTTGCTGGTGCGGCAACTGGAGCGGCGTTTGCGCGGGCTGGAAGCAGCGGCCACGCGCATCGCCAAGGGCAGCCTGGAAACCCGCGTGCCGGCGCGCGGAGCCGACTCGGTTGGGCGTCTGGCGTCGGCCTTCAATGGCATGGCCGAGCACTTGCAGCAGTTACTGGCGATCCAGCGTGAACTGGTGCGCGCGGTGTCCCACGAATTGCGCACGCCGGTGGCGCGGCTGCGTTTTGGTCTGGAAATGATCGGCTCGGCGACCACCCCGCAAGCGCTGGAAAAGTACCGTGAAGGCATGGACCACGATATCGAGGATCTCGACAAGCTGGTCGACGAAATGCTCACTTACGCCCGGCTGGAGCAGGGTTCGCCGGCCCTGACGTTCCAGCGCATCGACCTTGATGCACTGGTCAATCAAGTGATCGAAGAGCTGGCGCCGCTGCGCGCCGAAGTCACCGTGCAGCGCGGGTTGTGCCTGTCTTCTGCCGATAACGACGACGCCTGGGTCGAAGCCGAACCGCGTTACCTGCACCGGGCGCTGCAGAATCTGGTGAGCAACGCCATGCGCCATGCGCAATCGAAGGTCACGGTGAGCTATCAGGTCGGGCAGTTGCGTTGCCGCGTTGACGTCGAGGATGACGGGCCGGGCGTGCCGGAAGTGGCCTGGGAGCGGATTTTCACGCCGTTCCTGCGTCTGGATGACAGCCGCACGCGAGCGTCGGGTGGCCATGGCCTGGGGCTGTCGATTGTGCGGCGGATCATTCACTGGCATGACGGCCGGGCGATCATCGGCAAGAGCAAGAGTCTGGGTGGGGCTTGTTTCAGTTTGAGCTGGCCGAGGAATCAGGAGCGCCGGTAGGCGTGTGGTGGCAGGTCTGGCCCCATCGCTGGCAAGCCAGCTCCCACAGGTTTCGCGGGTGTACATAGATTCTGTGTTCACCGGGAATACTGTGGGAGCTGGCTTGCCAGCGATGAGGACCATGCAGGCAATGCAAAACTTCAGGCCTGGATGCTCACCAGACTCAACAACTGCCCATCCTGCACTCCGAACTGCGCCTCCAGCTCCGATCCGTTGCGCCATTCGCTGGATAAATCCGTCAACAACCGCACCCGTACCTCACCCGCCTCAGTCCATTCCAGCACTTCGGCATGCTCGAAATAAAAGCGCTGCTGCACGATCGGGTACAGCGCCTTGAACAGGCTTTCCTTGACCGAAAACGTCAGGGTCACCAGTAACGCCAGATGATCCTGCGACCCGGCCGCCATGCGCTGGATCTCCGCCGGCGTGAGGATTTCCCCGGCCAGGCGCTCGGCGCGCTCGTGGCTCAGCAGATTTTCCAGATCCATGCCCAAGCCGCGCCAGTCTTGCTTGTTGGCAACGATCGCGGCGGCGTGACCGGTGCTGTGAGTAATCGAGCCGCAGATGTGCGCCGGCCAGACCGGGGCGCGGTCTTCGCCAATGGCCGGGATCGTGTCCGTGCCGTCGAGTTGCGCCAGCGCGGCGCGGGCGCAGATCCGTCCGGCAAGGAATTCGGCCTGACGCTTGGCCACCGAGCGCTGAATGCTTGGCGGCGCGACGACGGCGCTGCGCTGAAAGTCATCGGCGAGCAGTCGCGCCGGATCAAATCGGGTGCTGAGCAGTACGGTGCCAGGCAACACCGTTGGCAATGGCCAACGACTGTCGAGCGCGGTGCAGCAGGCGGGCAGGGCGGGGGGGAGATTCATGGCGGGCATTTTGCCGGTTAGCACCGGTGCTGACCAGTAGGCCGTTTTTTGTGGCGAGGGAGCTTGCTCCCGCTGGGGCGCAGCCCCCAAAAGCCCGCTGCTGATGTCCGTCGGCGAGAAGTCGTCAGCAGATTTTGCGACGGCTGCGCCGCCGAGCGGGAGCAAGCTCCCTCGCCACAAAGGTGGTTAGCTGAAGATTTTCTGGAAGAACGCTTTCATGTCCGCCCAGGACTTTTCATCCGCCGCCTTGTTGTAACCAATGTCCGGCCCACCATGCTCGCCATGGCTCAAACGGTCGGCGTCCGGATTGCTGAAGCCATGCTTGGCACCCTCGAGACTGACGAACTTATAGTCCGCCCCGGCCTTGTCCATTTCCGCCTTGAACGCGGTGACATTGTCCTGAGTGACCATGCTGTCCAGCGCGCCATGCTCGACCAGGATCTTCGTTTTCACGCTGCCCGGGGTTGCCGGGGTCTTGGTCGCCAGCGCGCCATGGAAACTCACCACACCCGCCAGTGGCACGCCCTGACGCGCCGCATTCAACACCACGGCGCCACCGAAGCAATAACCGATGGCAGCGAGTTTGTTGACGTCGGTTTGCGGCTGTTTTTTCAGAAGGTCCAACCCAGCGGCAAAACGTTTGCTGGCTGCATCGGCGTCCTTGGTCGCCGCTTGCATGAAGGCCATCGCGTCTTTCGGGTGCTCGGTGTTCTTGCCTTCGCCATACATGTCGATAGCCAGCGCGCTGTAGCCGAGTTCAGCCAAATCCCGTGCGCGACGCTTCGCATAGTCATTCAGCCCCCACCATTCGTGGACCACAACGACACCGGGGCGTGGGCCTTTGATCGCGTCGTCATAGGCGTAGTAGCCGATCAGTTTTGTACCGTCGGCGCTTTGATAGGGGATTTCTGCGATCTTGATCGCAGCCTGGGTCAGGCTGCTGACGGCCAGCAAGGTGAGGGCGAGGAACAGGCGCATGGTCGGGTCTCCTTGATGTAAGTGGTCAGAACAGCCTAGACGATCTGGTTCAGCTTGGGTTCAGAGACGGTTCAGGGGCGGTACAGGGGCGGGTCAGTAACCTTGCGCCATACCCAAACAGCACTGTGAAAGAGGAAATACCCATGACTCGTTTAAACAAACTGCTGCTGGCTTTGACCGTAATGAGCGCCAGCATCGCGGCCCACGCCGACACCACTTCGAACTTCGCCGGCCTGAGCTTCGGCCAGACCAGCGACAAGATCAAAAAGTCCCACGCCTTGAATGACAACCTCGACCACCCCAACGCCACCGGGGCCATCGACGGCAACAACACCTACGGCGTGCGCCTCGGTCAGCAGAACAGCCAGGGTCGCTACTACGCCACCTACGACAACGTATCCGGTTCGCACAATGGCGTTAAACTGCGCCAGGAAAACCTGCTGGGCAGCTACGATCTGTTCTACCCGGTGGGCGGTAGTACCAAACTGTTCGGCGGTGCCACGGCGGGCCTGACCAAACTGACCCAGGAGTCGCCAGGTTTCAGCCGTGACAGCGATATCGGTTATGCAGTGGGTGGGCAGTTCGGTGTGTTGCAGCAAGTGTCGCAAAACACCTCGGTGGAACTCGGTTACCGTTACCTGCGCAGCAACGCCAGCACCGAGATGAGTGAGCGCGGCGGCAGCAAGCAAGGCTCACTGGACCTGACCAGCAGCGCCCAGACGTACCTTTCGGCCAACTACTATTTCTAAGCAGTTGCCGCAGATTGAATGTGGGAGCGAGCCTGCTCGCGAAGGCGATTGGTCAGTCGATGAATATTTCGCCTGATCGTCAGTATTCGCGAGCAGGCTCGCTCCCACAGGTGGGTTACTGGAGTTTGTGATTTAGCCGGGAGAGTTTTATGAAACTGTTGGTCGTCGAAGATGAAGCGCTGTTGCGCCATCACCTGCAAACCCGCCTCACGGAGAGCGGTCACGTGGTCGAATCCGTGGCCAATGCCGAAGAAGCGCTGTACCAGACCGGACAGTTCAACTTTGACTTGGCGGTGATCGACCTCGGCCTGCCGGGCATGGGCGGCCTCGACCTGATCCGGCAGTTGCGTTCGGGCGGCAAGAGCTTTCCGATCCTGATCCTCACCGCGCGCGGCAACTGGCAGGACAAGGTCGAAGGACTCGCCGCGGGCGCCGACGATTACGTGGTCAAGCCGTTCCAGTTCGAAGAACTCGACGCACGCCTCAATGCGCTGCTGCGCCGCTCCAGCGGTTTCACTCAGTCGACCATTGTTGCCGGGCCGTTGCTGCTGGACCTCAATCGCAAACAGGCGAGCCTCGATGAACAACCGCTGGCGCTGACCGCCTACGAATACCGCATCCTCGAATACCTGATGCGTCACCACCAGCAAGTGGTGCCCAAGGATCGCTTGATGGAGCAGCTCTACCCGGATGACGACGAGCGTGATCCGAACGTGATCGAAGTGCTGGTCGGCCGTCTGCGCCGCAAGCTTGAAGCCCCGGCGGGGTTCAAACCGATCGACACCGTGCGCGGTCTCGGCTATCTGTTCAACGAGCGCTGCACTTGATTCGTTCCCTTCGCGTTCGTTTGATGCTCGCCGCCACCACGTTGGCGGTGTTGTTCATGCTCGCCTTGCTCCCGGCGATGCAGGGCGCGTTCAGCCTCGCCTTGCAGGATTCGATCGAGCAGCGCCTGGCCTCTGATGTCACTACGCTGATCTCGGCCGCGCGCGTGGAAAACGGTCGGTTGATGATGCCTTCACAATTGCCCGATGAGCGCTTCAACCTCACCGATTTTCGCCTGCTCGGCTATATCTACGACCGCGACGGCAAATTGGTGTGGCGGTCGAAAGCCACCCAGGAAGAGCAGATCAACTACAAACCGCGCTACGACGGCCTCGGCAACGAGTTCGCGCGGATTCGCGAAAGCAACGGCCAGGAATTCTTTGTCTACGACGTCGAAGTCAAACTGCTCGGCGGCAAGAGCGCGGCGTTCAGCATTGTCGCGCTGCAACCGGTGCGCGAATACGAAACCACCCTCGAAGGCCTGCGTGAAAACCTTTATCTGGGCTTCGGCGCGGCGTTGCTGGTGCTGCTCGCGTTGTTATGGATCGGCCTGACCTGGGGCCTCAAGGCCTTGCGCCGACTCAGCCAGGAACTCGACGAAATCGAAGGTGGAACCCGCGAAAGCCTGACTGAAAAACACCCGCGTGAACTGCTGCGCCTGACCGGTTCGCTCAACCGCTTGCTGCTCAGCGAGCGTCAGCAGCGCAGCCGTTACCGCGATTCGCTCGATGACCTTGCTCACAGCCTGAAGACGCCACTGGCGGTGTTGCAAGGCGTCAGCGAAGACATGGCGCAGCGGCCTCAAGAGCGCGATCAGGCCTGGGTGCTGCAAAGCCAGATCGAGCGCATGAGCCAGCAGATCAGCTACCAACTGCAACGGGCCAGCCTGCGCAAAAGCGGCCTGGTGCGCCATCAGGTGCGCCTGCAACCGGTGCTCAAAAGCCTCTGTGACACGCTGGACAAGGTCTACCGCGACAAACACGTACGTGTCACGTTTGATCTGCCGGAGCATTGCTATGTGCCGATCGAACAGGGTGCCTTGCTGGAGATGCTCGGCAACCTGCTGGAAAACGCCTATCGCCTGTGCCTGGGCGAAGTGCGCGTCAGCGTGCGCGAGTCGCTCGCCGGGGTCGAGTTGTGCGTAGAAGACGACGGGCCGGGTGTGCCACTCGATCAACGCGCACGGATACTCGAGCGCGGCGAACGCCTGGATGCGCAGCATCCGGGGCAGGGCATCGGGCTGGCGGTGGTCAAGGACATCATCGAAAGCTACAACGCCCGGCTGGCCCTGGGCGATTCGCCGATGGGCGGGGCGGCGTTCAGGATTCATTTTCCTGCGGTTTAGGTGGTGCCCTTTATGACGCTATCGCGAGCAGGCTCACTCCTACATTTGGAATGCGTACCCTTGTAGGAGTGAGCCTGCTCGCGATAGCGCCGGGCGCTTCAACGCAAGATTCGAGGCTGCCTCATTGCTCCTGCGCCCGATAAGCCCCCGGCGTCAGCCCCGTCCACTTCTTGAACGCCCGATGAAACGCCGACGGTTCGGAAAATCCGAGCTGCTCGGCAATCTGCTGCAACGACAGCTCCGCCCGGCCTAAATGGTAAATGGCGATATCCCGCCGCAGCTGATCCTTCAGTTCCTGAAAACTGGTGCCTTCTTCACGCAAGTGCCGGCGCAAGGTCTGCGGGCTGATGTGCATGTGAGCCGCCACGGCTTCCAGATCCGGCCAGTGCGCGCTGTCGCGGCTGAGCAGGCGACGCAAGCGGCTGCTGAGGCTGTCGCCGTCGTCCGGGCGCGAGAGCAGGTCGGCGGGCGAGCGTTCGAGGAAGTGTTTGAGCGTGCGTTCGTCCTGCAACAGCGGCATCGGCAGGTAGCGGCTGTGAAACAGCAGGCTGCTTCGTTCGGTGCCGAAAACCATAGGGCAGGGAAACAGCAGGTCGTATTCAGCGCCGTGGTCGGGGCGCGGGTAGCTGAAGGTTGCCTGTTCGAGGCGAATCCGCTGGCCGATCAGCCAACTGCCGAGGCGATGCCAGATCACCAGCAGGCTCTCGGTGAGGAAGTGATCCGGGTCCCATAGCGGCGAATCGTCGAGGCTCAATCGCACCCATTCGTCTTCGCGATTCAAGGTCAGGCGCGGGGCATCGGGGAATAAGCTATAAAAAAGTAAACCGCGTTGCAGGGCCTTTTCCAGATTGCGGCAATGAATCGAGGCGTGGCACATCATGGCGAAAGTGCCGGGCTTGCTTGGCGCGTTGCCGAAGCCCAGGTACTCGTCGTCCAGCGCCAGCCACAGCCCTTGAATCAACCGGGTGAATTGCTCTGGAGCAATGCGCGCGCGCGGTTCGTCGAGCAGCTCCGGGCTGATGCCCAGTTGCAGCAGCAGGCCCGAATAATCGAACCCCAGACGGCGTGCGCCACCGAGGGCGGCACGGGCGAAATGACTGGCAATGGTGCGTTCACGCATAAGCGGCAGATCCTTCCTCAGGCGCCCGGATGGTAGCCGGGTGGCGCTGCTCGCAACAAGGCGGATTTCCGCCAAATTGCAGGACGCGAAACGGCAAGTTGGCGGAAATCCGCCACACACGGGTCACCGTCCGGTGACATGGAAAATCCCGCAGACCCTGATATCAAAAGGCTTGCTGGCAATCGCACCAATCTGGCACGGCGTTTGCGATAGAAGCGACAGAAGCGTGCATTTCTCCTTCGCGGAAAACGCCGCTCCAACAACAAATCCCTCCAGTGCAGGAGGGTTCGCAATTAAGGTTCGGCGCTCGACAGATGGATGTCGCCCGCTGGACGCTTGAGGAAACCTGCAATGACGACTCGTCAGCCACTGTATAAATCCCTGTATTTCCAGGTGATCGTTGCCATCGCCATCGGCATCCTGCTTGGTCACTTTTATCCGCAGACCGGTGTGGCCCTCAAGCCACTGGGTGACGGTTTCATCAAACTGATCAAAATGGTCATCGCGCCGATCATCTTCTGTACCGTTGTCAGCGGCATCGCCGGCATGCAGAACATGAAATCCGTGGGCAAGACCGGCGGCTACGCGCTGCTGTACTTCGAAATCGTTTCGACCATCGCCCTGCTGATCGGCCTGATCGTGGTCAACGTCGTGCAACCGGGCGCCGGCATGCACATCGACGTCACCACCCTCGATGCCTCGAAAATCGCCACCTACGTGACGGCCAGTAAAGACCAGAGCATTGTCGGTTTCCTCCTCAACGTAATCCCGAACACCATCGTCGGCGCGTTTGCCACCGGTGACATTCTGCAAGTGCTGATGTTCTCGGTGATCTTCGGCTACGCCCTGCATCGCCTCGGCTCGTACGGTCGTCCGTTGCTGGACATGATCGATCGCTTCGCCCACGTGATGTTCAACATCATCAACATGATCATGAAGCTGGCGCCACTGGGTGCGTTCGGCGCCATGGCGTTCACCATCGGTGCCTACGGTGTCGGCTCGCTGGTGCAGTTGGGCCAGTTGATGATCTGCTTCTACATCACCTGCATACTGTTCGTCGTGCTGGTGCTGGGCGCGATCTGCCGTGCTCACGGTTTCAGCGTGTTTAAGCTGGTGCGTTACATCCGTGAAGAGCTGTTGATCGTCCTGGGTACGTCCTCGTCGGAATCGGCGCTGCCACGCATGCTGATCAAGATGGAGCGTCTGGGCGCGAAGAAATCGGTTGTCGGTCTGGTGATCCCGACCGGTTACTCGTTCAACCTCGACGGTACTTCGATCTACCTGACCATGGCTGCGGTGTTCATCGCCCAAGCGACTGACACCCACATGGACATCACCCACCAGATCACCCTGTTGCTGGTGCTGCTGTTGTCTTCCAAAGGCGCGGCGGGCGTGACCGGTTCGGGCTTCATCGTTCTGGCCGCTACCCTGTCGGCGGTCGGCCACCTGCCGGTTGCCGGTCTGGCGCTGATCCTCGGTATCGACCGCTTCATGTCCGAAGCCCGCGCGCTGACCAACCTGGTCGGTAACGCCGTAGCGACCATCGTCGTGGCCAAGTGGGTCAAGGAACTGGACACCGACGTGCTGCAAGCCGAGCTGGCTTCCGGTGGCCGTGGTATCTCCGAAGAGCGTGAAGAAGACGACCTGGGTGTGGCTGAAGGCCCAACCCCGAGCAATGTGAAATAAGCTGTATCTGGTAATACCTTGTGGTGAGGGAGCTTGCTCCCGCTGGCGCGCGCAGCGGCCCGCTTTCAAGAAGGGGCCTGCTCCGCAGTCCAGCAGGAGCAAGCTCCCTCGCCACATGAATAAAAAAACCCGCTTCGGCGGGTTTTTTCTTGCCTGTGAATTGAGCACAACGGTCACAGTCGCTGACATTTGCGGTGATTGCCGCATCGACGATGCCTGCCTAGGCTGAATGGATCGCCCAAGGAGTTCGCCCATGTCCGCACCGCTGGCCTCACTGAAAATTCTCGATTTCTCGACCCTGTTGCCGGGGCCGTTCGCCTCGTTGCTGCTGGCGGACATGGGCGCCGAGGTGCTGCGCATCGAATCACCGACGCGCATGGACCTGTTGCGCGTACTGCCACCCCACGATGGTGGGACATCGGCCAGCCATGCGTATCTGAACCGCAACAAGCGCAGTCTGGCGCTGGATCTCAAACAGCCCGAAGCGCTCGAGATCATCCAGCAATTGCTGGGCGAGTACGACATCGTTCTGGAGCAGTTCCGGCCCGGGGTGATGGAGCGACTGGGCCTGGGCTATGAAGCGTTGAAAGCGATCAATCCGCAGTTGATCTACGTGTCGATCAGCGGCTACGGCCAGAGCGGGCCGTATCGTGATCGCGCCGGGCATGACATCAATTATCTCGCGCTGGCGGGACTTGCCAGTTACACCGGCCGCGCCGACAGCGGGCCGGTGCCTTTGGGCATGCAAGTGGCGGATGTGGCGGGAGGCTCGCTGCACGGGGTGATCGGCTTGCTGGCGGCGGTGATCGCCCGTCAGCAGAGCGGGCAGGGCACGCACCTGGATGTGAGCATGGCCGACTGCGCATTCAGCCTCAATGCCATGGCCGGCGCGGGTTACCTGGCCTGCGGCGCGGAACCGGGCCGCGAAGACCAGATGCTTAATGGCGGCAGCTTTTATGATTATTACCGTACGCGAGATGGGCGCTGGATGTCGGTGGGCAGTCTCGAGCCGGCGTTCATGCAGCAATTGTGCGCAGCGCTTGGCCGGCCGGAGCTGGCGGCGCGGGGATTGTCGCAAAGGGCTGAGCAGCAACAGGCGCTGAAGCATGCATTGCAGGCCGAGTTTGAGCGGCATGACTTTGCTGAACTGTGTGAGTTGTTTGCCGGGGTTGATGCCTGTGTCGAACCGGTGCTGAGTCTGGGCGAGGCGGTACGCCATCCGCAGTTGCAGGCGCGGGGGCTGGTGACGCAAGTGCCGCGCGGGGATGGTACGACACAGGCGCAGATGGCTTGTCCGTTGAAGTTTTCTCAAGCGCTGCCGGCGCCGCGGCATGTCGGCGCGGGGTTGGGGCAGCATACGGATGAGGTGTTGAGGGAGTTGGGGGTGAGTGCTGAGCGGATTGCTGAGCTGCGTTCCACCAAAGTGATTCTTTAGTGCCTGTCGTGGCCTCATCGCTGGCAAGCCAGCTCCCACAGGTTTTGTGAACACCTGGGAACCTGTGGGAGTTGGCTTGCCAGCGATGAGGCCAGTCAAGGCAACATAGAAACCAGCTATTCCACCCGCATCTCGCCACTGAACACCAACGTCGTGCGGCACCGCCGGCAGAAATACCGCCGCCCTTGTCTGACCAAGCTATGGCGCTGTGCCGAAAACGCAAAGTCGCTGTCCGGGCATGGGCATTTATAAATGTAGCGGGTGACTCTGCGCCGCTGGATTTCATAGGTGTGGCAGCGGTCCGGCGGCAGTTCGTAAACCCCACGCATGATCAGTTGCCATTCCTCGCCGTGGGGCTGGATGCGGTCGCCAAACAATTGATGGGCGATCAGGTGCGCGACTTCGTGGGCCACTGTCTGCTTGAGGAAGTGTTCGGTATTTTCGCGGTACAGCTGCGGATTGAAGCGCAGCAGGTTCTCGTGCAGATGCGCGACACCGGCTTTCTGCCCGCGCAGCTTGAGGCTGACCACGGGGCGTTTGAAGGAACGTTTGAAAAAGGATTCAGCGAGTTGGTAACAGTCTTCGACGCGGGTATTGAGTTGCTCGGGCATGCTTGATGGATCTCCAGAGACGCCGAGTATGCCGCAACCCCGCCGACTTGCGAATCGCTGACCTGCCGAATGGTCATCGCCCCAAGAAGAAGGCCGCCTTGCGGCGGCCTGTGTGGGCAGATGTTGTTTTTTTCAGGCGTGAATCAAGCTAGTTGGTATACACCGGGCCAACGCCCAGGCCCCAGACGATCACGGTGAACGCCATGATCGCCACCAGGACCACCAGGCCCACCGCCAGCACCGAACTGGAGAACAGAAAGCCTTCGTCCGGCGGGATGTTCATGAATGTCGGCAATCCCACATACAGCAGATACACCGTGTAGCAGATGGCCGCCGTGCCGACGATCATGCCCAGCCACATGTGCGGATACAGCGCCGCCAGACCGCCGACGAACAGTGGCGTGGCGGTGTAGGTGGCAAAGGCCACGCAACGGGCCAGGCTCGGATTGGCGTCATAGGTGCGCGCCATCCAGTGCACAAAAGCGCCCATGACCGCGACCCCGCCGAGCATCGCCAGGTACGACATTATCGTCATCCACAGCGCGCTCTCCAGAGTGAGCATCACCGGCGCGCGGTTGCCGATCACCCAGCCGACCTGAGTGGTGCCGATAAACGCCGAGACGGCAGGAATCGCCGCGAGAATCAGCGTGTGGGTCAAGTACATGTGGCTGATGCTTTCTTCTTGGTCGCCACGGATCTCCTTCCATTCCTGATCGGGGTGGGTAAACAGTCCCACTACGTGATGGATCATGCCATTCACTCCTCTTGTTATTGCCATCGCCCCCCAGCGGAGCGCCTACGGGCCAAGGTGGCCGAGCAAATACAGGTCTTCAGATGTGTGCGACCTTATGTCGCAGTATAGAAAGGTCTTAATCGCACCGGTATCCGGGGCTTAGAGCAAATCGCGCTGTAAACAAAGCGCTTAATCGCGCCAAAATCTTGCTACTGGTGAACGAATGGCCTTGTGGCGAGGGAGCTTGCTCCCGCTCGGCTGCGCAGCAGTCGCAATCCCTCCTGGCTCGGTGTGTGCCATGAAAAAAAGCTTGAGGGGCCCTTCGCACCCCAGCGGGAGCAAGCTCCCTCGCCACAGGAGGCAGATCCACGGCCCTTCGCCCCGACCGGGTTTTTGCGTAAAATGCCGGCCCTTCGTCACACCTCACGGATTTCGCGTCATGGGCACTCTTACGGTCAATCAGAACAAACTGCAAAAGCGCCTGCGCCGCCTGGCGGGCGAAGCGGTCGCCGATTTCAACATGATCGAAGACGGCGACAAGGTCATGGTCTGCCTGTCCGGGGGCAAGGACAGCTACACCATGCTCGACGTGCTGCTGCACCTGCAGAAAGTGGCGCCGATCAAGTTCGAGATCGTCGCGGTGAACATGGACCAGAAACAGCCGGGCTTCCCCGAGCACGTGCTGCCGGCCTACCTGAAAGAGCTGGGCGTCGAATACCACATCGTCGAAAAAGACACCTACTCGGTGGTCAAGGAACTGATTCCGGAGGGCAAGACCACTTGCTCGCTGTGCTCGCGCCTGCGCCGCGGCACGCTGTACACCTTTGCCGATGAAATCGGCGCGACGAAAATGGCCCTCGGTCATCACCGCGACGACATCGTCGAGACGTTTTTCCTCAACATGTTTTTCAACGGCACGCTCAAGGCGATGCCGCCGAAACTGCGCGCCGACGACGGCCGCAACGTGGTGATCCGTCCGCTGGCGTACTGCAACGAAAAGGACATCCAGGCCTACTCGGACCTCAAGCAATTCCCGATCATCCCGTGCAACCTCTGCGGCTCGCAGGAAAACCTGCAGCGCCAGGTAGTCAAGGAAATGCTGCAGGATTGGGATCGCAAAACTCCGGGCCGCACCGAATCGATTTTCCGCAGCCTGCAGAACGTGGTGCCGTCGCAACTGGCCGACCGCAATCTGTTCGATTTCACCAGCCTGAAGATCGACGAGACGGCGGCTTCGCGTTTCGTCAATGTCGTCAACCTGTAAGCCCGATTAAACATGTGGGAGCGGGCTTGCTCGCGAAGGCGGTGTGTCATTCAGCAAATATGTTGATTGACCCGACGCCTTCGCGAGCAGGCTCGCTCCCACAGAGATTTATCAGTTTCATTCAATAGGAGAGGGCATGCGCGATTACAAGTGGCTGCACGAATACTGTCTGAACCGTTTCGGTTCGGCGGCTGAACTGGAAGCCCATCTGCCCGTTCCCAAGACGCCTGCACAACTGCGCAAGATCAGCGACGACCGCTACCTCTCGACCATGGCGCTGCGGGTCTTTCGCGCCGGGCTCAAGCACAGTCTGGTCGACGCCAAGTGGCCGGCGTTCGAAGAAGTGTTCTTCAAATTCGATCCGGAAAAAGTCGTACTCATGAGCGCCGAACACCTTGAGCGCCTGATGCAGGATGCGCGGATCATTCGCCACTTGGGCAAGCTCAAGAGCGTGCCGCGCAATGCGCAGTTCATCCTCGATGTGGAAAAGGACAAAGGCAGTTTCGGCGCACTGATCGCCGACTGGCCGGTGACCGATATCGTCGGTCTGTGGACCTACCTGAAAAAGCACGGCCATCAATTGGGCGGGCTGTCGGCACCGCGGTTTTTGCGCATGGTCGGCAAGGACACCTTCGTGCCGAGCTACGACGTGGTCGCGGCACTCAATGCGCAGAAGATCGTCGACAAGGTGCCGACCAGTCAGCGTGACCTGGCAATTGTGCAGGAAGCGTTCAATCAGTGGCACGAACAGAGCGGTGGGCGGCCGATGAGCCAGATTTCGATGATGCTGGCTTACACCGTCAACCATTGAGACCGCGTCGTCCCCTTCGCGAGCAGGCTCGCTCCCACATTTTGGAATGCGTTTTTCTGTGGGAGCGAGCCTGCTCGCGAAGGCGTCAGATCAGGCGACGCTGACGTCACCTTCACCAGCCAATTTGCGATTCAACTGGTACCGCCAGCGCACATACAACAGCGCCGAGCAGAACACCGCCAGACTCGCCGCCATTTCCAGCAGGCCGAACAGCTGCCGGTGCGGGTCATACGCCGCCAGTGCGCCTTTGATGAAATACAGGTTCACCACAAAACACATCCACGAATGCCCGCGGGCGCTGCCCATGATCATCCCCGGGGCGAGGACCAGCCACGGGATCAGTTCGACCAGCAGAATCACCCACGGCCGGGCGCCATGCAGGTCAGCGAACAGCAGGTAATAAGCCGCCAGCAACCCGGCGAGGGCGAAAAAGCTCAACAGGCTGAGCACGCGCATGGCCTTCACCCGTGGTTCAAGCCACGCCACTGAGGGCAAAATCTTTGCCTTCTTCGCCATCTCAGCCCACCAGCTTCTGCGCGGTTTTCGCCAGACGCAGACCCAGTGCGCGGCACAGCGCCACTTCGTGCTGATCCAGCCCGTTCTTGCCATCGGAACCGGCGTGATGGCTGGCCCCGTATGGCGTACCGCCGCCTTCGGTTTCCAGCAAAGCCGATTCGCTGTAGGGCAGGCCGGTGATCAGCATGCCGTGGTGCAACAGCGGCAGCATCATCGACAGCAGGGTGGTTTCCTGACCGCCGTGCAGGCTGGCGGTGGAAGTAAACACGCCGGCCGGTTTGCCAACGAGGGCGCCGGTCAGCCACAGGTTGCTGGTGCCATCAAGGAAGTACTTGAGCGGCGCGGCCATGTTGCCGAAGCGCGTCGGACTGCCCATGGCAAGGCCAACGCAATTCTTCAGGTCATCGAGCGTGGCGTAGAGCGCACCTTCATCGGGAATGTCCGCCGCCACGGCTTCGCATTCAGTTGAAATGGCCGGCACGGTACGCAAACGCGCTTCCAGGCCAGCCTGCTCGACACCACGGGCAATCTGCCGGGCCATCTCGTTGGTCGCACCGCTGCGGCTGTAATACAGGACCAGAATGTACGGCGTGCTCATGGCAACAACTCCAATACGTTTTCCGGTGGGCGCCCGATGATGGCTTTGTCGCCGGCTTCGAGAATCGGCCGCTCCATCAGTTTCGGGTGCGCGGCGATGGCGTCGATCAATTGCTGCTCGCTGAGGCTGGCATCCGCCAGGTTCAGGGTTTTGTATTCCTCTTCGCCGCTGCGCAGCAACTGCCGCGCGCTGATCCCGAGCTTGCCGAGCAGGGCCTTGATCTGCTTGGCGTTCAGCGGTGTTTCGAGGTAGCGCACCACGGTCGGCGTCAGGCCGCGGGCTTCGAGCAGTTCCAGCGCGCCGCGGGATTTCGAGCAGCGCGGATTGTGATAAAGCGTCAGATCGGTCATGGCGGGTCGCTTCTGGCGTAAAGTGGCGGCTATTCTAACTGTGCGGCGCGCAATCCAGAACCGTCAGAGGCGATGGGTCGCAGGCGCTTTCTCATTTTCACAAGGAACACGGCATGACACGGCGATTGGCAGCGGCATTGACGATTCTCGGGGCGTTGATGCTGGGGGGCTGCGGCAATGATTACGGGATCGACCAGAACGGCCAGAAGGTCGCGTCCGAGCGTCTGGACAAACAATGGGTGGTGCTCAATTACTGGGCGGAGTGGTGTGGTCCGTGCCGCACGGAAATTCCTGAACTCAACCATTTGGCTGAGGAACTCAAGAGCAAGAGCGTGGGTGTGTTCGGGGTCAATTTCGACAACGTACAGGGTGAGGAATTGAAAAGCGCCAGCGAGAAACTGGGCATCAAGTTCACCGTGCTGGCGCAGGATCCGGCGGAGTTGTTTGACTTGCCGCGTAGTGAAGCGTTACCGGTGACGTACATCATCGACAACAAAGGCAAGGTGCGTGAACAGTTGCTGGGTGAACAGACGGCGGCGGGGGTGATGGCGAAGCTGGAGGCCTTACAAACCACCCAATAAACCTGATGGCTTTTTGTGGCGAGGGAGCTTGCTCCCGCTGGGCTGCGAAGCAGCCCCAGCCCTGGCTGCCTCGGTTCAACAGCCTGCCCGTAATGGCTGACTTGCGACTGCTGCGACTGCTGCGCAGCCGAGCGGGAGCAAGCTCCCTCGCCACAGGTTTAACCCTCTTCCAGCCACCAGCGCAGCGGCTTGCCTTCTGCCGGCCAGAAACGCATCTGTTCGATCGGCGAGATGTCCCAGCGCTCGACCTTTTCCAGCGCCTGCAGGAAGCGTTGCTCCTGCTCCATCAACGCCGGCGCGCAGAGTTTGCGGGTCTTGCCGATCTTGCCGAAGGTCAGTTTGTCGCCCTCCAGCGTATACGGCGCGAACCAGTGGTTGCAGCCGCCGTTGCCGTAGGCGCGACCATCGTCGCCAAGGGTCACGGTCAGATGGCTGTAGTCCATCAGCGGCCGTTCGCCGATCCATTCCAGAATGTAGCTGCGGTTCTGCTGCAGTTGTACAGGCTCGGCGGCGCAACCGGCGAGGCCAGCACCGACCAGAGCGGCCAGGGCCAAGCGTTTCATCATGCAGGCTCCTGGCATTTGGGGCACAGGTGCTTGTCATCGACGGCTTTCCAGCCCAGCTCGGCGATGCGCGCCGTGGCTGCCGGTTTTTCTGCGGATTTGCCCAGCTTGGCGTCCACCGCGAATTCGAAGCTCAGTTCCTTGGCGCAGCTGTCGCAATTGACCTGCCAGGTGTGAATCGCCAGTTCGCCGAAGAGCGGGCCGGTGGTCATCGCGGTCCATTGGCCCGGCGGGTTGATCAGGTGGCGGACGGTGTCGACGGTCAGGCGCATGGACAAATCCTTGCTGCCTTTGAGCGTGACCAGCAGGACATCACCGATGCGGATCGAGCCACCGTTGCCGGTGACCTGATAGCGGCCCGGAACCAGGGCGCGGCATTCGGTGAGGGTGTGTTGCGGGTTCATCAGGGTGTAGCGAAAATCGTGTTCGACCATGGGTCCTCCAAATATGCGCGACATGCTAGCACGGGCTCGATGACAGAATGCGGGGCACGTGCGACCTTCGATCCGGTTCAAATGAGCCGACAGTCATGGCAAACTGCCGGCCCCGAATCTGAAGGAACGGAACATGGCGCTGATCGAATGTTATGAATGCAAGCGGAGCATCAGTTCCGAAGCTCTGGTGTGTATTCATTGCGGGGCGCCGATGGCCGAACATGCCGCCATGCAGGCGCAGTCCGCTGCGGCATCCCCCCAGGCGTCGACGATTTCGTTCGGCAGCCTGCCACGCAACAATGCCGTGCCCGAGGCTTTTGTCCCGCCGCTGGCCGAACCTCTGCCCAAAGTAATGCCGGCAGCGGCCGGGCGCCGCCGCCGTCAGCAGGCCGCAGAGCAGGCGCGTCAGGCGCAGCAACCGGTCAACGCCGACGGCAGCCGTCCGGTGGAAGGCTGGTTGAAAATCATGGTGTTCCTGTTGCCGGCGTTTTTCGTCTGGTTCCTGTTGCGCAAGGGCCATTCGAGCAAGCAGCGCCTGCTCGGTTTCGGTTGGCTGGGCTTGCTGATCCTGGCGTCCTCGCTGAGCAAATAAGGCGCTCAGCCCTCGACCTGGTTCTGCGGCTCACCCGCCGCCCAGGCTGCGATGTTGTGCAGCGTGGTCGCCGCAATCGCGCCCAGCGCTTCGCGGGTCAGGAATGCCTGGTGCGCGGTGATGATCACGTTAGGAAAGGTCAGCAAGCGCGCCAGTACATCGTCCTGCAACGGCAGATCGGAACGGTCCTCGAAAAACAGCTGCGCCTCCTCTTCATACACATCCAGTCCCAGATAACCGAGCTGGCCGTCCTTCAAGGCGTCGATCAGCGCCGGTGTGTCCACCAGACCGCCGCGTCCGGTGTTGATCAACATGGCGCCCGGCTGCATGTGCGCCAGCGAGTCGCGGTTGATCAGGTGTCTGCTTTGCTCGTTGAGCGGACAGTGCAGGCTGATGATCCGCGATTGCGCAAGCAACTCCGGCAGGCTCAGGTACCGCGCACCCAAGGCAAGGACATCAGGGTTGGGATACGGATCGTGGGCCAGCAGTTCGCAGCCGAAACCGTGCATGATCTTCGCGAAAGTCGCACCGATCTGTCCGGTGCCGACGATGCCGACGGTTTTGCCGACCAGATCGAATCCGGTCAGACCGTGCAGGCTGAAATCTCCTTCGCGGGTGCGGTTGTAGGCGCGATGCAGACGCCGGTTGAGGGCAAGAATCAGCGCCACGGCATGTTCGGCCACGGCATGGGGCGAGTAGGCCGGAACGCGCACCACCGACAATCCCAGACGTTTCGCGGCCAGCAGGTCGACATGGTTGTACCCGGCCGAGCGCAACGCGATCAGCCGCGTGCCTCCGGCTGCCAGACGTTCCAGCACCGCAGCGCTGAGGTCGTCATTGATAAAGGCGCAGACCACCTCGTGCTGCTCGGCCAGTGCGGCGGTGTCGAGGCTGAGCCGCGCGGCCTGGAAATGCAGGTCGATGGCGGCCGGGCAGTCGGCGGCGAGAAAGCTGTCGCGGTCGTAGGTCTGGCTGCTGAAAACGAGGGTGCGCATGGAATCCTCCTGGAACATCGGCGCGGACGGAAAGGTCCGCGCCCACTGTAGTGCAATCGGCGCAGCCGGCATTGTCGTGGATCAGGCGCCGATTCTGGCCTGCGCCGCGAGGCGGTTGATCGAACGCTCCAGCTCGTCGAGGGCGGCGGCGGATTTCGGATCGTCCTGCTTGAGCAGTGTTTCGCTGCGCTGGCAGGCGGCGCGCAATTGCGGCACACCGCAGTAGCGGGTGGCGCCATGCAGGCGATGCACGCGTTCGAGCAGGGCGTTGTGGTCGTGACTGTCACGCGCCGCCCGGATGGCTTCGCGGTCGGCTTCCAGTGACGCCAGCAGCATCGCCAGCATGTCCGCTGCCAGATCCGCCTTGCCGGCCGCCAGACGCAGGCCTTCTTCGTGATCGAGGACGGGCAGCTCATGGTTGCCCACCGCACTGTCGCCGGGCCGCTCCGGGGCTTGATTACGCAAGGCCAGCCCGGTCCACTTCAGCACCACCTGCGCCAGTTGCCGCTCGCTGATGGGCTTGGTCAGGTAATCGTCCATGCCGCTTTGCAGCAGCGCGCGTTTTTCGTTGGCCATGGCGTGGGCGGTAAGGGCGACAATCGGCAGTGGCGTGCAATGTCGTTCACTTTCCCACTGGCGAATGGTTTCGGTGCTTTGCCGGCCGTCCATGCCCGGCATCTGCACGTCCATCAGCACCAGATCGAAGGACTCAGTCTGCACCGCCTTGACCGCCGCGTAGCCGCTTTCCACGGCGAGTACCCGCGCGCCCATGTCTTCAAGCAGGGTTTGCACCAGCAGGAGGTTGGCCGGATTGTCGTCGACACACAGCACCCGCGGCGCCCGGCTCGACAACGGCTCGCTCGGTTCATTGCGCGGCTGGCGCGGATTGACCAGATCGGACAGGGCACGCCGCAGCTTGCGGGTGCAGGCCGGTTTGGCCTGCAACTGGCTGTGCGGGTTGGGCACCGACAGGTGAAACAGCGTCTGCTCGGTGGTCGGGCACAGCACCAGCACTTTGCAGCCGAGGTGTTCGAGGTCCCAGATATGCTGATTCAAGCGCTCCGGCAGCATGTCGTTGCTGGTGATGCCAATGACCGCCAGGTCAATCGCCTGATCGGTCTGGTGCGCACCGGTGACCCCGTTGCTCAGACTCTCCAGGGTATTGAACGGCGTGACGTCGAGGCCGCAGTCTTCCAGTTGATGCTGCAACGCCTGACGCGCCAGTTCGTGATTCTCCAGCACCGCGACGCGCCGTCCCAGCAGCGGCGCGGCAGGCAAGTCTTCGGCATCGTCGCGGGTCTTGGGCAGGCTCAGGCTGATCCAGAACTCCGAGCCTTCGCCCGGGGTGCTGTCGACGCCGATCTCGCCGCCCATTTGCTCGATCAGGCGCTTGGAAATCACCAGCCCCAGACCGGTGCCGCCGGGTTGGCGCGACAGCGAATTGTCGGCTTGGCTGAACGCTTGAAACAACGCGCGCACGTCCTGACTCGACAAGCCGATGCCAGTGTCCTGAATGCTGATGCGCAATTGCACGCTGTCTTCGCGTTCGTCTTCAAGCATCGCCCGGGCGACGATGGTGCCTTCGCGGGTGAACTTGATCGCGTTGCTCACAAGGTTGGTGAGGATCTGCTTGAGCCGCAGCGGATCGCCGACCAGCGACAGCGGCGTGTCGCGGTACACCAGACTGACCAGCTCCAATTGTTTGGCATGCGCGGCCGGGGCGAGGATGGTCAGGGTGTCCTGCAACAGATCGCGCAGATTGAACGGAATGTGGTCGAGCACCAGTTTGCCGGCCTCGATTTTCGAGAAGTCGAGAATCTCGTTGATGATGCCCAGCAGGCTGTCGGCGGATTTTTCGATGGTGCCCAGGTAATCGAGCTGACGCGGGGTCAGTTCGCTTTTCTGCAACAAGTGAGTGAAACCGAGGATACCGTTGAGCGGCGTGCGGATCTCGTGACTCATGTTGGCGAGGAATTCGGATTTGATCCGGCTGGCTTCCAGGGCTTCTTTGCGGGCCAGGTCCAGTTCGATGTTCTGGATCTCGATGGTCTCCAGATTCTGCCGCACGTCTTCGGTGGCCTGATCGACGCTGTGCTGCAATTCTTCGCGGGCGTTCTGCAGGGTACCGGCCATGCGATTGATCCCCGAGGCCAGCTCATCCAGTTCGTGGCTGCCCAGCGGTGGCAAACGGGTCTCCAGGTGACCATCCTTGAGTTGCGCGACGGCCTGTTTGATCTGGCTCAGCGGGTGGTTGATGGTTCGGCCCATGCGCAATGCCAGCAGGGCGGCACCGGCCAGCCCGGCAGCGATGAGCAGCAGACTGGCGAACAGGCTGCGATAACCGCGCAGCAACATGCCGTTGTGTGACAGTTCCAGCTCGACCCAGCCGAGCAGGCGGTCGGATTCGGCGGGAATGACTTCTCCGGCCAGGTTGCGGTGCTTGCCGAAGACCGGCATCAGGTAGCGGGTGGCATCGTTGCCGCTGCGCCGTTGCAGTTGCGCACTGTCGCCGTTCGGCGCCTGGTTGAGCATGGTCGGGCCAGCATGGGCCAGGGGCGAGCGGTCCGGAGCGAGGAAGGTCACTGCGCGCACGTCGGGTTGTTCAAGCGATTGAGTGGCGATGCGTTCGAGCAGATTGGCATCGCCGTGCCCCATCGCCGGTGCTACCAACGGCGCCAGTTGCTCGGCAATCATTTCGCCGCGCTGCATCAATTGGCTCTGCAGGTCGGTCTGCTGCGTCCAGGTGAAATAGCCACCCAGCACCAGCGCCATCAGGCTGGTCGGCAATAAGGTCAGCAACAGTACGCGACCTTTGATTCCCAGTTTCTTGAGCACGCCTATCTCCCGCATCCCGCTGATCTGTTGACACATGCGTGCATCCGGCACGCGACATGGTCGCAGTGTAGCGATTTGCAGGCGGGCAATCTTGCGGAAAATGCAGGGTCACGTTCGCGCTCGTTCGTCCGGCAGACGAACCTTGTGTTGCCCGCTGTCGGACAATCTTGAATAATCCGCCAACTGAGAATTACTTGCAGATACTCATGACTCCTGTTTCCGCCACCCAGCCACGTATCCTTTCCATTGAAGACGATCCGGTCCTCGGCGCTTATGTGCACGAGCATCTGGGCCGTAGCGGCTTTCAGGTGACCTGGTGCCAGAACGGCCAGGAAGGCCTGAACATCGCCCAGCGCCAGCCGTTCGACGTAGTGCTCATGGATATTCTGCTGCCGGGGCTCGATGGCCTGAACCTGCTGACGCAACTGCGCCAGAGTCATTCGACGCCGGTGTTGCTGATGTCGGCGCTGGGGGCCGAGGCCGATCGCATCAGTGGTTTTCGTCTCGGCGCCGACGACTACCTGCCCAAGCCGTTCAGCATGGCCGAGTTGCACGTGCGCATCGAGGCGATCCTGCGCCGGGTGGCGCTGGATCGGCGTCCGCCCGTCGCGGCCGCTGCGATGGCCAGCGGCACCTTGCGTTTCGATGAGGAACAATGCGAGGTGTTTTTCCGCGAACAGGCGGCCGGGCTGACCCGCAGCGAATTTCGATTGCTCGAAACCCTGCACCGCAACAACGAGGAAGTGCTGAGCAAAGCCTTCCTTTATCAACATGTCTTGCAGCGCGGCTACGCCGCCCATGACCGCAGCCTCGACATGCACATCAGCCAGATTCGTCGCAAACTCAAAGCCATCGGTTACACCGAGCGCGAAGTGCGCACGGTGTGGGGCAAGGGTTATGTCTTGAGCGCCGCCGATGAAACTGTCTGAGCTGCCGGGGCGGCATTCGCTGTTCTGGAAGCTGGCATGTCTGCTGGTGGCGTTCTGTCTGCTGATGATCTGGCTGAGCTGGTCGTGGGGCCGCTACATGGAGGAGCGCAATCAGTTTCTTTCCAATGAAGCGCGCAGCACCCTCGGCCGTTATGCCGCACAGGCCGAGCAGGCGTGGCAGCGCGGCGGGCGCAATGGCGTCGACGACTGGTTGCAGGGCATGCAACTGCGCGAGGCCAGTTGGGTCGGCGTCATTGGCGCTGATTTGCAGTCGCTGAGCAGCGAGCCGTTGAACGCGGCAGAAGTGCAGCACCTGACGTTTCTGCGCGGCCTCGATTGGCCGATTCACAAGAAAGGCCGGCCGTGGCTGCGCGTGCCGTTTCCCCTGGATCCTGCCGCCGGCATCCTCGTTATCGAATTGCCGGAGCGCTTTATCCCGGGCAAATACCGGGTGTTCTGGCGGGTCATTACCAACGGCGTGATTCCCGGGCTGTTCACCTTGATGCTCTGCGTCGGCCTGTATCGGCTGCTGGTGGTGCCGCTGAACAACCTGCGCGAACAGGCCAACGCCTGGCGCGCCGATCAGTTGAACGTGCGCCTGTCGAGCGGCATCACCCAGCGCCCGGATGAACTCGGCGAGCTGGCGCGAGCGTTCGATTCCATGTCCGAACGTCTGCAATCCACCGTCGCCCTGCAACAGCAATTATTGCGCGACCTGTCCCACGAACTGCGCACGCCGCTGAGTCGCTTGCGCGTGGCCAGCGAGAGCGAGCAAGAGCTGCTGCAATTGCGTCAACGCATCGGCCGTGAAGTCGACGGCATGCAGCGGCTGGTCGAGGACACCCTGCAACTGGCCTGGCTGGACACCGACCGCTCGCCGTTGCCGGACGAAGCGATACAGATTCAGGCACTGTGGGAAATGCTCACCGACAACGCCTGTTATGAAAGCGGCTGGCCGAGCTTGCAGTTGCAATGCACGGTTGAAGCATCGTGCTGGGTGCGCGGCAACCTCAATACACTGGCGCAAGCGCTGGAAAACATCCTGCGAAACGCCATTCGTCACTCACCCGAGGGTGGGATCGTGCGCCTCGATGGTCGGCGCGATGGCGAGTATTGGCATTTGTGGCTGGAGGACCAGGGCGGCGGCGTGGCTGAAGAGGATCTGGAGAGGATCTTTTCGCCGTTCATTCGACTCGACGGCTCGCGGCCGGGGGATGGTGGGTTTGGGTTGGGCTTGAGCATTGCGCGCAATGCGGTGCAGCGTCAGGGCGGGTTGCTCTGGGCGCAGAACAGCGGGGCGGGGTTGCGGCTGAATTTGCGGTTGCTGGCGGATGATGGTGTTGCGCCGAATGACGCTATCGCGAGCAGGCTCACTCCTACAATGGATTTGCGTTCACCGCAGATCAGTTGAACAACATAAATCCCCTTGTAGGAGTGAGCCTGCTCGCGATGTAGTCCATTCGCGCGCCCTATCCTGCTGACTTGACGGAGCGCTCGTCTTTTTCTGTATGACATTTCCCAAGCTGCACCAGCGGTCATTTTGAGCTTCCCGAACGGTTTAGGCTCGTGCTTCACCTAACCTTCAAGGAATTGCGCATGAATGCATCCAGCCTTACCGGCAGCTCAGATGGCGACCGTTTCAATGAAGTGCTCGCGCTGATCCACAGTTCCAGACACAAGGCCATGCAGGCGGTCAATACTCACCTGATCGAGCTTTACTGGCAGGTGGGCGCGCATATCAGTCGCAAGATTGAGCGGGCGGAGTGGGGGGATTCTGTCATCGTTCAACTGGCAGCGCATCTCGCTCAGACCCAGCCAGGTCTGCGTGGATTCACCCGACCCAATCTGTTCCGCATGCGCCAGTTTTATGAGACTTATCGAGACGAAGCAATTGTCTCACCACTGGTGAGACAATTGCCGTGGACTCATAACATGATCATTTTGAGTCAGAGCAAATGTCCTGAGGAGCGGGCTTTCTACCTGCGAATGGCCGTCCAGGAAAAGTGGTCAAAGCGGGAACTGGAGCGACAGCTGAAAGCCGCTCTGTTCGAGCGAACCATTGCCGATCCAGCGAAAACCTCCGCCGCGCTCAAACAAACGCACCCGGCAGCCCTTGAAATATTCCGCGACTCCTACATGGTCGAATTCCTCGACCTGCCTTCTGCTCATTCTGAAACCGATCTGCACCAAGGGCTCCTGGCAAGGCTGAAGGACTTCCTCATCGAGCTTGGTCGGGACTTCTGCTTTGTCGGCTCCGAATATCCGCTGCAAGTCGGCGGTCGGGATTTTGCGCTGGACCTTTTGTTCTTCCACCGAGGGCTCAATTGCCTGGTCGCTATTGAACTCAAGGTCGGGCGTTTCGAGCCAGAGTATCTGGGCAAGCTGGATTTCTATCTGGAGGCGCTGGACCGCAATGTCCGCAAGCCCCACGAAAATCCGGCCATCGGTGTGTTGCTCTGCGCCAGTAAAGAGGACGAGGTCGTGGAGTACGCCCTCAACCGCAGCCTCTCGCCAGCCTTGATCGCGCAATATCAAACATGCTTGCCGGATAAACAGTTGCTGCAAGCCAAGCTGCATGAGTTTTATGCCTTGGATACGGCCCATACGGAAAACACAGACTAGCTGTCCCTTATTCCCATAAACCATAAGCACCGCACTTTGCGTGATATGGCCTGCGCGGGTTTGCCGGTATGATAGGCGCCCCCGCACGTCTGGATTGCGAATACGCCATGACCCTGCAGTACCCAACCATCGCCGATTGCGTCGGCAACACGCCGCTGGTGCGTTTGCAGCGCCTGCCCGGCGCCACCAGCAACACCCTATTGCTCAAGCTCGAAGGGAACAACCCGGCGGGTTCGGTCAAGGACCGTCCGGCGCTGTCGATGATCACTCGCGCCGAGTTGCGCGGGCAAATCAATCCCGGCGACACGTTGATCGAAGCGACCTCCGGCAACACCGGTATCGCTTTGGCCATGGCCGCTGCGATCAAGGGTTACAAGATGATCCTGATCATGCCGGACAACTCCAGCGCCGAGCGCAAGGCGGCCATGACCGCCTACGGTGCCGAACTGATTCTGGTCAGCCAGGAAGAAGGCATGGAAGGCGCCCGCGACCTTGCCCAGCGCATGGAAGCCGAAGGCCGCGGCAAGGTGCTCGACCAGTTCGCCAATGGCGACAATCCTGAGGCGCACTACACCACCACCGGTCCGGAAATCTGGCGTCAGACCCAGGGCAGCATCACGCACTTCGTCAGCTCGATGGGTACCACCGGCACCATCATGGGCGTCTCGCGCTACCTCAAGGAGCAGAGCGACAGCGTGCAGATCGTCGGCCTGCAACCGATGGAAGGCTCGGCCATCCCGGGCATCCGCCGCTGGCCTCAGGAATATCTGCCGAAGATCTATCAGGCCGAGCGCGTCGATCGCATCGTCGACATGGCGCAAAGCGAAGCCGAAGACGTGACCCGTCGCCTGGCGCGTGAAGAGGGCATCTTCTGCGGTGTGTCCTCGGGCGGTGCGGTGGCGGCGATGCTGCGTTTGTCTCGGGAAGTTGAGAATGCGGTGATCGTCGCGATCATCTGCGACCGTGGCGACCGTTACCTGTCGACCGGCATTTTCGACGCACCCAACTGATGGCCAAACACGAGAGAGGCCTGCGCTTCCAGCCCACCGGCGGCAGCAAGGCCCCGCAAGTCCCGACCGGAAAAAAGCAGCGCTTGAGCATCGAGCGCCTGGCCAATGACGGTCGCGGTATCGCGTTTTTCGAAGGCCGGACCTGGTTCGTCCTCGGCGCCCTTGCGGGCGAAGACGTCGAAGCGCGGGTGCTAGGCGCCCACGGCAAAGTGGTCGAAGCGCGCACCGAACGCGTGTTCACCGCCAGTGCATTGCGTCGCCCGGCGCCGTGCCCGCACGCCGGCCGTTGCGGCGGTTGCAGCGTCCAGCATTTGCCCCACGACGAACAGCTCGCCCTGAAACAGCGCATGCTCGCCGAGCAATTGTCGCGGGTTGCCGGTGTCGAACCAGAAGAATGGGCAGCGCCGCTGACCGGCCCGGAATTCGGCTACCGTCGCCGTGCGCGTATTGCCGTGCGCTGGGACATGAAAGCGAAAAAGCTGGAAGTCGGCTTCCGCGCTGCCGGCAGTCAGGACATCGTCGCGATCAGCGAGTGCCCGGTGCTGGTACAGCCCTTGCAACCGATCATGACCCGGTTGCCGGAGATGTTGCGGCGCTTGAGCAAACCGCAGGCGCTGGGGCATGTCGAGTTGTTCAGCGGCTCGTCATTGGCACTATTGCTGCGGCACATGGCGCCGTTGTCCGAAGCGGACCTGACGATCCTCAAGGAGTTTTGCCAGTTTCATGAGGCGCAACTGTGGCTGCATGGCGAGGGTGAACCTCAACCGGTCGAGGCGGGTCAGACGCTCGGTTATCGCCTTGAGCAGTGGGATCTGGAGCTGGCTTACCGGCCGGGGGACTTCGTTCAGGTCAATGCCGCGGTCAACGAGGCAATGGTTGCGCAGGCGCTGGACTGGCTGAAACCGGCGCGCGAGGAACGGGTACTGGACCTGTTTTGCGGGCTGGGCAACTTTGCGCTGCCGCTGGCCCAAAGCGTGCGTGAAGTGGTGGCGGTGGAGGGCGTGCAGACCATGGTCGAGCGGGCCGCTGCCAACGCCGTCAGTAACAATTTGCATAACACAAAGTTTTTTCAAGCCGATTTATCCCAGCCTTTGAGCGCTGCCCAGTGGATCGCAAACGGCTTTTCTGCGGTACTCTTGGACCCACCGCGTGACGGTGCTTTCGAGGTGGTACGCCAGTTGGCGACCCTGGGTGCAAAACGGCTGGTGTATGTGTCGTGCAACCCGGCAACGCTGGCGCGCGACACGGTGGAATTGATCAAGCAGGGCTACCGGTTAAAACGTGCCGGGATTCTCGATATGTTTCCTCAGACGGCACATGTCGAGGCCATGGCGTTATTTGAAGCGGGCCAGGATGGCTCGTCTGAATCCGTCTGATCTTTCCGCGCAGCGCTCGCTTGAGCCCCGCGAGCGCAAACGGGCAGTACAGGTCAGCGATTTGACGCATTGAATCTGCGTCGTAGGGAAGGTAAAGCAGCATGGTACAGGTGAGAGCACACCAGCCGATCAACACTGACGGCAGTATCAACCTCGAGGCCTGGCTCGATCATGCGGTCAGTGTCGATCTGGCACTGGATCGCGAGGCCTTGAAAGAAGCCTGCGAGTTCGCTCGCGAGGCCGAACAACAGTCCAATGCCAAGAAGAATCTGTGGGCCGAAGGCTCCGGCAGTTTCAGTACTGGTCTGGAAATCGCCGAGATTCTTGCCGACCTCAAGCTCGATCAGGATTCGCTGGTCGCGGCGGTCCTGTATCGCGGCGTACGTGAGGGCCAGATCGAACTCGCCGCAGTCGGCCAGCGCTTCGGTCCTGTGGTGGCCAAGCTGATCGACGGCGTGCAGCGCATGGCGGCCATCAGCGCCAGCCTCAGCCCACGCCAATCGATGGTCATGGGCACGCAGGGGCAGGTGGAAAACCTGCGCAAGATGCTCGTCGCCATGGTTGACGATGTGCGCGTCGCGTTGATCAAACTGGCCGAGCGCACCTGCGCCATCCGTGCGGTGAAAACCGCCGATGATGAGAAGCGCAACCGCGTCGCCCGGGAAGTCTTCGACATCTATGCGCCCCTCGCGCACCGGCTCGGCATCGGTCATATCAAATGGGAACTGGAGGATTTGTCCTTTCGTTACCTGGAGCCCGATCAATACAAACAGATCGCCAAGTTGCTCCACGAGCGGCGGCTGGACCGCGAGCGTTTCATCAGCGACGTGATGACCCAGCTCAAGGACGAATTGCAGGCCACCGGCGTCGACGCCGACATCAGCGGCCGGGCCAAACACATTTATTCGATCTGGCGCAAAATGCAGCGCAAGGGTCTGGAGTTCAGCCAGATCTACGACGTGCGCGCCGTGCGCGTGCTGGTCCCGGAAATGCGCGATTGCTACACCGCACTTGGCATCGTCCATACCCTGTGGCGGCATATTCCGAAAGAATTCGACGACTACATCGCCAACCCGAAAGAGAACGGCTACCGCTCGCTGCACACTGCCGTGATCGGCCCGGAAGGCAAAGTGCTTGAGGTGCAGATCCGCACCCACTCGATGCACGAAGAAGCCGAACTCGGCGTCTGCGCGCACTGGCGCTACAAGGGCACCGACGTCAAATCCGGCTCGAACCACTACGAAGAGAAAATCTCCTGGCTGCGTCAGGTCCTCGAATGGCACGAAGAACTCGGTGATATCGGCGGTCTGGCTGAACAATTGCGGGTCGATATCGAGCCGGATCGCGTTTATATCTTCACCCCTGACGGTCACGCCATCGATTTGCCGAAAGGCGCGACGCCGCTGGATTTCGCCTATCGCGTACACACCGAGATCGGCCACAACTGCCGGGGCGCGAAGATCAACGGGCGTATCGTGCCGCTCAACTACAGCCTGCAGACCGGCGAGCAGGTCGAGATCATTACCAGCAAGCACGGCACGCCAAGCCGCGACTGGCTGAACCCGAACCTGGGCTACGTCACCACCTCGCGGGCGCGGGCGAAGATTGTTCACTGGTTCAAATTGCAGGCTCGCGATCAGAACGTTGCAGCGGGTAAAACCCTGATCGAGCGCGAACTCAATCGCCTTGGTCTACCGGCGGTGGATTTCGACAAGCTGGCCGAAAAAGCCAATATGAAAACCGCCGAAGACATGTTCGCTGCCCTCGGTGCCGGCGACCTGCGTCAGGCGCACCTGGTCAACCTCGCGCAACAACTGGTCGAGCCGGAGCGCGGCAACGAGCAGTTGGAGCTGATTCCGCGCAAGGCCACCGGTTACAAACCGGGCAAGCGTGGTGATATCCAGATTCAGGGCGTCGGCAACCTGATGACGCAGATGGCCGGCTGCTGCCAGCCGCTGCCGGGCGACGCGATTGTCGGCTACATCACCCAGGGTCGCGGTGTGAGCATTCATCGCCAGGACTGCGCCTCGGTGCTGCAACTGGGCGGGCGCGAGCCGGAACGGATCATTCAGGTCAGCTGGGGGCCGGTGCCGGTGCTCACCTATCCGGTGGACATCATCATCCGCGCCTACGACCGTTCCGGGCTGCTGCGTGACGTTTCGCAAGTGCTGCTCAACGAGCGCATCAACGTGCTGGCGGTCAACACCCGTTCGAACAAGGAAGACAACACGGCGCTGATGTCCCTGACCATCGAGATTCCAGGGCTGGATGCGCTGGGCCGCTTGTTGGGGCGGATTTCGCAATTGCCGAACATCATCGAAACGCGGCGTAACCGTACCCCTTGAATATGACTCTGATCCCATTTGGGAGCTGGCTTGCCAGCGATGCAGACAACTCGGTCTCTCAGGAGAGTCGAGGTGATGCAATCGCTGGCAAGCCAGCTCCCACAGGATTTTGTGGTGAGACGGATAAATGATGTATTCATTGGAAGACCTGCTCCACCTGATGTCCCGCCTGCGCGATCCGCAGTTCGGTTGTCCGTGGGACATCAAGCAAACCTACGCGACCATCGTCCCGCACACGTTGGAGGAAGCCTACGAAGTGGCCGATGCCATCGAGCGCGGCGATCTCGATCATTTGCAGGGCGAACTGGGCGATCTGTTGTTTCAGGTGGTGTATTACAGCCAACTGGCCAAAGAAGAAGGGCGGTTCGAATTCGCCGGGGTGATCGACGGCATCACCCGCAAGCTGATCCGCCGCCATCCGCACGTGTTCCCTACCGGCGATCTGTATGCGCCGCTCGACGTGCCACGCTTGAGCGAAGAGCAGGTCAAACAGCGCTGGGAAGAAATCAAAGCCGAAGAGCGCGCCGAGAAAGCCTCGGCGCCCGAACAGTTGTCCTTGCTCGACGATGTGCCGACGACGTTGCCGGCACTGTCGCGCTCGGCCAAGTTGCAAAAGCGTGCCGGGCAGGTCGGTTTCGACTGGCCGGACGCCTTGCCGGTACTCGACAAGGTGCGCGAAGAGCTCGATGAAGTGCTCGAAGCCATGTCGGAAAATGATCCGGTGGCCGTGGCGGACGAGATCGGCGACCTGCTGTTTTCCGTGGTCAATCTGGCCCGGCACCTGAAGGTCGACCCGGAAACCGCGCTGCGTGGCGCCAACGGCAAATTTGAAAGGCGTTTCCGTTTTATCGAACAGGCATTGCGCGACACCCACCGTCCCATGGAAGATTGCACCCTCGAAGAGTTGGACGCCCTGTGGGGCGAAGCCAAACGCCAGGAAAAGAATGAGCCCAGCTGCGGCTGAGCCGTTGCCCAAGTGAGTAAGCATTAATGAGCCTTTCCCTTCGCGACCAGTTGCTCAAGGCAGGACTGGTCAATCAAAAGCAGGCCAAGCAGGTCAGCAAAGACAAGCAGAAGCAGCAGCGTCTGGCCCACAAAGGCCAGATCGAACTGGATGATTCGCAGCAGCGCGCAGCCCAGGAAGCCATGGCCGAGAAGGTCAAGCGCGATCAGGAACTGAACCGTCAGCAGAAAGAGAAGGCTGAAGCCAAGGCCCGCGCCGCGCAGGTCAAGCAGTTGATCGAAGTCTCGCGTCTGCCCAAGCTGACCACCGAGGACTACTACAACTTCGTCGATGACAAGAAGGTCAAGCGCATCTCGGTCAACACGCTGATGCGCAACAAGCTCAGCAGCGGCTCGCTGGCGATCGTGCACCATAACGGTGGCTACGAAGTGATCCCCCGTGAAGCGGCGCTGAAGATCCAGGAGCGCGATCCGCAGCGCATCGTTCAGCTCAACGTGCAGACCGAAGAGGTCAACGCCGAGGACGATCCGTACGCGGCCTATCAGATCCCTGACGATCTGATGTGGTAAGCGATTGTGGCGAGGGAGCTTGCTCCCGCTGGGGCGCGAAGCGTCCCCGCTCTTTATCCTGAGAGCAGGGCCTGCTGCGCAGTCCAGCGGGAGCAAGCTCCCTCGCCACAATGTGCAATGTTCGCCTGATCAGGCGGACTTCAGATCTCTTTGCTGTTCCTGCACTTCCAGTTCGGCCTTGTAGTTGTGGGCATCGATCTCGTTGTGGAACATGCCGACCAGCAAGTCTTGTTGATGCACATCCCAGATACGGATACCGGCGGCCAGGCCTTCGTGGGACATGTGTGAATCGTCGCGTTCAGTTACTTTTACAGTCATCTGCTAGCTCCAATTTTTTCAGGTTCTGCAGCAGGCATGTGCAGGACTCTGTTATAGATTTTGTTAGCCAGCTAAGTAAACCGCCGATGGGCGCAAGGTGTTGTTGCGCATTTCGCAACAGTGCTGCAGGCCGCGTAAACCGCGACATTCGGTCGCAGGGCAATTGGTTTCATGACAAAGGTTTCATTTTCAGAACACCGCAAACCCCTTGTAGGAGTGAGCCTGCTCGCGATCGCGGAGTATCAGTCACCGCTGATATTGACTGATCCACCGCTATCGCGAGCAGGCTCACTCCTACACAGATGTGTGTCGGTCAGGAGTTTTCTTCCGGCCAAAAAAAACGCCCCGAACCAGTCGGGGCGTTTTCATGTGTCGCTCAGCAGCGGGGAATTACTTGCCTTCCCAGCGCTTCAACACCAGCGTGGCGTTGGTGCCGCCGAAACCGAAGCTGTTGCTCATCACGGTGTTGAGGGTGGCGTTCTCGCGGGTCTTGGTCAGCACCGGCAGATCGGCCACTTCTGGGTCGAGCTCGTCGATGTTGGCGGAACCGGCAATGAAGTTGCCTTCCATCATCAGCATGCAGTAGATCGCTTCGTGAACGCCGGCGGCGCCCAGGGAGTGACCGGACAGGCTCTTGGTCGAGCTGATGGCTGGAGCCTTGTCGCCGAACACTTCACGCACACCTTTCATTTCCGCGACGTCGCCGACCGGAGTCGAGGTGCCGTGGGTGTTCAGGTAGTCGATCGGGGTGTCGACAGTCGACAGCGCCTGCTGCATGCAGCGGATCGCGCCTTCGCCACTTGGGGCGACCATGTCGTAGCCGTCGGAGGTCGCGCCGTAGCCAACGATCTCGGCGTAGATTTTCGCGCCACGGGCCAGCGCGTGTTCCAGCTCTTCAACGACAACCATGCCGCCGCCGCCAGCGATGACAAAACCGTCACGGTCCTTGTCATAAGCGCGGGAGGCTTGTTCCGGGGTGTCGTTACGCTTGCTGGACAAGGCGCCCATGGCGTCGAACAGGAACGACTGGCTCCAGTGCTCTTCTTCACCGCCACCGGCGAAGACGATGTCCTGCTTGCCCATCTGGATCTGTTCCATGGCGGTACCGATGCAGTGAGCACTGGTGGCGCAGGCAGAAGCGATGGAATAGTTCAGGCCCTTGATCTTGAACGGCGTGGCCAGGCAAGCGGAAACGGTGCTGCTCATGGTCCGCGTAACGCGGTACGGGCCGACGCGTTTCACGCCTTTCTCGCGGAGGATGTCCAGCGCTTCCATCTGGTTCAGCGTGGAAGCACCGCCGGAGCCGGCGATCAGGCCGGTACGCGGGTTGGACACTTGCTCTTCGGTCAGGCCGGAGTCAGTGATCGCGTCTTTCATGGCCAGGTAGGCGTAAGCCGCTGCGTGGCCGACGAAGCGATAGATCTTGCGATCGATCAGCTCTTCAAGGTTGAGGTCGATGGAGCCGGAAACCTGGCTACGCAGACCCATTTCAGCATATTCCGGGTTGAACCGGATGCCAGGGCGGCTTGCACGCAGGTTAGCGGAGACGGTCTCTTTGTCATTGCCCAGGCACGAAACAATGCCCAGACCAGTGATAACGACGCGGCGCATGCGAATAACCCTTAGAAGTTGTCAGTGGAGGTGAACACGCCGACCCGGAGGCCTTCGGCGGTGTAGATTTCGCGTCCGTCGACACTGACCGAACCATCGGCGATGGCCATGTTCAGCTTGCCCTTGAGGACGCGCTTGATATGAATGTTGTAAGTGACTTTCTTGGCCGTCGGCAGCACCTGGCCGAAGAATTTCACTTCGCCCGAACCCAGCGCACGGCCGCGGCCCGGCAAACCTTGCCAGCCGAGGAAGAAACCGACCAGTTGCCACATGGCATCCAGGCCCAGGCAGCCCGGCATCACCGGATCGCCTTCGAAATGACAGGCGAAGAACCACAGGTCAGGGTTGATATCCAGCTCGGCGACCAATTCACCTTTGCCGTACTTGCCGCCTTCTTCGCTGATATGGGTGATGCGATCCACCATCAGCATGTTCGGGGCGGGCAATTGCGCGTTACCTGGGCCGAACAGCTCACCGCGACTGCAGCGCAGCAGGTCTTCCCGAGTAAAGGCGTTTTGTTTGGTCATGCGAGCTCCTCAATAATCCCATGCGGCAGGTGGGGCAAATCTTCCCGACCGTTCAAAGCGTTCATGCCTCGAACCGGCAGCCTACTCATAGACTATTGCGTTGTGGTGAAAGTCACAGCACCAAGGACATGAATGTACACTTGTGCACTGAAATTTTTATACAAGCCCCTTTCGAGGCTCGTTCGGGTGCCTAAGACTGCCGCACTTTCGCTTTTCACGCCAGTCGCAGATGGTCGAAAAACCGTCACTACCGCACCCAGCGCTGCAGAATCTGCTGTAGGTCGTTGCGTTTGAACGGCTTCGCCAGGTAATCGTTCATGCCCGCTGCCAGACAGGCTTCCCGGTCGCCCTGCAAGGCGTTGGCGGTCAGCGCGATGATCGGTACGTCGCGGCGTCCGGGCAGTTCGCGAATCTGCCGCGTGGCTTCATAGCCGTCGATGATCGGCAGACGGCAGTCCATCAGAATCACCTCGAATTCGCCGCCCTCGGCACTGCGCACCGCTTGCGCGCCATCGGTCGCCACGCTGACGGCAAAACCGAGGCTGCGCAGCATCGCTTCGATCACGGTCTGGTTGACCGGATTGTCCTCGACCAGCAACACTTGGCGTCCTTCACCCTGACCACTGCCGTTCAAGGCTCGTGGCGTAGCCTGTGGCGGCAGTGCCTGTTTATACAGCGCCAAAGGAATTTCCAGCGTGAACACCGAACCGCGACCTTCCTCGCTTTGCGCGCGCAAGGTGCCGCCCATGCGTTCGGCGAGGGTGCGGGCAATCGGCAAACCCAGGCCGGTGCCGCCATAACGCCGGGAAATCGAACTGTCGGCCTGCTGGAACGCGTTGAACATCAACTCCAGGCTTTCGGAAGAAATACCGATGCCGCTGTCACGCACCGAACAGGTGAACCACAGCAGTTCATGATCGAGCGACTGCCATTGTGCTTCGATGCTGACCCGGCCCTGCTCGGTGAACTTCAGCGCATTGCCGACCAGATTGACCAGAATCTGCCGGATTCGGGTCGGGTCGCCCTGAACCTGCAAGCCGCGCATGTCGTCCGGGATCCGCAGGTTCAGCGCCAGGCCACGCTGCACAGCGCTGTGCTGGAACGACTGCGCACAGGCGCCGATCAGTTCGGCGAGGTTGAATGGAATGTGTTCCAGCTCCAGTTCCGCACGCTCGATCCGCGAGAAATCAAGAATGTCGTTGATGACCTTCAGCAGGTGTTCGGTGGATTCTGACGCGAGTGCGGCGTATTCGACCTGCTCTTCGGTCATCTCGGTGGTTTCGAGCAATTGCAACATGCCCAGCACACCGTTCATGGGCGTGCGCAGTTCATGGCTCATCATCGCCAGGAAATCGGACTTGGCGTTGTTGGCCTTTTCCGCTTCCTCGCGGGTCTGGATCAGTTGCGCCATCGCCTGATGCTGCTCGCGGCTGGCCTGTTCCAGCGCCTGGGCGAGGTTGTTGATGTGCTGCGACAGCGCGCCCAGTTCGGTGTCATCGACAATCGGCAACGGGGTTTTATAGTCGCCTTCCTGAATCGCCTTGACGGCATCGCCAATGTCGCGGATCGGCTGCGACAGGCTGCCGGCCAGGCGCCGCGCCAAAATAAACGTGAAGAGCAATGCGAACAGCGCGAGGATCGCGGCCTTGAACACGATTTCCTGCTGGCGCTGGCTGAATGCATCGTTGGACAGGCCGACGATTACCCGGCCCAGATAATCCTCGCTGGCCCCGCTTTTGCTGACGTTGGCGTCCTGGAAAAAATCATTGTGCAAGGCAATCCGTTGCAGGCGCACCGGCGCCTGAAACACTTCGACCTGATGCGGACGGCTGTGGGCCGCCGCCGGTTGCTCGACGTACACGAGAATCCGGTTGGCGCTGTCCTGCACTTCCAGAAAACGCACATTGGGCGTGGCCAGGGTCGCTTTCAGCAGGCTCTCCAGTACTTCGTTGTTACCGGAAATCACTCCGTATTCGGTGGCAGGCGCCAACTGGTTGGCGATCAGTTGGCCGGTGTGGTTCAGCTCCTGGCGCAGATCCTGAATCCGCACGAAGGTAAAGAAACTGATCAGCAGCAAGGTCAGCAGCAAGGCCGGGCCGAGGCTGATCAGTTGGGTGCGGGTGTTGATGTCCCAACGGCGACGGAAAGTCATGGGCGCGGTTCTCCTTCGGCCAGCGCAGTGGCGGCAGACGCTTCATTGAGCGGTTCGATGCCTAAGGAACGAGCCACTTGCGCATTACTTGAGACTTTGAATCGCTCGGGATAGAGCGTGCGCGGCCAGGTTGCCGGCGGCTGGTCGAGCAAGCGGTCGAGGATGCTCAGCCAATCGTTCTGATCGCTGTAGGTGCTGGCCAGGCTGCCGGCGCGTACGAACGCAACGTTGGGGCCGACCAGGGCCACCTGTCGCGAGTAGCTGCTGAGCAACAGGTTTTTCGCGGTTTTCGGGTTGTACAGATCAGGGTCGTCCAGCCCCAGCAATACATCGCTGTTTTTCAACAGCGCTTGCAAGGGCCGGCTGTCATGGGTGTCGTCCCAGCGCTCGCTGACGATGTGCAGGTTCAACGGTTGCGCGGCCAGGTTCAGCTCTTTGAGCAGGAACTCGCTGTGCTGATCGAACAGCACGCCGACCCGTTGGGCCTGCGGCAATATCCGCCGGATCAGCTGCAACTGTCGGCCCAGCGGCGGATCGCTCCACAGCAGGCTCAAGCGCGCCGGCTGTGAATCACCAAAGCGCTGCCGCGCCTGCAAGCGGCTGATGCGCAGCACCAGCGTCGCCGGGCCTTGTGAGTCTTGCCGGCGCCAATCCAGCGCGGGCAGGTCGAGCAGGATCAAGCGCAGGCTCGCCGGCAATTTGCCCGCCGCCGGCAGACTCGCCAGCGGCTGGAAGCGCACGTTATCGGTGGGGCGCAATTCGCTGAGCGCCTGAACGAACGCCTGCACGCCTGGGCTTTCCTCGGCACCGGTCAGCAGAATATCGGCTGCCTGCACCGCGACGCCGTGCAGCCATGCCGTCACAAACAGGCAGAGTCCGGCCAGCCAGTGGCCGGCGCTTGGCATCTTCCGTGACAGGCCGTTGCGCATGCTAGAACTCCAGCTCGGCACTGAAGTACATCAATCGGCGCTCGTCATCGTTGTTATCGACAAAAGTGCTCGGCTCGTGATCGAGGCGCTGCTGCAACACCCCGGCCAGTTGCACCTGCGCCTTGCCCAGCGGGATACGTTTGGCGATGCGCGTGTCGATCCGTTCGAAGCGGTAGCCATTGAGGGCGTTGTCGCCGTAATAGAAGACGGCGCTGTTCCAGCCGTGCCCCCAATCGCGCAGCCAGCCGGCGGAACCGCTGTTGCGCGAGGTGAACTGCTGATCCAGCGGATTGCTCGCCCGGGCATCGACGAAGGCATAGGTGAAACGCAAGCGGTCGGCCACGCTCACGCGCCAGTCCAGTTGGGTTTCCGTGCCGCGAAAGCGTGAGCTGTTGGCATTGCTGGCGATGTACTGGTTGTTGCGCAGTGGCTCGCTGATCATCCCGGTGATTTCGTCATAGAACAGCTTCACATCCAGCGCCAGGCCGAGTTCGGCGAAGTAGCCGTTGTAACCCAATTCCCGCGAGCGCATGTGTTCCTGATCGAGATCGCCGGGGCCGCGGGTCTGGACGAAATAACGCGCCGACGACTGTCCATACGCCGAGGGCCGCAGCTTGCTGACCTGATAGCTCCAGTTGACGTTGTTCTCGAACATGTCCGGCGAGCGAATCGCCTCGGAGTACACCGCGCGCAGGCCGTGGCGCGGGTTGATCAGGTAGTTGATCGCGAAGCGAGGGGTCAGCGAACTGCCGACCAGTTGCGTGTCCTCGAACATCGCCCCGCCCTGTAACAGCCAATGTTCACTGGCGCGCCACTCGAGTTGGCCGAAGGCGCGCCAGGTGGTGTCGTCGAGCGTGCCGTTGAAATACGTTTCGGAGTCGGCGCGGTCGTAGCGATAGTTCATGCCGCTGACCAGACGCAGGCTGTCGGACAGGCTGAGGGTATCTTGCAGTTCAAGGTCGTAGCGCGATTCGCGGGCGCTCTGGTCGATGTCACCGCACAGGGTTCGACTGGCGCCGTTGCGCCATTGACCGAGCACTTGATTGGCCAGCGCCATCTCCTGCGGTGTGCCGGGTGCCGCGCCGGGGCCGGTGAATTGGCTGATGTTGCGCGCCAGGCGTTCGGTGTAGTTGGGGTTCAGTTGCCACAGTTGCGCCAGTTGCGGGCTGAACGAGACCTCGGCGTCGCAGGCGCGCCAGGTCTGCTGGCGATCCCAGTGTTGCACCGAGCCTTGTACGTAAAGGCTGTGTTCGGGGTTGATGTCGAGGTTCCAGCGCACCGAGCCGGCGTAATCCTTGGCCACCACGTCGGAATTGTTCCCGGCGGCGGTAATCCCTGAGAACACCGGGCGGTAGGTATAGGGCCGCTGATTGCTGCCGTCCTTGGCGTTGAGTTGCCAGTCGAGGCTCTGGTCATCGCTCAGGGTGTGGCTGACGGCGAGACTGAGGCGATTCAAGCGGCGGCTGTCGCGGTAGTCGGCGCCGCTGCGATCACTGTCGAAACCGTCGTCCTCCTGGCCGGACAACGACAGGCGCAGATCACCGCCGTTCCAGCCGGTGCCCTGGCTCGCATAGAAGTCGCTGATGCCGCGCTGGCCGCGGGTGTACTTCAGCCGCGTGCCATGGCTGTCCGCGGGGTGGCGGGTGATGATGTTGATCACCGCCATCAGCGCGTTGGCGCCGTAGCTGACGGTGTTCGGCCCGCGAAACACTTCGATGCGTTCGACGTCTTCCAGAGCCACCGGAATATCGCTCCAGTCCACCGTGGCCAGGCCTGCGCGGTACACCGAGCGGCCATCGATCAACACCTGCATGCGCCGCGCGCCGGTGGCATTGGTGCCGTGGTAATTGACCGCGGCCTGATTGCCGTTGAGATGGCCGACCATCATCCCCGGAACCAGGCGCAGCAGCTCGCTGATGTCACGGGCACCGCTGGCGCCGATCAGTTCGCTGTCGAGTACGGTCATGCTCCCCGGCACCTGCGCCGGCGTCTGTTTCAGGCGCGTGGCGGTCAGCACCTGCGGCAGCGTCTGGCTGTCGACAAACAGATCGTCGGCCTGCAGCAGCGGGCTGAACAGCAGCGCCAGCAGCACAGACGAACGCGGTGGGGGAGGGCCAAAAAACACAACGCAGCCTATAGAGCGAAGAATTGGCGCGCATGTTAACCGAGGGCAGCGACTTTTCCAGTCACGTTGTAGGCATTTTCCTAGGTTTTATTGGTCTTCTTCCTACAAGTGTCGGTAATTGACGCAGGGGCTGGCCGCGACCGGGTCGCCCCGTATAATGCCGGCATCGCCACTGGTATGGATTAACGGATTGCATATGACTGAACAGCGCCCGATTGCGGTCCTGGGAGGCGGAAGTTTTGGTACCGCCGTGGCCAATCTGTTGGCCGAGAACGGCCATCAAGTCCGGCAGTGGATGCGTGACCCCGAGCAGGCCGAGGCCATCCGGGTAAACCGCGAAAACCCGCGTTACCTCAAAGGCATCAAGATTCTGCCGGGCGTGACTGCCGTCACCGACCTGCAAGAAACCCTCGATGCCTGCGAGTTGTGCTTCGTTGCGCTGCCGTCCAGCGCACTGCGCACGGTGCTTGCCGCCCATGCTGAGCGGTTGAGCGGCAAAATGCTGGTCAGCCTGACCAAAGGCATCGAAGCCCAGACGTTCAAACTGATGAGCCAGATCCTCGAAGAGATCGCCCCGCAGGCGCGCATTGGCGTGTTGTCCGGGCCGAACCTGGCGCGGGAAATCGCCGAACATGCGCTGACCGCCACGGTGGTCGCCAGTGAAGACGAAGCGCTGTGCAAGCAGGTGCAAGCCGCGCTGCACGGTCGCACCTTTCGCGTGTACGCCAGCGCCGACCGCTTTGGTGTCGAGCTGGGCGGGGCGTTGAAAAATGTCTACGCGATCATCGCCGGCATGGCGGTGGCGCTGAACATGGGCGAGAACACCAAGAGCATGCTGATTACCCGTGCACTGGCGGAAATGACCCGCTTTGCGGTGAATCAAGGGGCCAATCCTATGACCTTCCTCGGCTTGGCCGGGGTCGGTGATCTGATCGTTACCTGTTCCTCGCCCAAGAGCCGCAACTATCAGGTCGGTTTCGCCCTCGGCCAGGGCCTGAGCCTCGATGAAGCTGTGTCGCGCCTGGGGGAAGTCGCCGAAGGGGTCAACACGCTCAAAGTGCTCAAGGCCAAATCGCAAGAGGTCGGCGTGTACATGCCGCTGGTCGCCGGTCTGCACGCGATTCTCTTCGAAGGACGCACGCTGGAGCAGGTGATCGGTCTACTGATGCGCGCCGAACCGAAAACCGACGTCGATTTCATTTCCACCAGCGGTTTCAACTGAGTCAACAGGAAGAGCCATGAACGATCCGAAAACCGAAGCCAAGTACGAATCCATCCTCCTGCGGGTGTTGTGGATGATTGTCTATGTGCTGGTCTGGCAAGTGGCCCAGTTCATCCTCGGCGCCGTGGTGCTGGTGCAACTGATCTACCGTCTGATCTACGGTGCGCCGAGCGCCAGCCTGATGAATTTCGGCGACAGCCTGAGCCAGTTTCTCGCCCAGATTGGCCGTTTCGGCAGTTTTCACAGTGACCAGAAACCCTGGCCGTTCGCCGACTGGCCAACGCCGCGCACCCCGGAAGGCGAAGCGCCGCACACCGTCGCCCCGGCCGCGCATCCGGTGCGCGATGAGGAGCCCAAGCTATGAAACTCTGGGTGCTGCGTCATGGTGAGGCGGTGCCTTACGGCTCGAAGATCGATTCCGAGCGGGAACTGACCGAACATGGCCGTAAAGAAGTCCTGAGCAGCGCCGCTCATTTAATGGGGCAGCCGTTGACGGCGATTTACGCCAGCCCTTATCTGCGCGCGCAGCAAACCGCGCAGATTGTTCGCGAGGCGTTGGGCTTCGAGCCGGAGATTCGCACCGTCGATTGGCTGACACCGGAGAGCGATCCGGACAAAGTCGCCGAGCAATTGGTCTCGGTCAGCAATGTGCTGCTGGTCAGCCATAACCCTTTGGTGGGCAATCTGCTCAGCTATCTGCAGCATGGCGCCGGGCATCCGCCGGAGCGGGTCAGTACGGCGGGGTTGGCGGAGCTTGAGCACAGTGAACTGCTGATTGGCTCGATGAAGCTCAACAGCCTGAAACACCCTTAAACACAACACGCCCTTGTGGGAGCGAGCCTGCTCGCGAAGGCGGTGGTCCATTCGACATTGATGTTGTCTGACCCACCGCTTTCGCGAGCAAGCTCGCTCCCACATTGTTTTTTCCCACATTGGTTTTTTGCGACTCCAAGAAATTATTTGTTTGAAAAATCCAACCAAGCACTTGCTTGGTTGACTACGCTTGCTCCAGACCAAAAAAACAGGAGCGAGTCGCATGTCTGCCGCCTTCCGTTTGCCGCTGGATGTGTTTTACGAACGCGAAGCGCGGCACCCGCGCCAGCGCTTCCTTGTGCAGCCCATCGGCGGCGGGCAGGTCGAGACACTGACCTGGGCCGACGTCGGCCATCAGGCCCGTTGCGCCGCGCACTGGCTACGCGCCCGCGAATTGCCGTCCGGCAGTCATATCGCGCTGATCTCGAAAAATTGCGCGCACTGGATCATTGCCGACCTGGCGATCTGGATGGCCGGACACGTCTCGGTGCCGCTGTACCCCAACCTCACGGCCGAATCGGTGGCGCAGGTGCTCACTCACTCGCAAAGCGCGCTGGCGTTCATCGGCAAACTCGATGACTGGGCGGACATGTCCGAAGGCGTGCCGGTGGGTTTGCCAACCATCAGCCTGCCGCTGCACCCGCCCGGCGCGTTCGATTTCAGTTGGGCGGACCTGCAAGGTTGTTCGCCGATTCAGGACGACCCGCGTCCCGCCGCCGAGCAACTGGCGACCATTATTTACACCTCTGGCACCACTGGCCTGCCCAAGGGCGTGATGCACAGTTTCGCTAATCTTGGTTTCGCCACCAGTCGCGGCACGCAGTTGTTCGGTCTCAACGAGGACGATCGACTGCTGTCGTATTTGCCGCTGTGCCATGTCGCCGAACGCATGTTTGTCGAGCTGGCGTCGATCTACACCGGGCAGACGGTATTTTTCGCTGAGAGCCTCGATACTTTCATCATCGACCTCAAGCGGGCGCGGCCGACCGCGATGTTCGGCGTGCCGCGCATCTGGACCAAGTTCCAGATGGGCGTGTACAGCAAGATCCCGGCGAAACGTCTGGATTTTCTCCTCGGCCTGCCGTTGATTGGCAAACGGGTCGGGCACAAGGTGCTGGCGGGTCTGGGGCTGGATGCCTTGCGCGTGGCGCTGTCCGGCGCCGCGCCCGTGCCGCCGACCCTGCTCGCCTGGTATCAGAAACTCGGCCTCGATGTGCTGGAGGTCTACGGCATGACCGAGGGTTGCGGCTACTCGCATATCTGCCTGCCCGGCGAGTACCGACAAGGCTGGATTGGCAAACCTTGTCCGGAGGTTGAAGTGCGCATCGATGCGTCCGGCGAAGTGCAAGTGCGCAGCCGGGCGAACATGCTCGGCTATTTCAAGGAACCGCAAAAAACCGCCGAGACCCTGACCGAAGACGGCTTTCTGCGCACCGGCGACAAGGGCGAGCAGGACAGCGAAGGGCGCCTGCGCCTGACCGGGCGGCTCAAGGAAATCTTCAAGACCAGCAAAGGCAAATATGTCGCGCCGGCGCCCATCGAGAATCGCCTGGCGGTGCATTCGCGAATCGAACAGGTCTGTGTGGTGGGCGATGGTTTGAGTGCGCCGTTAGGCTTGTGTGTGCTGTCCTCGGTCAGCCAGGACGAGGGGCGGGTGAGTCTGCAGACGAGCCTGGAAAAACTGCTGGAGGAGGTCAATGCTGTGCTCGACAAGCATGAGCGCCTGCACCGGCTGGTGGTGGTCAAGGACAGCTGGGCCGTGGAAAACGGCTTTCTCACGCCGACCCTGAAAATCAAGCGCAACGTGATCGAAGACCGTTATGGCGCCCGTTTCGAAGAATGGAGCGAGCGCCGCGAGGCAGTGCTGTGGCAGGATTGAGCGACGACTAAAACAACAAGGGAAGTCTGCAATGAGCCTGTGGCGTACCATTCCAAACATCGAGCAGTTGAACGCGATCCAGAAAAATACCATTGGTGAAGTGCTCGACATCCGCTTCGAAGCATTCGACGAGCAGTCGCTGACGGCGAGCATGGTCATCGATCATCGCACTCACCAACCGTACGGTTTGCTGCACGGCGGCGCCTCGGTGGTGTTGGCGGAAACTGTCGGTTCGATGGCCAGTTATCTGTGTATCGATGCCAGCAAGTTTTACTGCGTGGGGCTGGAGATCAACGCCAACCACCTGCGCGGATTGCGCAGTGGACGGGTGACAGCGGTGGCCACGCCGATTCACATTGGCCGCACCACCCATGTCTGGGATATCCGCCTGACCGGCGACGAAGGCAAGGCCAGTTGCGTGTCGCGCCTGACCATGGCGGTGGTGCCGCTGGGAGAGCAGCCGCCGCTGCGGTGATGGCAGCGGTAAGGCGATAGCATCAGCTTGCTTAAAAGTTGAGTTGTGCTCGGGAATATTTTCGCTGACCAGGACTGGTTTCGCTAACGAAGTAGACCTGGTCGACGTCGGTTGGTGGGCTTTCGGCACCGACCTCGTTTTTTTCAACGTCCCACGAAGTTCTTCCCAGTTCTGCGCTCAGGCCAGGCTTGGCAATCGTGACAAACGTCGAGCGTATGTCGCCGATCGCGCTCACGACTGCACGGCTCACCGCCGTTCGGGTGTGTGGGTCCAACGTGTCGTAGCCAGGGATCTGTGATAAAGCCAGATTGGCGACCTGCCCCAACGATAAAAAGAAATGACGGCTGCTGTAGCCGACCACGGCGTTTTCCTGATTGAAGGTCGGTTCGCGATCATTCGAGGGGATGGTCGGGGTTCCCCTCAGCCCTCTCACGACTGAGGCAGCGGCAGCACTGGCAGCCGTGACTGCCGAGACGGAAAGAACGGACTGCAACACATTTCCGGTTGCATCCGTGCCAAACAGCGTTGAGCCGCCGAACCCGGTGGCGCCTGCTGCCAACCCTGCGCCAGCTACGCTGGCCGCTCCCGTGAGCGGATCGACACGGCCCACAGCGGGGTTGCTCGGGCCGGCATTGGCCAGATACTGCGCCGACATTTCACGAAACAGGGTACCGAAGGCGCTGCCAATCTGGCCCGCCGCGGCTGCATTCCCGCGTGGATCGAGCATGCCGAGCAGGGACGGCGCGGCGCCCAGGGCCGCACCTATTACAGCACCGCCGATTTTCGCAGCCAGAGGTCCCCAATCTGCCGGGGAACTGATGTGCATAGAGCTTTGCGCCCAGTTGGCACCGGCATAGCCGCTTATGCCACCCGTTACGGCACCCGCCAAAGCACCTCCAATGCTCACCGCAACGTTCGCCGGCGGCAGGAAACCCACGAATGCCGCTTGCGCGGCAGTGGCAAAAGCTGCGCTGACAAACTCTCGCGTGGCTGTCGCACCCGCTGCCCTGGCGGTATCCAATCCGGTCAGTCCTTGGCGGTCGACAAACCTGACGGGATTGCCGCGCACCATCAAGTATCGATTCATACCATCGGTGATGCCCACCGGATCCGGGCTGATCCAGCGCATCAACCAAGGCGCATAGAAACGCTGGCCATAATAATAAAGGCCGGTGGCATCAAGCTCCTGGCCTGCGTAGCGGCGGGTCTTGTAACGGGCCTGTACCTGATCGGGCCCTGCCCACCACGAGGTGCCACCGTAGGGAAAATAGTTCTCTTCACAAATAGTGTTGCCCTGATCGTCGAGCACCAGCATGTTCGAGCCCAGATGATTGCTGAACTGGTAGCGATACTGATCGGCAACCATGCCCTCGGTAGCCCAGTGCAGGACTTCAACAGCACAACGTCCTGCCTGCACTGAAATGACCTGCAAGGTTTCATCGGCTCTATTGCGTATTTCCAGCTCTGGCAGATAGCGCGTTTCATGCTGTTGCACGATCGCCGCCGTTTGTACGAGGCGGACTTTGCGCTTGCGCTGACCCGCGCCGTCGTACACATAGCGTTCGCAGTCGTTTGCAGCATCCTTGCGCCTGACCTGATCGACCTGGAGCAATCGTCCGCCAGCACTCCACTGCAATATCTGGCCGGGCTGGAGCGTTTTCCGGTTGCCGTTGATATCGAAGCCGGCGGCAATTTCCAGTTCGTCGGGCAGTGTGCCGCTGATCGTTTGTTCCATGCCGCGATTGCTGTATCTGGAAATCGCCGTGCGCTGCGTCCAACTCTTGCTTGCGGCACTATGAACCAGGGTGGTGAGGTTGCCGGCCTCATCATAGGTGTACGTCTGGCGGTAGTTTTCGAGCTGGGCGGAATCTGGTGGAGAGCTGAAGATCGGCTCCGCGGGACCATTGACCGTGCTGCTTCGCTGCCAGCCCGTGGCACCGATCAATTGGTAGAGGCTGTCATAAATAAACGACGAAACAGGGTTGATCGTCTGGTTGCGAAAAAAGCGCGTGGGCTGGGCCATATCCTCGACACTGAGGATGTTGCCGACTGGATCGTAGCGATAGAGCAGATGTTGCAGGGCAGGGCGCCCGTCCGTTCCGGCAATGATCTCAACAAGTCGACCGCTCTGTGGATCGTAGGAATTCTGGCTTATCACGCCATTGGCGGCCGCTTGGCGCACCACCTGATCGTCCGCGTTGTACTGGATGTCGTGCAGCAACAGTCTGGGATGCGAGTCTTGCGCGACTTTCAGACTGATTTGCTTGAGTTGTCCGGCGACGTTCAGTTGGAGTCGCTTTTGATTGCTCATGGCGTCTTGCTGGCTGATCGTCTCCCCCAAGGCGTTATAGCAGACATGGGTAGTTGCACCACTCCCGGACTCGTGGAGCAGGTCTCTTTCCGCCAAGGCTGGCGGCCAGTCCGGCTCGTTAATTTCACTGAGAAAATGCCGTACACACCTGATTGGCTCACCGTTGAGGGTGTATTCAGGAAAAAACTCGCTTCCAGCACTGTCATCATGGCGAATCATGCGGTCGCATTGGTTGTGCGCTGCGCACGATGGCGAGCTGTCGCCGTAACTGAAAAAACCGCTGTTTCTGGCACTTGTGCCCAGTACCTGTTCAACGAGACTGATGGGACGCAGCCGCAAGTCATAGAAGGTCAGCGTCTGCGTCATCTGCCCGTCCCACTCGATGAGGCGTTGTCCTGCCGCGCCTGGCAAGGTCAGCCGAAGTGCGCCATCAACACTGTCGCTTGAAAGGGACCGGCCGGAGAGGCTGGAAATCAACTTCAGGTTTGGGCGGGCATCCGGTTCGCGCTGTTGCAGCGCATACAGGCGTGGATCGCAGGCGTCAGTCAGTCGACCGGCAGCGTTGTAGCGTTGGCGATAAATACGCGGGTCGGTCGGCCCACCTGGGGTTACACGACAATAGGACACCGTGGCAATGTTCAGCCCACGTGAATCCATCACGGAAACCGTCGGTGTATGCGTGTGCATGAAGCAGCCATCCCGAGTTCGTGGACCTGATTCGTTTATCGTGCACAGGAAGCCAGCGGTCAACTGTCAGAAATTACAGGTCGTCGAAGTTTGCGACGACTGGCCTGACGTCAGTATGGATAAAACAACATCGCCACTATTCGTGGCCGTTACGGTCATTGCTGTCCGCGCGGGTCTTGCGGACAATCATCCTCATGTTTTCGCCCACTGGATTTGCCCGCATGTCGCAACCGATCTTTTTCGCCCACGCCAACGGCTTTCCCTCGGGCACCTATGGCAAGTTGTTCGCGGCGCTGGCGCCCGAGTACCGGGTTGCACATCTACAGCAGCACGCCCATGACCCGCGTTTTCCGGCGGATGACAACTGGTACAACCTGGTCGATGAACTGATCCATCACTTGCAGCAGCAGGACCAACCGGTGTGGGGCGTCGGTCATTCCTTTGGTGGCGTACTCCATTTGCACGCGGCGTTGCGTTGTCCTGAGCTGTATCGCGGGGTGGTGATGCTCGATTCGCCAGTGCTGACCCGCACCGATCAATGGGTGATTCGTGCGGCCAAGCGCTTCGGGTTCATCGACCGGCTGACCCCGGCCGGGCGTACGCTCGGGCGTCGTGAAGAGTTCGCCGATCTTGACAGCGCACGCAGTTACTTTGCCGGCAAAAGCCTGTTTCGCGGTTTCGACCCCGAATGCTTCGATGCCTACCTGCAACACGGGCTGCATCGGGTAGACGACAAGCTGCGGCTGCGTTTCGACCCGGCCACTGAAATCAGCATTTATCGGGGCGTGCCGCACACCAGTCCCGGGCGCACCCGGCAATTGCAGGTGCCGCTGGCCGTGGTGCGCGGACACAAAAGCCGTGTGGTGATGCGTCACCACACCCGTTTTGTTTCGCGTCTGCCACAAGGCGAGGCGCTGAGCATGCCCGGCGGGCACATGTTTCCGCTTGAGCGCCCGCAGGACACCGCGCGGTTACTCAAGAGTCTGTTCGCTCGCTGGGAAAGCCGTCAGGCTCAGGATTGCGCATGAGCCCGACCTTCGAAGAAGTGCGTCTGAGCTTGCCGCATATTGAACTGGCGGCGCATTTGTTCGGCCCCGAGAACGGCTTGCCGGTGATCGCCCTGCACGGCTGGCTCGATAACGCCAACAGTTTTGCCCGCCTTGCGCCCAAACTCAAAGGCTTGCGCATCATTGCGCTGGACATGGCCGGACACGGACATTCCGGGCACCGGCCGAACGGCGCCGGCTATGCGCTGTGGGATTACGCCCACGACGTTTTGCAGGTCGCCGAGCAACTGGGCTGGAAGCGTTTCGGCCTGCTCGGGCATTCGATGGGCGCTATCGTGTCGATGGTGCTGGCGGGATCGCTGCCGGAGCGGATCAGCCATCTGGCGCTGATCGATGGGGTGATTCCACCGACCGACAAAGGCGAAAACGCTGCCGAGCGGATGGGCATGGCCCTGCAAGCCCAACTGGATCTGCGGGAAAAACGCAAACCGGTCTACACCACACTCGACCGAGCGATCGAAGCGCGCATGAAAGGCCTGGTGGCGGTCAGTCGCGAAGCGGCCGAGCTGCTGGCCCAGCGCGGTCTGATGCCGGTGCCCGGCGGTTATACCTGGCGCACCGATAATCGCCTGACCCTGCCATCGCCGCTGCGCCTGACCGAGGAACAGGCGATGGCGTTCGCGCTTCGAGTCAGTTGTCCGGCGCACCTGGTGGTTGCGGCTGACGGCATGCTGGCCAGGCATCCCGAACTGCTGGAGCGTCTGCCCTTTAGCCATGAACAGCTGCCGGGCGGACACCATTTGCACCTGAACGACGAGGCCGGCGCGGATCTTGTCGCAGACTGTTTCAATCGCTTCTTCGCCATTCCTTGACTTGCTGCGGGCAACTGCCGAGGCTGGGCGGGTTGAAATGGGAGATAACCACGATGGATGTCTACACCGCTGCACCCCCGATTTGCCACGCCTTGGCGATCCGATGAGCCTGACCAAGCGCTCACTCAGTCTGCTGGCGCTGTGTTCTATCAGTTGCTTTTCGTTCGCCGCGGATGTGCCGGGCAGTCAGGATTTGCCGATCGTGCCGCGTCTGGCCGATGCGCAAATCGTCGACTATCGGCCTGCCGTCGAGCTGGAAAGAATCTATCCGCTGGGTTCGATCCGCAAGATCAGCGGCCAACTGCGCTTCGACGGGCAAGTGACCGCGCGTGGCCAGACCACTTCGGTGACCTACGAGTTGCCGCCCGAACATTCCGCCACCGACGCATTCACCGCCGCCCGCCAGGCCCTGCAAAAGCAGGATGCCGAGTTGCTGTTCTGGTGTCAGGCCCGCGACTGCGGAGAGAGCAGCCTGTGGGCCAACGAGGTATTCGGCAATGCCAAGCTGTACGGTTCCGATGAGCAACAGGCGTACCTGTTGCTGAGGCTGGCGGCGCCGAGGGACAACACACTCGTGGCGCTCTACAGCATCACGCGCGGCAATCGCAAAGCCTATCTGCACGTCGAACAGTTCGAGGCGAACGCGCCGTTGGGCGAGTTGCTGCCGACCTCGGCGACCTTGTTGCGTCAGCTCAAGAGTACCGGCGAGCTGGATTTCCCCGATCGAGTGGATGAGCCGGGTGAGCCTTGGTTACGCTTGATTTCCCGCAGCCTCAATCTCGACACTACCTTACGGGTCACGGTCTCCGGGCCCAAGGCCGAAGCCTGGCGCCAGGCGCTGATCAATCAGGGCGTACGCGCGGCACGCATGGAAACCGGTAATCTCGAAGGCGCCGGACTGCGCATCCACCTGTTGCGATAAGCTGTATCGGCGAACACCGGCGAGGTGTTCGCCTACTCTTGGCCTGACTGACTATTTTCGAGACCCTCCATGCTCAATAACGATCGCCTGCTGGTGCAGATTCTGCTGCTGGTGTTGTTTGGTGCCAGCCTGTGGGTGATGGCGCCGTTCTGGTCGGCGCTGTTCTGGGGCGCGGTGCTGGCATTCGCCAGCTGGCCGCTGATGCGGCTGTTGACCCGTTGGCTCAATGGCCGTGAATCGCTGGCCGCGGCGATCCTGACGCTGGGCTGGATGTTGCTGGTGGCGGCGCCGCTGGTGTGGCTGGGGTTCAACCTGGCCGATCATGTCCGTGATGCCACGGCGTTCATCAAGGATGTGCAGGTCGACGGTCTGCCGGAGGCGCCGACCTGGCTCGGCGGTGTGCCTTTCGTCGGTGAGCGGCTGGTGGGCATGTGGGACAGCATCGATCAACAGGGCGCGGCGTTGATGGTCTCGATCAAACCCTATCTGGGTCAGGTCGGTAATTGGTTGCTGGCGCGCAGTGCGCAGATTGGCGGCGGGATTCTCGAGCTGACGCTGAGTATCGTCTTCGTGTTCTTTTTCTACCGTGATGGGCCGCGGCTGGCGGCGTTCGTGCACAGCCTGCTCGAACGGCTGATCGGTGATCGTGCCGGGTACTACATCGAGTTGGTGGCCGGTACGGTGCAGCGGGTGGTCAATGGCGTGATCGGGACTGCGGCTGCGCAAGCGGTGCTGGCGTTGATCGGCTTTTTTATTGCCGGGGTGCCGGGGGCGCTGGTACTGGGGATCGTGACGTTTCTGTTGAGTCTGATTCCGATGGGGCCGCCGCTGGTGTGGGTTCCGGCCACCGCCTGGCTGGCGTGGAAGGGCGAGTACGGGATGGCGGTGTTTCTCGGGATCTGGGGGACGTTCATCATCAGTGGCGTGGACAATGTGCTCAAGCCGTATCTGATCAGCCGCGGGGGGAATCTGCCGCTGGTGATTGTGTTGCTCGGGGTGTTTGGCGGGTTGATTGCGTTTGGGTTTATCGGGTTGTTTATCGGGCCTACGTTGTTGGCGGTGGCTTATAGTCTGTTGACCGACTGGAGCAAGAGTCAGGCTCGGGTGGTTTAGGGCTTGGCGGCCTTTGGGCCGGCCAGGCTTTGGGTTTTTTGGGGGTACATATCCGTTGCTGCGGTAGCGGCTACTCAGGGTTCCGCCCTTACGGCGGGTGACTTTGGGGGCCCAAAGTAACCAAAGGCCTTTTGCCCTGACGTGCGGCCCCTCGCTGTGGCTCGGGGTGCCTTCGCTGCGGGATCGATCCGGGCGCAGCGTCTCCGGTTTGCTTCGCTGCACCTCCTCTCGCTGTGTTTGGCTGCGCCAAACGGTCGCTGCGCTCCCACCCCCGGATCAATCCCTCCGCTCAGCCTTCCGACGGGCGCCGTGCATCAAGATCAAAAGCCTTACTCGAGCTAACGCTCATTGTGTTGAGTGGTGAGAGGCAAAAGCGGTACTCGAGCTAACGCTCATTGTGTTGAGTGGTTGGGAGCTAACGCGGTTGCTTTGCTTTTGCTTTTCTGTGGGGGCCTGCTCGCGAAGGCGGCCTGACAGCCGACCTGCCTCTTGCAGATGTACACCGCTCCAAACTGTAGGAGTGAGCCTGCTCGCGATAGCGCCGGTACAGACACCATTTGCTTCGAAGATAAACACAGTCCCTGTGGCAGCTGGCTTGCCAGCGAAAACGGCCTGACAGCCGACCTGTCTCTTGCAGATGTACTCATTTCAAGTGTGGGAGCGAGCCTGCTCGCGAAGAGGCCGTCAAACCCCACAGAGATATTGAATCAACCGATGCCTTCGCGAGCAGGCTCGCTCTCACATGACTGGGTGAGGCTCAGCCCCGTGGCAGGCGAACAATGGCGGTCAACCCGCCGCCCAGAGTTTCTTCCAGATTCAGTTGCCCACCCAGCCGCTGCGCCGCCTCTTGGGCAATGGTCATGCCCAGGCCCACCCCTCCTGAGTTGCGGTTGCGCGAACCTTCCAGCCGATAAAACGGTTCGAAAACGGCCTCGCGCTTGTCCTCGGCAATCCCCGGGCCGTGGTCGATCACGCGGATCAGCAGTTGCCCGGGCAGGTCTTGCAGTTCGATTCTCGCCTGCCCGGCATAGCGCAGGGCGTTGTCCAACAGGTTGTTGATACACGAGCGCAGCGCCATCGGTTGCACTGGCAAGGGATGGCAATGGCCGCTGACTTGAACGTCCGCGCCTTGGTCCTGGGCGTTTTCGCACAGTGATTCGACCAGTGCCTGCACGTCCATCAACTGCAGTGCTTCGCTGGTGCGCTGTTCGTGCAGATACGTCAGGGTGGCATCGAGCATGTCGATCATGTCGTCGAGGTCCTGGCGCATCTGGCTTTGCAGTTTGTCGTCGCTGATGTTTTCCAGGCGCAGTTTCAGGCGTGACAGCGGTGTGCGCAAATCGTGGGAGACGGCGCCGAGCATGCGTGCGCGTTGTTGTACCTGTTCGCGAATGCGCTGTTGCATCAGGTTGAAGGTGTACGCCGCTTGCCGCGCTTCCCGTGGCCCGGATTCGTCGAGTGGCGGGCTGTCGAGGTCTTCGCTGAGGCGTTCGGCGGCGTCGCTCAAACGCTGGATCGGGCGGCTGAGCAGTTTGGCGCCATACCAGGCCGCGATCATCAAGGTGATGAACTGGAAAGTCAGCGGTACGATCGGGCCACCGAACCAGGGACGCGGACGTGGCGGGTAGCGGGGGTCGTGTGCGGGTGCTTGCCCGTCGATCCCTTGGGAAAACGGCGCAGAGGGCGGCGGCGGGGGCGGGCCGTAGAGCTTGAACCAGGTGAACGCCAGCAGATGCGCCAGGACGATGGCGACAAACAGCACGCCAAACAGGCGGCCGAACAGCGTGTCCAGGCGCAGCCGCATCAGCCGATGTCCCGCGCGTCGAACAGGTAACCCTCACCGCGTACGGTCTTGATCAGGTGCGGAGCTTTCGGGTCGTCGCCCAGTTTCTGCCGCAAGCGCGAGACCAGCAAATCGATACTGCGGTCGAACGCTTCGATCGAGCGGCCACGGGCGGCATCGAGCAGTTGCTCGCGGCTCAGCACTCGGCGCGGGCGTTCGATGAAGACCCAGAGCAAGCGAAATTCGGCGTTGGACAGCGGGACCACAAGGCCATCGTCGGCCACCAGTTGGCGCAGCACGCTGTTCAGGCGCCAGTTGTCGAACCGGATGTTCGAGCGCTGTTCGCTGCGGTCATCGCGCACCCGGCGCAGAATGGTCTGGATGCGTGCGACCAGTTCGCGCGGTTCGAACGGTTTGGCCATGTAGTCATCGGCGCCCAGTTCCAGGCCGATGATGCGGTCGGTCGGTTCGCAACGTGCGGTGAGCATCAGGATCGGGATGTCCGATTCGGCGCGCAGCCAGCGGCACAGCGACAAGCCGTCTTCGCCGGGCAGCATCAGGTCGAGGACGACCACGTCGTAGCGCTCGGCCTGCATGGCCTGACGCATCGCTGCGCCGTCGGTGACGCCGCTGGCGTGGATGTTGAAGCGGGCGAGGTAGTCGATCATCAGCTCGCGGATCGGCACGTCGTCGTCGACGATCAGTGCGCGGATGCTCCAGCGCTTGTCGTCTTTCGGCTCGTCCGTCGCAGTCGCAGGGTTGTTGTGCATGGGATGTTCATCTGCCAGTAGGCCGCCAACCACAAAGATGGGCCGCGAGGTTGTGGTTTCAGCATAGGCGTCCACCCAAGAGGCGGGAAGTGCTGATGTAAGGGCGTATTGCGGCTGGCGAGGCTAGCGCCGACGCTTGTTGATCAGATGTCGGCTGTGTATCGGAGTCGACACAATAGCAGCGGGCGCTATGCTGATCACGGTCGGCGCGACGATTTACCGATCATCGGGTGCCGCGCCGCCGCCGGTTCCGCTACAATGCGCGCCGATTTCGACCTGCCTGAGAGCCCATTCATGTCCGCCTGCCAGACTCCTATCATCGTCGCCCTGGATTTCCCCACCCGTGACGCCGCACTGAAGCTGGCCGACCAGTTGGACCCGAAGCTGTGCCGGGTCAAAGTGGGCAAGGAACTGTTCACCAGTTGTGCCGCGGAAATCGTCGGCACCCTGCGTGACAAGGGCTTTGAAGTCTTTCTCGATTTGAAATTCCACGACATTCCCAACACCACGGCGATGGCCGTGAAAGCCGCCGCGGAAATGGGCGTGTGGATGGTCAACGTCCATTGCTCCGGTGGCCTGCGCATGATGGCCGCCTGCCGTGAAGAACTGGACAAGCGCAGCGGCCCGCAACCGCTGCTGATCGGCGTGACCGTGCTGACCTCCATGGAGCGCGAAGATCTGGCCGGTATCGGTCTGGACATCGAGCCGCAGGAGCAGGTGCTGCGGCTGGCGGCACTGGCCGAGAAGGCCGGGATGGACGGTCTGGTGTGTTCGGCGCTGGAAGCCCAGGCGCTGAAAACCGCGCACCCGTCGTTGCAACTGGTAACCCCGGGGATTCGTCCGGCGGGCAGCGCGCAGGACGATCAGCGCCGTATTCTGACCCCGCGTCAGGCGCTGGATGCCGGTTCCGATTATCTGGTGATCGGCCGTCCGATCAGCCAGGCGGCGGATCCGGCCAAGGCATTGGCTGCGGTTGTAGCCGAAATCGCCTGAGTAACACCGCAAAACAATGTAGGAGTGAGCCTGCTCGCGATAGCGGTGTGTCAGCCAACATTAACGTTGTTTGACGCACCGCGATCGCGGTGCGTCAAACAACGTTAATGTTGGCTGACACACCGCTATCGCGAGCAGGCTCACTCCTACATTTGGTCCGCGGTGGTTTTAGATTTTCAACACCAACTTGCCAAAGTTCTCGCCGCTGAACAGTTTCATCAGCGTCTCCGGAAAGGTCTCCAAGCCTTCGACGATGTGTTCTTTGCTCTTGAGCTGCCCCTTGGCCATCCAGCCGGCCATTTCCTGTGCGGCACTGGCGAATTGCGCGGCATAGTCCATCACCACAAAACCTTCCATGCGCGCACGGTTGACCAGCAGTGACAGGTAGTTGGCCGGGCCTTTGACCGCCTCTTTATTGTTGTACTGGCTGATCGCACCGCAGATTACAACCCGTGCTTTCATGTTCAGGCGGCTGAGGACCGCGTCGAGAATATCGCCGCCAACGTTATCGAAGTACACGTCGACACCTTTCGGGCATTCGCGTTTAAGGCCGGCCACGACCTCTTCGGATTTGTAGTCGATGGCGCCGTCGAAACCCAGCTCGTCGATGAGGAATTTGCACTTGTCGGCGCCCCCCGCGATGCCGACCACGCGGCAGCCCTTGATCTTGGCAATCTGGCCGGCAATGCTGCCCACCGCGCCGGCCGCGCCGGACAACACCACAGTGTCGCCAGCCTTGGGCGCGCCGACATCCAGCAGGGCGAAGTAGGCGGTCATACCGGTCATGCCCAGCGCTGACAGATACACCGGCAACGGTGCGAGTTTCGGATCGACCTTGTAGAAACCTCTTGGCTCGCCGAGGAAAAAATCCTGAACGCCAAGGGCGCCGTTAACGTAGTCGCCGACGGCAAATCCCGGATTGTTCGACGCGACGACTTTTCCCACGCCCAGCGCGCGCATGACCTCACCGATAGCGACCGGCGGAATGTAGGACTTGCCTTCGTTCATCCAGCCGCGCATGGCCGGGTCGAGGGACAGGTATTCGTTCTTGACCAGGATCTGTCCCGCCGCCGGCTCGCCGACCGGCACTTCCTGAAAAGTGAACGTCTCGCGGGTGGCGGCGCCGACGGGGCGTTTGGCGAGCAGGAACTGGCGATTGGTCTGGTTGGTCATGACTGGCACTCGAACGGAATGAAGCCTTGTTGATAGTCCTTCGGCGGCGATGTCGCAAGGTTGGCCGATGCGGCGAATGCATTCCGATCCAGTGCAGTGATAGTCCCCGCCACAGGTTAATCACTGTGGCGCATGAGGACCCAAACAGCCTTCTGATAGTGCTGACGCGGCGTAATCCCCTGTCGCTATGCTGTGGCGCTACTCACCCTGCCACTTTGCGTTCGAGGACATAACAATGAGCATGACGTTTTCCGGTCAGGTTGCCGTCATCACCGGTGCTGCCAACGGGATTGGCCGCGCGACGGCCCAGGCGTTCGCTGCCGAAGGGCTGAAAGTGGTGGTCGCCGATCTCGATGCGGCCGGGGGCGAGGGCACCGTGGCGCTGATTCGTACGGCGGGTGGCGAAGCGACCTTCGTGCGTTGCAACGTTACGGTCGAAAGCGAAGTGAAAAATCTGATGGACGAGGTCATCAATACTTACGGCCGTCTCGACTATGCCTTCAACAACGCCGGAATTGAGATCGAGAAAGGCAAACTGGCCGAGGGCTCCATGGATGAATTCGACGCGATCATGGGCGTCAACGTCAAAGGCGTCTGGCTGTGCATGAAGTATCAACTGCCGTTGCTGCTGGCTCAGGGCGGCGGGGCGATCGTCAACACGGCGTCGGTTGCCGGATTGGGCGCGGCGCCGAAGATGAGTATTTACGCGGCGTCGAAGCACGCAGTGATCGGCCTGACCAAATCGGCGGCGATTGAATATGCGAAGAAGAAAATCCGTGTCAACGCCGTGTGCCCGGCCGTGATCGACACCGACATGTTTCGCCGCGCCTACGAGGCTGATCCGAAAAAAGGCGAATTCGCCAATGCGATGCACCCGGTCGGCCGCATCGGCAAGGTCGAAGAAATCGCCAGCGCGGTGCTGTACTTGTGCAGCGATGGCGCAGCCTTCACCACGGGGCATTCGCTGGCGGTGGATGGCGGTGTCACCGCGTTCTGAGCGACGCTGCTATACAGAACCCGCATTCGTGCGGGTCTTTTGTTCCTGCCAGGTTCCATGATCCGTTAAACAATGTGTATCAAATAGTTAGAACGGTCGCTTTTGGCGGCGTTGTCGCACAGCCTGTACGGCGTGGCTGTGATTTACTGCGCCCAGCAAAACGGACAGGAGTTTGCGCGCTCATGGAATTGAGAATTGACCGACAGGCAATGGTGCCGGTCGTACAGCAGATTGTGGACGGGCTGACTGACTGGATCCTGCAGAGCGGTGTCCCGCCGGCCACTCGTCTGCCCTCCGTTCGGCAAATCGCCCGAGGCAATCTGCTTAGCCAGTCATGTGTGGTGGAAGCGTGCGAGCGTCTGGTATCGCAGGGGGTTTTGACGGCACGGCAGGGCGCGGGGTTTGTCGTGGCGGCATCGCCATCGACGCTCAACGCCGATGAAGAGCTGGCGCCTTTCCTTGGGCGACACGCCTGGTGCGATGCCGTCTGCGCAGTGGCAGGCGGGTTGAAACTGGGCGCCGGCGGCTTGCCGCAGAGCTGGCGCGAGCCCGACGACCTCAGCTATGCACTGCGTGAAGTGGCGCGTACCGATATGGCCAGTCTGTTCAACTACAGTTCGCCTTTGGGCCTGCCCGCATTGCGCGAACAAATTGCCAAACGCCTCAAGACCTTGAATATCGAGGCGCGCAGCACGCAGCTGTTGAGCACTGGCGGCGCCAGTCACGCACTCGACCTGATCGTGCGCACCTTGTTCAATGCCGGTGATTGCGTGGTAGTCGAAACCCCCGGCTATGCGCCGCTGTTCGAGCTGCTGCGGTTGCATGGGGTGCGCATGCTTGAGGTCCGGCGTACGCCGAGCGGGCCGGACCTCGACATGCTCGAAGCTTTATTGCGTCAGTATCAACCCAGCGCGCTCTTCATCAACAGCCACCACCACAATCCCACCGGCAGTTGCCTCACGCCTGCCGTGGCCCAGCACATTCTGCAATTGAGCAAGACTTACGATTTGCGGGTGATCGAAGATGACGTCTACGCCGATTGGCACACCGGTAATGGCGTGCGTCTGGCGGCGCTGGACGACGATGGACGAGTGATTTACGTCGGCAGCTTCTCCAAGACCCTGAGCAGCTCCTTGCGGGTCGGCTTTGTCGTTGCCGAGAGCGAACTGGTCACGCGGCTGGCTCAGGTCAAGATGATCAGTGGCCTGGGCTGCTCAAGGTTTTGCGAAGCGGTATTGGCCAGCCTGATGGCAACGGGCGCTTACCGAAAACTGGTGCAGCGCCAGCGCCAGCGCCTGAATGCCGATCGCGCCGCGGCCTTGCAGGCGCTGGAAGACGCCGAGTGGGAGATTTTCGCTAAACCGGTTGGCGGGTTGTTCATTTGGGCGCGCTCGCGGATGAACGACCAGGAAGCCGTGCGCCGACAGGCTCAACGCTGCGGTGTCGTGCTGTCAGCCGCTGACGCCTACAGCACCAGTGGCGAAACCGGTGATTGGCATCGCATCAATGTGGCCTACGCCTGTGACCCGCGCGCCCGACAATTCTTTCGCAGTACCGCTGTGGATCGACCTCAAGCGTTCTGAAAACGACGCGGGCGTAGCTTTTTGCCATTATTCCGACGCCAGAGACTTGTGCTGTTTCAAGCCCGTTGCGAATCTTCGGCAATACACTTTGGCTGGGGACTACGCGCAATGATTTCCGCCGTGCAAGGACGTTTCGCCAACCTCGGTATGGCAACCAAACTGGGTATCGGCTTTGTGCTGGTGTTACTGCTGACCGCACTGGTGGCAGCCATTGGCGTCTGGTCCCTGCAAACCATCAGCCTGCGTTTCGACGGGCTGAAGCAAATGTCGTCGCTCAATAGCGGTTTGCTCAAGGTGCGCCTGCTCGAACAGGAATATGCCTTGCGCGGCAGCCCGAAAACCGCCGACGCCTTGCGTGAAGGCGTGGACGGACTGGTGGCCCTGGCCGGTGAACTCAAGGCGCAAACGCCGGCCAATGTGCCGGTGATGACTGATGTCGAGCAAGCACTGGGGGCCTATCGCAAGGCGTTTGACGAGTTCGTCTCGCTGAGCCAGGCCAAGGACCTGGCGTTGGAAATGGCCAGTTGGTCGGTGTCCAGCGTGGCCAACAATCTCGATGTGCTGCAAGCCGGGCTGGCCGATGATGGTGCCTATACCTTGAAAGACACCGAGGGCAAGGACGGCGCCCAGTTCATCGAGCAGGCGAATCAGGTCAGCCAGGTATCGCGGCTGATGCTGCAAGCGATGAACGAAGCGCATGTCCGTCTCGATCAGAGCCGCAAGGGCGACGCCGATAACGCCGGCGAAGGCAACATCGAACAGGCCGCTCAGGCACAGGCGCAGGCCGAAGCGCTGAAAAGCACGGTCAAGGATGAGGGCTATCTGACCGTGCTCAATGAAGTGTCGGGACACATTGCCGGATTCAACGACAAACTGGCGGAATACACCGGTTTGCTGGCACAGGAAAAAACGGTTTACACACAACTGCATCAGCGTGCCGCGCAAGTGGTGGACCGGGTGAATCAGGCCTATGTCGCCGAGGATGCCGCCATGCAGGCCGAGCTGAAGAAAAACACCCTGCTGATCATCGCTTCCTCGGCACTGGCGCTGTTGGTCGGGTTGATCGCTGCATGGGTCATCACACGCTTGATCGTCGCGCCATTGCGCCATGTGATTGCGGTGGCGCAGCAGATCGCGGCCGGGGATCTGACGGCGACGGTTGAGGTGAACCGCCGTGATGAGATGGGCCAATTGATGTTGGCGATGCAGCAGATGGGCGCGGGTCTGGGCACGATTGTCAGCGGCTTGCAGGCGGGTATCGAGCGCCTGGCCGGTTCGGCGCAATCGCTGTCGGCGGTCACCGAGCAGACCAATCTGGAAGTCAGCAGTCAGAAGGAAGAAACCGAGCAGGTGGCTACGGCCATGAATCAGATGACCGCGACCGTGCATGACGTTGCACGCAACGCCGAAGAAGCGGCGCAGGCTGCACAGACCGCCGAGGGCAAGGTCGAGAGCGGTCAGCAGGTGGTGCGGCAAAGCATGGAGCGTATTGAGCAATTGGCCGATTCGGCCACCTCGGCCAGTTCCAGTATCGAAAGCCTCAGCGCCGAAATCCAGAATATCGGTACGGTGCTTGGAGTGATCAAGAGTGTCGCTGAGCAGACCAACCTGCTGGCGTTGAACGCGGCGATTGAGGCGGCTCGGGCCGGGGAGCAGGGCAGGGGTTTTGCCGTGGTGGCTGATGAGGTTCGCGCGCTGGCACGGCGCACGCAGCAGTCGACCGAGGAGATCGAGCGACTGGTCAGTGCCTTGCGCGCGGCGGCGCAGTCGTCGGTGCAGCAGATTCGCAGCAGTGGCGAGTTGGTGAAGCTGGCGGTCAGCGATGCCTTGCAGACCGAGAGTGCGCTGGGCAGCATTGCGGCGGCGGTGTCGTTGATTCAGCAGATGAATCAGCAGATTGCTGCGGCGGCGGAGGAGCAGAGTTCGGTGGCCGAGGAGATCAATCGCAGTGTCACCAGTATTCGGGCGAGTGCGGATCATTCTTCTGTGGCGATGCGCGGGAATGCGGCTTCCAGCGTTGAGCTGGCGCAGTTGGGGGTTGAGTTGAAATCCATGGTTGGGCATTTTCGGCTTTGACTTGGCGGCCTTTGGGCCGACCAGGCTCTTGGGGTTTTGGGTGAATATCCGTTTTTGCGGTGTTGCGGCTGGCGGTTTCGCCCTTACGGCGAGTCCCTTTTTCAGACGCCAAAAAGGAACCAAAAGGCTTTGCCCTGACGTTCGGCCCGCTCGCTGGGGCTCGGGGTTCCTTCGCTCCGGGATCGATCCGGGCGCAGCGCCTCCGGTTTGCTTCGCTGCACCTCCTCTCGCTGTGTTTGGCTGCGCCAAACGGTCGCTGCGCTCCCACGCCCGGATCAATCCCTGCGCTCAGCCTTCCGACGGGCTCCACGATCAAGAGCGGTACTCGAGCTAACGCTCATTGTGTTGAGTGGGGCGGCTTCGCCGCGAGGGGCTGGACTGGTTTGCGTTGTTTTTTTTTTTTTTTGTGGGAGTGAGCTTGCTCGCGAAGGCGGCCTGACAGCCGACCTGTTTCTTGCAGATGCACACCGCCCCAAACTGTAGGAGCGAGCCTGCTCGCGATGGCGTCGTCACAGTCGCCCCATTTATCCCGGATACCCGCAATCCCTGTGGGAGCTGGCTTGCCAGCGAAGGCGGCCTGGCAGCCGACCTGTTTTTTGCGGATGTACTCATTTCAACTGTGGGAGCGAGCCTGCTCGCGATGGCGGCTTCGGATTACTGCTGCGTCAATTCCGTCGCCCACAAAAAAGCCACCTCGCGGTGGCTTTCTGGCAGCTTGCAGGCTTAGTCGTAAATGACTTTCTTCTTCCAGTCCGCATCCGCTTCGACATCTTTCAGACCGGCAGTCAGTTGATTCTCTTCACCTTCAACCGGCGCAATTTTGTCCATGACCTGGGCATTGGCGCGGGCCAGCAGTTTTTCCAGGTATTGCAGTTGTTCGGCGTAGATCTGCGGATCCTGTTGTTTGCGCAGGTATTGCACGCCGCGTTCGAAGGCGAGGCGAGCCTGGCCGGGCTGGTTTTGTTGCAGGGATTGCTGGCCGAGGTTGTTGAAGAATTCGATGTGCAGCAGCACCAGAATATGCCGGACTTCACGGACCCAGTGCTTGGCTTCGTTCGGGGGCAGGAAGCCGTCGTGGGCGGCGCGGGTGATTTGGCCGTGGAGGGCTTCGAGCAGGAAGCGCACGTCTTTGGCTTTGGCTTCGGTCATGATCGGTGCTGGTGGATTGTTGACCGGTATCGATTCGCCCTGGGCGACCAGTGCGCTCAGTTCGCTGATGCGTGCCTTGGTGGTCGCACTGGTTTTCTCCAGATTCAGCAGGCGCTGGCAGACGTTCAGTTCCAGTCGGGTCAGCAGCAGCTTGAGCGCCGGGGTCATGAATTGGCCGGGGAAGGTCTCGGTCAGTTCGCCGCAACGGCGCAGGCGGTCGTTGAGTTCGACTTTGGTGCGGGCCTTCTCCAGTTTGTTGTTTTCCACCACATGGTTCATGTAGCCAATGGCGATCAGAATTGCGATCCCGGCTACAACTAGCAGGGTGATCATGAGTGGTGTCACCGGTAAGACCTCTTTATAGGGTTCGCATGCGAGTGTAGTGGCTGGGCATTTAGGCGCCTAGCGCCGCTCGACGGGTTGGATCGGCTGCTGCAATCTGTATCGGCCGCGTCCTGCTTATATGAATGCTGGCGCTTGATGTGCAGATTGCCATCACCGTACGGCGGACTATAACGCCTTGGCGAGTGGCGGAATATAGGCGTCAGGATTCAGACGACGGAAAAGCCTTACGCGGCCCGGAAAGCAGGTCGAAGTCATTGATTTAAATAAATTTATATCAGGGGGTTGACGACCTCTCAATCCATCCATAGAATGCGCGCCACTTGCAGCGTAAAGCACACAGCGAAACGCGGCAGGGAGTGAATGTTGTAGTGTGTCCCCTTCGTCTAGTGGCCTAGGACACCGCCCTTTCACGGCGGTAACAGGGGTTCGAGTCCCCTAGGGGACGC
>NZ_JABWQR010000033.1:0-77026 GCF_014270125.1 Pseudomonas sp. SWRI99 | reverse complement strand
CTGTGACGACTGTCACCGACACCATCGATACCTCGACCGTCAAACTGACCGCCGATACCTCGGTGGCTGAAGGCGGGACCATCACTTACACCGCTACCGTTGGCGCACCAGTGACCGGTTCGCCCGTGGTGGTGGCCCTGGCTAATGGTCAGCAGATCACCATCGAAGTTGGTAAAACTACCGGCAGCGTGACCTTCACCGCACCAAACGATGCGCTGGCCGGACAGGCGTCGCTAAGCAATTCGATCACCAACGTCACTGGCGGTAACTTCGAAAACCTTGTGGCGGATAAAACACCAGTCAGCACCACCGTGACCGATACCGTCGACACCACCAACCTGTCGCTGTCCGCGACGGGCACAGTGGCCGAGGGTGGTCAGATTACGTACACCGCAACCCTGACCAATGCCGCTGGCTCGCCAGTGACCGTGACGTTGAGCAACGGTGCGGTAATCACCATCAAAGCTGGCGAAACCAGCGGCACTGCAACCGTTCCAGCGCCAACCGATGACGTCTACAAAGACGCCGGTTCGGTGCAGGCAACCATCAGCAGCGCCACCGGTGGCAACTTCGAAAACCTAGTGCCAAGCACTGCGCCAGCCGTGACAGCTGTCACCGACACCATCGATACCTCAACGGTGAAGCTGACGGCTGATACCAGCGTTGCCGAAGGCGGGATCGTCACGTACTCCGCGACGGTTGGCGCGCCAGTGACCGGTTCACCAGTCGTCGTGACGTTGGCCAACGGTCAGAACATCACCATCGAAGTTGGCAAAACCACCGGCAGCGTGACCTTCACCGCACCGAACGATGCGCTGACTGGTCAGGCTTCACTGAGCAACTCGATTACCAACGTGACCGGCGGTAACTTCGAAAACCTCGTTGCCGACAAAACTCCGGTCAGCACCACTGTCACCGATACCGTCGACACCACCAACCTGTCGCTGAGCGCGACCGGCTCCGTGGCTGAAGGTGGTCAGATTACGTACACCGCAACCCTGACCAATGCCGCAGGCTCGCCAGTGACCGTGACGCTGAGCAACGGCGCCGTGATCACCATCAAGGCTGGCGAAACCAGCGGCACTGCAACCGTTCCAGCGCCAACCGATGACGTTTACAAAGACGCTGGCTCGGTTCAGGCAACGATCAGCACCGCCACCGGTGGCAACTTCGAAAACCTGGTGCCAAGCACTGCGCCAGCCGTGACAGCTGTCACCGACACCATCGATACCTCAACGGTGAAGCTGACGGCTGATACCAACGTTGCCGAAGGCGGGATCGTCACGTACACCGCGACGGTTGGCGCGCCAGTGACCGGTTCACCTGTCGTTGTGACATTGGCCAATGGTCAGAACATCACCATCGAAGTCGGCAAAACCACCGGCACCGTAACCTTCACCGCCCCGAACGATGCGCTGACTGGCCAGGCTTCGCTGAGCAATTCGATCACCAACGTGACCGGCGGTAACTTCGAAAACCTCGTCGCCGACAAAACCCCGGTCAGCACCACCGTGACTGATACCGTCGACACCACCAACCTGTCGCTGAGTGCGACCGGGTCCGTGGCCGAGGGCGGTCAGATCACTTACACCGCAACCCTGACCAACGCCGCTGGCTCGCCAGTGACCGTGACCCTGTCCAATGGCGCGGTAATCACCATCAAAGCTGGCGAAACCAGCGGTAATGTCACCGTTCCAGCACCAACCGATGACGTCTACAAAGACGCCGGCTCGGTGCAGGCAACGATCAGCAACGCCACCGGCGGCAACTTCGAGAAGCTGGTCACCAGCAGCACACCAGCCGTCACCAGCGTCACCGATACGATCGACACCACCACCGTAAAACTGACCGCGACCGCTACGGCGGCCGAAGGTGGCAATGTCGTCTACACCGCAACAGTCGGAGCCCCCGTCACCGGCTCGCCAGTGGTCGTAACCCTGGCTAATGGTCAGCAGATCACGATCGACATCGGCAAGACCACTGGCACCGCGACCGCCGTCGTGCCGAACGATGTACTGACCGGCCACGCGCCGCTGGTTAATTCGATCACCAACGCGACCGGTGGCAATTTCGAAAACCTCGTCGCCGACAAAACCCCGGTCAGCACAAACGTGACCGACACCGTCGACACCACCACTCTGTCGCTGAGTGCGACCGGTTCCGTGGCCGAGGGCGGTCAGATCACTTACACCGCGACACTGACCAACGCCGCCGGCTCGCCAGTCACCGTGACCTTGTCCAACGGCGCCACGATTACCATTGAAGCCGGGAAAACCAGCGGCACCGTGACCGTTCCAGCACCAACCGATGACGTCTACAAAGACGCCGGTTCCGTGCAGGCAACGATCAGCAGCGCCACTGGCGGCAACTTCGAGAACCTGGTGCCGAGCACAACGCCAGCCGTGACAACCGTCACCGACACCGTCGACACCACCACCGTCAGCATCAGCGGCAGCACTTCGGTGACTGAAGGCCAGACCGCCAGCTACACCGTCAGCCTGAATCACCCGGCGCAAACCGAAGTGACCCTGAAAATCGTCTACAGCGGTACTGCCGCCGACGGTTCGGACTTCACCGGTGTGTACACCGTGAAGATCCCGGCGGGCGCCAGCAGTGCGCAGTTCAACGTCGCTACTCTCGATGACAAGATCACCGAAGGCACCGAGAACTTCGTGGTCAAGATCGATTCGGCCACCGGCGGCAACTTTGAAAACCTCGCCGTCAGCGCCACCAATGGCAGCGTCAGCACCTCGATCATCGACAACGACGCACCACCCGTGCTCGACCTGGACGCCAACAATTCCAGCGGCGCCACCGGTGCCGACTACAAGGTGACGTTCACCGAGAACACCCCGGGCGCTGGCGTGTCGATTGCCGACACCGACCTCAGCATCACTGACCCGGACAGCACCCTGCTGACCGGCGCCACCGTGGTACTGACCAACCGTCAGGACGGCGATGCGCTGAACCTGGGCAACAGCGTCAATGGCATCACCATCAACGCCAACAGCACCAACGGCACGGTGACCCTGACGCTGTCCGGCAACGCGACGCTGGCCGACTACATGCAGGTCATCAAGAACATCAGCTTCACCAACGGCAGTGAAAACCCGAGCACCGTGCCGCGCATCATCACCGTGACGGTGACCGATGGCAGCAATTACTCCAACACTGCGACCACCACGGTTAACGTGGTGGCGGTCAACGATGCACCGGTCGCCGCGCCGGGCAACGTCACCGGCACCGAAGACACGCCGCTGGTGCTTGGCTGGTCGACCTTCGGTGTGAGCGATGTCGATAGCCCGGCCAGCAGCCTCGGCGTGAAAATCACCCAGCTGCCAGGCGAAGGCAAACTGCAGTATCTGGACGGTTCGACCTGGAAAGACGTCGCCACCAACCAGACCTTCAGCAAGGCCGATATCGACGCCGGCAAACTGCGCTTCCTGCCCGATGCCAATGAATCGGGCACCAACGGTTACGGCGGCAGCGGTGTGGGCAACAACCAGGCGGACTACGCGCAGATCAAGTTCCAGCCCACCGACGGCCAGGCGCTGGGCAATACCGGCACAATCAAGATCGACATCACCCCCGTGGCGGACGCACCGACCGTGGGCGTGGCCGATAACAGCGTGAAGTCCACCGGACTGATCAAGGAAGTCTGGACCGGCCTGTCGGGCCTGGGCACCAGCGGTAACGGCGCCGACTCGACCACGTTGAAAAACGTCATCGACGGTGCCGGTAAACCGAACACCAGCGGCAGCGTCACCAATGTGCAGTCGGACGGCAGCGTCGCCGCCGGCACGGCATCGAAGACCTCGGGCCTGATCTATCTGGAAGCCGGCAAGACTTACACCTTCAGCGGCATCGCCGATGACAGCCTGCTGATCACCATCGGCGGCAAAAGCGTGGCGTCGGGGACCTGGGGCGCGGGCGGTGCGATCAACGGTTCGTTCACCCCGACCACCAGCGGCTACTACACGCTGGACATCTACCACCACAACCAGAGCGGCCCGGGCAGCTACGACGTCAACCTGTCAGTCAATGGCAGCGCGCCGATCGACCTGAGCAACGCGGGTGTGCCGATCTACACCGGCGTGCAGGATCTGATCAATGCCGGCGTGACCGTTTCCGATCTGCACGGCAGCAACGGCGAAGGCTATTACGACGGCTACAAACTCAACACGGGCGCCGAAGGCACCACGGTGAAACTGTCGGCCATCACCACAGCGCTGACCGACACCGACGGCTCGGAAACCCTGAGCCTGAAAATCAGTGGTGCCCCGGTTGGTTCGGTCCTCAGCGATGGCGCCGGCCATAGCTTCACCGTCACTGCGAGCAATGGCGAAGCCAATATCACTGGCTGGAACCTCGGCTCCCTGACGGTGACCCCGCCGACCTATTACAACGGCCAGTTCAACCTGACCGTGACATCGACGTCCACCGAACAGGTCGGCGGCTCGGCCAGCAGCACCGCGACCATCCCGGTGACCGTGGTGCCTGCGGTCTACAACGCCACGGTTGCGACGGCGGGCGACGACACCTTCAACGGCACCGACGGCAACGACATCATGGTCGCCGACATCGGCGGTCTGACCGTGGTGCCGGGCACCAATTACAACATCGCGTTCATGGTCGACAGTTCCGGCAGCATGAGCAGCACCTCGCTCAACGCCGCCAAGGACTCGCTGACATCGGTGTTCAACAGCCTCAAGCAAAGTCTGGGCGGCAGTAACTCGGGCACCGTGAACATCTTCCTCGTCGACTTCGATACCCAGGTCAACAAGTCGGTGTCGGTGAACCTCAATGATCCGAACGCACTGGCGCAGCTCAAGGCAGTGCTGGACTCGATGGGTTCCGGCGGCGGCACCAACTACGAGGACGTGTTCAAGACCACGGCCAACTGGTTCCAGAGCGCTGACGCTGTGGCCAACACCGGGGCGAAGAACCTCACCTACTTCATCACCGACGGCCAGCCGACCTACTACCAGAGCGGCGAGCAGACCAACCCGACGCTGTACGGCAATGTGAAGCTCGATGATGTGGTGAAAACCAGCAACTACAAGCCGGGCGACACCTTCAGCACCTACATCGACAACACCCACGCGTTGACGATCAACAGCGCTGGCACCGTGACCCTGCAAACCTACAACTCGTGGTGGGGCTGGAGCAGCAGTAACCTGGGCACCATTCATGCGCAAGGCGACGGCACTTACGAGCTGTCGAACCTGGCCGGTACCGGCAACAGCACCAACACGTCGACGACCAGTAACTCGGCCAGCGGCTTTGCCTTGCTCAGCGGATTATCGAGCGTCGAAGCAATCGGCTTGAACAACGACGTCAGCCTCAGCGACCTCAAGCCGTACGATTCGGACAAGACGCCACAGACCAACATCGATCCGAAGGACCTCGCCAACTCGATCATCGGTCACACCGAAGCAACGCTGCCGGGCAGCGACACCGTCAACGGTGGTGAGGGCAATGACATCCTGTTCGGCGATCTGGTGAGTTTCAACGGCATCGCCGGCGAGGGTTATCAGGCGATGCAGGCCTTCGTGGCCAAGGAAACCGGGGTCGAGGTCAGCAAAGTCAGCACCAGCAACGTGCACCAGTACATCACCGAACACTATCAGGCGTTCGATGTGTCCGGCGCGCATGACGGTAACGACACGCTGCTGGGCGGCGCGGGCAATGACATCCTGTTCGGCTCCGGCGGCAACGATCTGCTCGACGGCGGCAAAGGCAATGACATCCTGCTCGGCGGTACGGGTAACGACACGCTGATCGGCGGTCGGGGCAACGACATCCTCATCGGCGGTTCCGGTGGCGACACCTTCGTCTGGAAGTCAGGCGACACCGGTAATGATGTGATCAAGGATTTCAAAGCCAGCGAAGGCGACCGCATCGACCTGCGCGACCTGTTGCAGGGCGAGACCGGCAGCACCATCGACAACTTCCTGAAGATCTCCACGGTCGATGGCGTGTCGTCGTTGCAAGTCAGCTCGGGCGGCAAGTTCAATTCGGCTGACGCCGCCGCGGCCACGCCAGACGTGACGATCAAACTCGAAGGCAACAACTGGTCGAGCGCCAGCCTGCACAACCTGATCGCCGGCAGCGACCCGACCATCAAGGTCGACCACAACAACAGCTGATGCCTGGATGAAGCGGCCGCCCTCGAGGCGGCCGCTGCATCTGTGCCGATCACCCCCGGTGACGATTTCGCCGTCGCACCGCATACTGACGCGCAGTTGGCTATGCTGCTGACAGCATGACGCTGGTTCACTTCCGAGGGATGCTCAATGTTTTACGTGCAACGCGATGCGCAAGGTCAGTTGATTCGCGTGGAAGCCGCGGCCTATGCCGAGGCCACGGAAACGCTGCCCGCCGATAACCATGAAATCCAGGCGTGGTACGCCAACGAGGCGGTGGAAAACAGCCTCAGGCAGCTCAAGCAGAGCGACTTTGAAATGATTCGGGTCCTCGACGACCTGATTCAGGTGCTGACCCAGAAAGGCGTGATCCGCGTCACCGACCTGCCACCGGCGGCCCAGGCCAAATTGATGGACCGCACGCAGGCGCGTGAGGCGCTGGGCGGGTTGAGCCAGTTGATCGACGAAGAGGAAGGCGGCTTGATCTGACGCTTTGCCGTCGGAAAACCTCGCGCCCGCTCTCTGCGGCGAGAGAGCGGGCGCGGGCATCATTTATTCCGCCGTCGACGGTTTTTCCCAAAGATTGATCCCGCCCTCCTGGGCAAACCGGTCAATCTCCGCCAGCTCCTCAGCGCTGAAGCTCAGGTTGCTCAAGGCCCCGACGTTCTCGATGATCTGCTGCGGCCGGCTTGCGCCGATCAGCGCCGAGGTCACTCGCGAATCACGCAGTGTCCATGCCAGCGCCAGTTGCGCCAGGCTCTGACCACGACGGCGGGCGATTTCATTCAGCGCCCGGACATGGGTAATGTTGGCCTCGGACAAATGCGAGGCCTGCAACGAACCGCCGCCCGGACGATTGACTCGCGCATCCGCCGGCACGCCGTTGAGGTATTTGTCGGTCAGCAGACCCTGCGCCAACGGTGTGAACGCAATCACGCCGGTACCGAGTTCATCGGTGGTGTCCAGCAAGTCCTTTTCCACCCAGCGGTTGAGCAGGTTGTACGCCGGTTGATGAATCAACAACGGCACTTTCCACTCTTTCAGCAGTGCAGCCATTTCACGGGTTTTCACCCCTGAGTAAGACGAGATACCGATATAGAGCGCCTTGCCCTGTTGCACGGCAGTGGCGAGGGCGCTGGCGGTTTCTTCCAGCGGCGTGTCCGGGTCAAAGCGGTGCGAATAAAAGATATCCACATAGTCCAGACCGAGGCGTTGCAGGCTCTGGTCGAGGCTGGCCAGCACGTACTTGCGTGAACCACCGCCCTGGCCGTAAGGGCCGGGCCACATGTCCCAGCCGGCCTTGCTGGAGATGATCAGTTCGTCGCGGTAGGGCTTGAAGTCTTCGCGCAGCAGGCGACCGAAATTGGTCTCGGCGCTGCCATAGGGCGGACCGTAGTTGTTGGCGAGGTCGAAGTGGTTGATACCCAGGTCGAACGCGGTGCGCAACAAGGCGCGCTGGGTGTCGATCGGCGTGCTGTCGCCAAAGTTGTGCCACAGGCCCAGCGACAGCGCCGGCAACACCAGACCGCTGCGGCCGACGCGGCGGTAAGGAATGGAGTCGTAGCGGTTTTCGGCAGCGGTGTAAGTCATCGAATCCTCTCTTGTTTGATACAGCAAATTGAGGGGTGAAACCAAACTATGTGGCGAGGGAGCTTGCTCCCGCTCGGTTGCGCAGCAACCGCAAATCCATCCACCCCGGTACTACCTGAATGAATGCACCCTGCAGGTTTTGGGTCTGCTTCGCAGCCCAGCGGGAGCAAGCTCCCTCGCCACATAAGCGATTACACAAATCTGTTTCGGGGTCGGCCCAGCCCCAGATTCTGGCGCAGCGTCCGACCCTCATATTCAGTTCTGAACAGCCCACGCCGCTGCAGTTCCGGCACCACGCCATTGGCGAAATCTTCCAGTCCGCCCGGCAGGTGCGGCACCAGAACATTGAAGCCATCCGCCGCGCCCTGTTCAAACCACTCCTGCAGGCGATCGGCGATCTGCTCAGGCGTACCGACGAGACTGTAATGCCCACGCCCGCCGGCGATTTTTCGACCGAGTTCAGCGAGGGTCAGTTGTTCCCGGCCCGCCAGTTCGGTCAGCAGTTTCTGCCGGCTCTGCTGACCGCTATCAGTCAATGGCAACAGAGGCAGCGGCCCGTCCAGCGGATACTTCGCCAAGTCGAAGTTGCCCAGCATACGCCCAAGCAGCGCGACGCCCACCTCGGGTTCGACTAATTGCTGAAACGTTTCAGACTTTTCCTGCGCCTGAGCCTCGGTGGCACCCACCACGACATATACGCCTGGCATGATTTTCAGCGCGTCGCGATCGCGCCCGAACTTGCTCAAGCGCCCTTTGATGTCGGCATAAAACGTCTGAGCAGCGGCCAGCGAAGTCTGCGCGGTGAACACCACTTCTGCCGTTTGCGCCGCCAGTTCGCGCCCGGTTTCGGAAGAGCCGGCCTGGATGATCACCGGTTGGCCCTGTGGCGAGCGGGCTACATTCAGCGGTCCTTTGACCCGGAAATGCTCGCCGACATGATCGAGCACGTGGAGCTTTGCGGGATCGTAATAAGCGCCGCTGACCTTGTTGCGCACAAACGCATCGTCCTCCCAACTGTCCCAAAGCCCGGTGACCACCTGGTGAAATTCGCGCGCACGGCTGTAGCGTTCGGCATGGCCGATATGTTCATCGCGCCCGAAATTCAGCGCTTCGGCCGCGTTGTCCGAGGTCACCAGATTCCAGCCGGCGCGCCCGCCGCTCAGGTGATCGAGCGAAGCGAACTTGCGTGCGACGTGATACGGCTCGTTGTAACTGGTGGTCGCTGTAGCGATCAGACCGATGTGCTCGGTGACCGCGCTCAATGCCGAGAGCAGCGTCAACGGCTCGAAGTGATCGGAACGGGCCATGCGGCTGGCGATGTCCTGGGTCGGTGCGGCAACGCTATCGGCGACAAACAACGCATCGAACTTTGCTCCTTCGGCGATCTGCGCCAGGCGTTTGTGATGGGCAAAGTCCAGCCCCGCATTTGCCGACACATCCGGATGCCGCCACGCCGCCACGTGGTGCCCGGTCGCCATGAGAAACGCACCGAGTTTCATCTGTCTGCTCATCTCAGAAATCCTTGCGCAGTTGCACGCCAAAGTAGCGCTCGTCATCCCGTGGCACGGCGCGATAGATGTAGCTGCCGCCACTGGCCAGCAACGGCGAATACGACTTGTCGGCGAGGTTCTTGCCGAGCAAGGCGACGCGCCAGCCATCGCTGTAATCGGCCAATGCGACACTAGCGTTCCATAGCCCATACGCGCCCTGTTTGGTGTCCCGATTCTGGCTGATGTCGTACTGCACTTCGCTCTGCCAGCTGTAGTCGGTGCCGAGTTCGATATCCAGGCCGTTGTCCAGCGGGATTGTGTAGTCGGCGCGCACGTAGCTTTTCCAGTCCGGGCTGAATGGCAGCGGCTTGCCGTTGACGTTGCACGATGCCGCCGCGCCGGCCGGGCAGGCGAATTCGTCGATGCGTGCGCGGGTGTAGGCCAGTGCGCCTGAGAACTTCAACTGCCGGGTGGCTTGCAAGGCGTAATCCAGCTCGACACCTTCGCTGATGACGCTGCCGGCGTTGATCAGCCGCGTCACCACTTGCCCGGCGACGGTGTCGAAAAAGTTCGCCTGATAGTTGTCGTACTCGCTGTGGAACACCGCCAGGTTGGTGGTCAGGCGATTGTTCCAGGAGGTGGCTTTGATTCCCGCCTCCCAAGTGTTCGAGGTCTCCGGCTTCAGTGCTTCGGTGTCACGCGGCTGCATGTTGAAGAACACGTTGTAGGCCGGGCCTTTGTAGCCGCGCGAGTAGGTCAGGTAGGTGGTCACCGTGTCGCTCAGGTCGTACTGCACACCGAGGCGACCGGACCAACCGTCTTCGTCCACCGAGCCTGAGCTGCTGGTCGCCGGTTGAATGCCGCTGACGGTGGCTGCCGAAGTCGAGACGCGGCGATGATCGTATTCCAGATCATCGTGGGTGTAGCGCAGCCCGGCGATGCCGCGAAAATCCGAGGTGAAATTCAGCGTGCTCTCGCCGAACACCGCGTAGCTGTCGCTGGTGGTGCTGTAATCGGCGACGCCGCGATCGGTGCGCGTGGTAGTGGTCAACGTGCGCTGATAAGTCTCGTCGTCCTTGCCGTGCATGTAGAACAAGCCGCCGACGTATTCGAGGAATTCGCCTTTCGGCGAGGCCAGACGCAGCTCCTGCGAGTATTGGTCGAAAGCCAGATCGCCCTTGTCCGCCGTACCCGGGAACGCGGCTGTTACAGCGCCGAGACGGTCGCCGTCCTGATACTGGGTGTTGTCCCAGCCGCGCCACGCGGTGATCGAAGTCAGCGTGTAATCGCCCAGTTGCCAGTCGAGCTGGCCGGACAGACCTTTGTTGACGTCCTCGACGTGAGAGCGGGTGTCGGTGTTGATGTCACGATTGTGAGCGGTGGCATTGACGGGGCTCAGCGCATTGGCGAAGGCCGGGGTCAACGACTGGCTGACGACGCCGTTAGGGCCGTCATCATGGGACTGCATGTAGTCGGCAATCAGGGTGAACGTGACGTCATCGTTCGGCGTGAATTCGAGCTTGCCGCGTGCGCCGCGATGGTTATAACCGTTCACCTCCTGGCCGTTGTGCTGATTGTCGACGTTACCGTCATAGGTGCCGAACAAAGTGCTGATCGAACCCTTCAACGTGTCCGGAATCAGGCTGCCGCCAATGCCGAACCGAGTGCGGCTTTCGTTGCCGCTGTAGTACGCCTGATCGATGTAGCCATGAGTCTCGGCGGTCGGCGCCTTGCTGGTGATATTGAGCACTCCGGCCGAGGCATTCTTGCCGAACAGCGTGCCCTGCGGCCCGCGCAATACCTCGACACGCTGCAGGTCGAGAAGATCCAGCGTCGCCTGCCCCGGACGCGCATACACCACGCCATCGATCACCGTGGCCACGGTCGGCTCGACGCCGGGCGAGGTGGAAATCGTGCCGACGCCGCGAACAAACAACGAGGTGTCCTTGTTCGATGCACCGGTACGAAAATTCAGCGACGGCACTTGCTGGACAATGCTCGCCACACCGTTGCGGTTGTCGCGCTCGAGTTGCTCGCCGTCGATCACCGAGACCGCCACCGGTACTTTTTGCAGCGACTCTTCGCGGCGGGTGGCGCTGACCGTCACCGATTTCAGGGTCGGTTCCTGATCGCTGCTGTCAGCGGCAAATGCGCTAGGCAACGGCAGCGCCGCCAACCCGGTAAAGATCCAGCCCGCGGCGCGAATCGCCTGCGCCAGTGTGTGTCTCGCCCCAGGAAAGTTATTCATGTGCATCCGCTCGAAAATGGCCCTGAACCGCTGCCGTTCTGCGACGACAGCGCCTGAAATCTGTCTTCGGCATTCGCTCGAGCGAGTAGCAGACAACGCGCTTTGTTAGCGCTAACATCAGCAGTATTGGCAAGCCCCGCATAGATCGTCAAATACTGAAAAATTACTTTTATATGCGATTTTGTTTTTATAAAGGACTGAGCCTTGAGCGAACAAAAGCCGCGCAAACGCCGAGGCGCCGGCCGTGTGACGTTGAGTGCCGTGGCGCGCAAGGCCGGTGTTTCGGCGATCACCGTGTCGCGTTATTTCAACCAGCCCGAACAGGTCTCGCCCGAGCGCCGAGAACGGATTGCAGCCGTCGTGGCCGAATTGGGTTACGTGCCCAATCTCGTCGCCGGCGGTCTGGCTTCGGCGCGAGGGAAAATCGTCGGCATGGTGATCCCGAATATCTCCGGGCCAATCTTCGCCAATACGATTCAAGGCTTCAGCGACACCCTCAGCCGTCACGGTTATCAGCTGTTGTTGGCGTCGAGTTACTTCGATATCGAGCAGGAAGAAAACGCCGTGCGCGCATTCCTCGGCTGGTCGCCGGCGGCGCTGGTGCTGACCAGCCATTTCCACAGCGCGGGCACGGAGAAGATGATTGCCGAGGCAGATGTTCCCGTCATCGAGACCTGGGATTACCAACCCGAACGTGGACCGATGCAGATTGGTTTCTCGCATGTTGAAGTGGGCGTAGCGGCAGCGAGACATCTGCTGGAAAAAGGCTACCAACGCATCGCGTTTGTACAAAACAGCGCGCCCGGCGACTTCAGTGCACTGGAGCGCCGCGACGGTTATGCCGCGACGTTGCGCGCCGCAGGGCTTGAGCCATGGGTGTTCGCCCCAGACGCCGACCGCGCACCGTTCGAGGCCGGCAAGCAAGCGATGGACGTCTTGATGAATGCCTCACCGCGACCCGACGCAATCATCTTCGCCAACGATAACCTCGCCGCCGGCGGCTTGCTCGCCGGACAACGCGCCGGAATCAGAATCCCGGAAGACTGCGCCGTGCTGGGCTTCGGCGATTACCCGTTTGCCGAGATGCTGCTGCCGAGTCTGAGCACGGTCAAGCCGCCGGCGCTGGAGATTGGAGTGCTGGCGGCAACGCGGGTGCTGGAAAGCCTTGGGGTGCTGCCGTGCGATGAGGTGCAGCGGCTGAATTTGTTGCAATGCACAGTCATCGAACGCGAGAGCGTCCTGCGCAATTGCGCACACCTGTGAGAGCGGGCTTGCTCGCGAAAGCGCAGTGTCAGCTACTTCAATTGTCGACTGACAAAATGCCTCGCGGGCAAGCCCGCTCCCACAGGATTTCGCGTCGTTCACAAACTCTGTATCAACCCAAAAAACTGTGGGAGCGGGCTTGCCCACGAAGGCGGCGGATCACACACCGCAGACTTTGCAGGCATAGCCGCGCAACCGCCATCAAGCTTATTTCGGCCTGAAGCTGCTGAGCGCCGAGTCGTCGATCAACGCACCAGGTGCAGGAACTGCATGTGCCGTTCGTACTGGTCGAGGATGTCGTTGATGATCTGTTCTTTGGTATAGCCGACCAGATCGTAGTCCTGACTGCCCTCGCTCAGATGCACTTCGGCGCGGTAGTAGCGGCGGTTGTTGAGCTGCTTGGAACCCATGCCGCCACGGGCGAAGGACGGTGTGAAGTAGCCGCGCATCTGCACCTGATAGATGAACGGATGCTGCTCGCCATGGCCGATTTCCAGGCTGACGTTGTCATGCGCCGGATCTGGCTGAGTCACCACGTTCAGGCCTTTTTCGACAAACACCGCGGTCACTTCCTCAATCGCCGGGCGCACCGTGGTGTCCATGAAACGGTACACCTCATCGCGCGAAGGGAAATGCACCGCCTGACTCAGGCGCTGGCGCCAGCCGCCCGTGCCGCGCCGCGAACCGGAGACCGGCGCCAGCGAATGCAGTTGCGCAATCTGCTTCTGCGACTCCAGATAGAACGCCTTGTGCAGGCCCCACATCATCAGCAGCAGGATCAACGAGAACGGCAAGGAGGTCAGCACCACGGCAGACTTCAGCGCATCGATGCTGCCGGAAAACAGCAAGGCGCTGGTGATCAGCGCAGTCATCGCGCCCCAGAATACCCGCAGCCATTTCGGCCCGTCTTCATCCGGGTTGCCGCCCTTGGCCGACAACGTCGAGAGCACAACGGTGCCGGAATCGGCGGACGTCACGAAGAACACGAAGCTGATGAACACCGTCACGGCGATCACCGTTTTGCTCCACGGGTAGGTCTCGAGCAGCAAATAGAGAGTCATCGACGGATTATCGAGGGCCGACATGCCCAACGCGCTCATGCCGTGGTTGAGCACTTGATCGAGGGCGCTGTTGCCGAAAATCGACATCCACGCGAGGGTGAAACCAAGCGGGATCAGCAGCACACCGAAGACGAATTCGCGAATGGTCCGGCCGCGAGAAATCCGCGCGATGAACAGGCCCACGAACGGTGACCAGGCGATCCACCAGGCCCAGTAGAACACCGTCCAGCCACCGAGCCAGTCGCTCGGCTTGTCATAGGCGTAGAGGTCGAAACTCTTCATCGGCAAGGCGCCGAGGTAGTCGCCGACGTTCTGGATCAACGTGTTAAGCAAGTGCTGCGTCGGCCCGGCGAACAGCACGAACAGCAACAGCCCGCAGGCCAGCAGCATGTTGATATCGGACATCACCCGCACGCCTTTATCGACGCCAGAGACCGCAACGATGATCGCCGCGCCCATCATCAGCGTGATCAGGCCGACCTGAATCCACTGGGTGTGGGCGATGCCGAACAGATAGTCCAGGCCCGAATTCAGGTGCAACACGCCAAAGCCCATGTCGGCACCGAGACCGAACACCGTGGCGATGATACCGAAGCCGTCCACCGCATAGCCGATGGGGCCGTTGATGCGCTTGCCGATCAGCGGATAAAGCGCCGAACGCAGGGCCAGCGGCAGGTTGTGACGATAGGCGAAGTAGGCCAGCGCCATGCCGACAAAGGCGAACACGCCCCAGCCATGCAGGCCCCAATGCAAAAACAGAATCTGCATCGCTTGTCGCGCCGCATCCGCCGTACCGGCCTCGCCCTGCGGCGGTTGCAGCATGTGGGTCAGCGGTTCGGAAACACAGAAGAAAAACAGCGTGATGCTGATCCCGGCGGCGAACAGCATGCCGGCCCAGGACAGGTAACTGAATTCGGGTTCGTCGTGGTCGGCACCGAGTTTTATCTTGCCGTAGCCGGATAACGCGGTGACCACCACGAAGACCAGATATAGGGTCATCGCGAGCATGTAATACCAGCCGACCGTATTGGCCGCCCAGTTCTGCGCTTCCAGCAACCAGGCGCCGGCCTGTTCAGGCATGGCGATGACGACAAGGCCAAACAGCAGAATCACCGTCGCGGCGAAGTAGAACACCGGCGGGTTCATGCGCACCAGACCGCTGGCGGGGGTGGACGATGCACTCATGAAACGTGCACCTCGAAGCAATGAAACATGGCTGAAATGATCGGACTCAGCAAAGGCAAGCCTCCTGTTGTGAGCGGGCAGCGAACCACCGGTTTAACTTGAATGAACGTTCAAGTTAAACATGGATAGGGTAGTAAGGACTAATCGCAAGGCTGGGCGGTAGATTTCCTACAGTAGCCCAAGGAGGCGTATGACGTGGGTTTGCCGCGTTTCGTTCACTGATGAATTGGCTGAGGACGATTATCTCGATTCGGCCTGACATCCATTCGCGAGCAGGCTCGCTCCCACATTAGAAACGCAATCCAATGTGGGAGCGAGCCTGCTCGCGAAGGGGCCTGAAGCAACAACATAAATTCACAAACCTACTTCTGCGTCCCGTCATCATGCTGCAGATTCGCCTGGGTCAGATTGCACCCCGCCGGCACGCTGCGCGTCAGCCAGACGTTGCCACCAATGGTCGAGCCCTTGCCAATGGTAATCCGCCCGAGAATGGTCGCCCCGGCGTAAATCACCACATCGTCTTCGACGATCGGATGGCGCGGATGGCCCTTTTGCAACTGGCCGTCTTCATCCGCCGGGAAGCGCTTGGCCCCCAGGGTGACTGCCTGATAAATCCGCACGCGTTCACCGATAATCGCGGTCTCGCCGATCACCACGCCGGTGCCGTGATCGATAAAGAAACTGCGGCCAATCTGCGCCCCCGGATGAATATCGATGCCCGTGGCCGAGTGGGCGATTTCCGCGCTGATCCGCGCCAGCAGCGGCAGCCCGGCGCGGTACAAATGGTGCGCCAGACGATGATGGATGACGGCGAGAATTCCCGGATAGCACAACAGCACCTCATCGACACTGCGTGCCGCCGGATCACCGTGATAGGCCGCCAGCACGTCGGTATCGAGCAACGTGCGCAGACCCGGCAATGCCAGGGCGAAATCCTGCACGATCTGGATGGCGCGGGCTTCGACTTCGCTATCATCCTGCGCGCTGTGCCGGGCGACATAGCGCAGTTCCAGCCGCGTCTGCGCCAGCAACGCGTTCAGCGCGACATCAAGCGTGTGGCCAACGTAGAAATCTTCACTTTCCTCGCGCAGGTCCACCGGACCCAGACGCATCGGAAACAAGGCGCCGCAGAGCGCTTCGAGAATCTCCGCCATCGCCGCTCGCGACGGTAACTCGCGTCCGCCCTGCTCGCCGGAGGCCCGGCCGTTCCGGGCGCGCCATTGATCCCGCGCACTGCGTAGCTGGCCGACGATGGTCTGTAGTTGCCAATGGCTGGAACGCTCGCTCACGGTAAAGACTCCTCACGGGCGGCCGGACTGTCTGGCCGCGTCACCGCAACCACTTTAAGGGATGCCTGCCAAGGCGAATTAAGAACTGATAGTGCTGTGCTCAGTTCGTTTGGCTATAAGCGATTGGCGGTTGCCCCTGCAAAAGGGCGTGCCTATAGTCCGTTTATCTCTCTGCGCCAGTACGGAACCATGTTTAAACAACCGCTCAAACAGCAACTGGAACGCTTTAAACGCCTCGACCTGCTCAGCCACCCCACCCCGCTGGAAAGACTTGCGCGTCTGTCCGCATGGCTCGGCCGCGAGGTGTACATCAAGCGCGATGACCTGACGCCGCTGGCCATGGGTGGCAACAAATTGCGCAAACTCGAATATCTCGCCGCCGATGCGCTGGCCCAAGGCGCCGACACGCTGATCACCGCCGGTGCCTTGCAATCGAACCACGTCCGCCAGACCGCCGCACTCGCCGCCAGGCTCGGCCTCGGCTGCGTGGCCCTGCTGGAGAATCCGCTGGGCACCGATGACAGCAATTACACCGGCAACGGCAACCGCTTGCTGCTCGGTCTGTTCGACACCAAAGTCGAATTGGTCGACAACCTCGACAATGCCGACGAACAACTGGCCGCCCTCGCCGTGCGCCTGCGCAGCAATGGCAAGAAACCCTATCTGGTGCCGATTGGCGGGTCCAACGCACTCGGTGCCTTGGGTTACGTGCGCGCAGGTCTGGAGCTGGCTGAGCAGATCCAGGACAGCGGCCTCGATTTCGCCGCGGTGGTGCTGGCCTCGGGCAGCGCCGGGACACACAGCGGTCTGGCGCTGGCCCTGCAGGAAGCGTTGCCACAATTGCCGGTGATTGGTGTGACCGTTTCGCGCAGTGAAGAAGATCAGCGACCGAAGGTGCAAGGTCTGGCCGAACGCACGGCAGAGCTGCTCGGCGTCGAGCTGCCGGCCAGCTTCAAGGTCGAGTTGTGGGATGAATATTTCGCCCCGCGTTATGGCGAACCGAATGCCGGCACACTGGCCGCGGTGAAACTGTTGGCGGGCCAGGAAGGTCTGCTGCTTGACCCGGTCTACACCGGCAAGGCCATGGCCGGCCTGCTCGACGGCATTGGCCGGCAGCGCTTCGAGGACGGCCCGATCATCTTCCTGCACACCGGTGGCGCGCCGGCGTTGTTTGCGTACAAGGATTTTCTGAACACCTGATCCTCCTGGCTGCAGATAATCCTGTGGCAAGGGAGCTTGCTCCCGCTGGGGTGCGAAGCGCCCCGAAACTCAGCCATCACTGAGTTCAATTGGATTGTGGTGGCAGATTTTGCGTCTGCTGCGCAGCCGAGCGGGAGCAAGCTCCCTCGCCACAGATATATTCGATAAAAGACTAAAGGATCAGTAATTTAGTATTTTCAAGTCTAACGACGTCGTCATATAGTCTCGCCGCAGGCGAATTTCGGGCGAGACGCATAAGCTGCTTTAAGGCAGGATAGCGCTGTCGTTCAACATCACGAATTTGCCTACTTCCTTAAGCGTCTTCCATAAGAAAACACAGGGGCTTGTCATGAATTTTTCCGCACTACGTCGCACTCTGCTGGTCGGCTCGCTGGGCCTGGCGCTGAGCACCGGCCTGATCACCCAGGCAGTGGCCGGTGAGCAGTTGCAGCAGATCAAGGACAAAGGCGTTCTCAACGTCGGCCTGGAAGGCACTTACCCACCGTTCAGTTTCGTCGACGAAAACGGCAAGCTGTCCGGTTTCGAAGTCGAGCTCTCCGAAGCCCTGGCACAGAAACTCGGCGTCAAAGCCAAGATCCAGCCGACCAAATGGGACGGCATTCTCGCTGCGCTGGAATCCAAGCGTCTGGACCTCGTGGTCAACCAGGTCACCATCTCCGATGAGCGCAAGAAGAAGTACGACTTCTCTGAACCGTACACCGTCTCCGGCATTCAAGCCCTGGTGCTGAAAAGCAAAGAAGCGGCACTGAACATCAAGACCGCTGCTGACCTGTCCGGCAAGAAAGTCGGTGTAGGTCTGGGGACCAACTACGAGCAGTGGGTCCGCGCCAACGTGCCGGGTGCCGATGTGCGCACCTACGACGATGATCCGACCAAGTTTGCCGACCTCAACAACGGTCGCACCGACGCCATCCTGATCGACCGTCTGGCCGCGCTCGAATACGCCAAGAAAGCCCCGAAAACCGTGGCCGCCGGTGAAGCCTTCTCCCGTCAGGAATCCGGTATCGCCCTGCGTAAAGGCGAACCTGAACTGCTGGCTGCGGTGAACAAGGCTCTCGGCGAACTGCGTGCTGACGGCACTCTTGAGAAGCTGTCGAAGAAATACTTCAACGCAGACGTTACTAAATAATGGAAGAAGCTTTCCAACTCGCGCTGGATTCCGCGCCCTTTCTGTTGAAGGGCGCGTACTACACGGTAGTCCTCAGCCTCGGCGGGATGTTCTTCGGCCTGCTGCTGGGCTTCGGCCTGGCGCTGATGCGCCTGTCGCGCTTCAAGTCGGTCAGTTGGCTGGCACGCATCTATGTGTCGTTTTTTCGTGGCACGCCGTTGCTGGTGCAGCTGTTCGTAATTTATTACGGCCTGCCACAAATGGGCCTGGAACTCGATCCGCTGCCAGCAGCGCTGATCGGCTTCTCACTGAATATGGCCGCCTACGCCTGTGAAATCCTGCGCGCTGCGATCGGTTCGATCGAACGGGGTCAGTGGGAAGCCGCTGCGAGCATCGGCATGACCCGTGCGCAGACCTTGCGCCGGGCCATCCTGCCGCAAGCCATGCGCACGGCATTGCCGCCGCTGGGCAACAGCTTCATTTCACTGGTCAAGGACACCGCGCTGGCTGCCACCATTCAGGTACCGGAACTGTTCCGCCAGGCGCAGTTGATTACCGCCCGGACTTTCGAAGTCTTCACCATGTATCTTGCCGCCGCGCTGATCTACTGGATTCTGGCCACAGTGCTTTCGCACTTCCAGAACAAGTTGGAAGAGCGGGTCAATCGGCACGACCAGGAGTCTTGACCCCATGATCGTCGTGGAAAAACTGACCAAGCAATTCAAGGGTCAAGTGGTGCTCAACGGCATCGATCTGCAGGTGCAGGAAGGCGAGGTGGTGGCAATCATTGGCCCCAGCGGCTCGGGTAAAACGACGTTCCTGCGCTGCCTGAATTTCCTTGAGGAGCCCAGCAGCGGCCGGATCAAGGTCGGCAATATCGAAATCGATACCCGTCGCCCGTTGAACCAGCAGCAGAGCCTGGTGCGTAACTTGCGCCAGCACGTCGGCTTCGTGTTCCAGAACTTCAACCTGTTTCCCCACCGCACAGCGTTGGAGAACGTCATTGAAGGCCCGATCGTGGTCAAGAAGATGCCACGCGACGAAGCCACTGCCCTGGGCAAAAGGCTGCTGGCCAAGGTTGGCCTCGCCGGCAAAGAGGATGCCTATCCGCGCCGCCTCTCTGGCGGTCAGCAACAGCGCGTGGCGATTGCCCGGGCGCTGGCGATGGAGCCGGAAGTGATCCTGTTCGACGAGCCGACCTCGGCCCTCGACCCGGAACTGGTCGGTGAAGTGCTGTCGACCATCCGCAGTCTGGCTGAAGAGAAACGCACCATGGTGATCGTCACCCACGAGATGGGTTTTGCCCGCGACGTGGCCAACCGGGTAGTGTTTTTCGATAAAGGCGTGATTGTTGAACAAGGTGAAGCCAAAGCACTGTTTGCCAATCCGAAAGAGCCACGCACCCAACAGTTTCTCAGCAAGTTTCTCAACCACGCCTGAGAACTTTCGCCGCGCTACCGACAACTTCCACGGATGGAAGTTACCCCCGCCTCAATGAAACATCGCCGTACACTCCCCTCCTGATAAAAACTATCAGATGCGTGAACTATTCATGTTCCGCAACAGATAATCCTTGTCTGGCAACACCCCGCACTGCTGTGAATGCCTGCAGATTAACCTGCGTTAAAAAACATAAAAACGCCTTGGTTACGTGGCTTGTTTCGCCATCAGGCCGAGGCATTCTGCGGCGCACCCGTAGGAACTTTCTGATTAACGCGTAATTCACGAGTTAACTAAAGCCGTCTATTGACACCGCGACCAACGCCCTCTTATCTAGTCGACAACTGGCCTCTATTAGTTCAACCAACCCGTATTCAACTTGAATAAAAGTTCCAGGTTTTATTGCCAGTTTATTCACGCCCTTTTGTTCTTTCAGAAACGGACTTCGCTGCAAGGCTTCAAGGAGAGAAATCGATGACCCGCACTTCGCATACCCCCGAACTGGCAGCGCCGACTCTGGCGCCAGCGCAAAAAACCGCTATCAACCTGGCCGCCGCGGCACACCTGTTTGTCGAGGTTCCGCCCTACCCCGAGATGGACTGCGGGGACCTCATCGAACTGTTCTGGAACAAGTGCTATGTCGCCTCCCGCGTGCTGACAACCGAAGACGTCGGCACCACAGTCAGCCTGCGCGTGCCGGAGAGTTTCATCGCCAGCGGCGCCGCGCGCATCCACTATCGGGTCATGCAGGTCGGCCATGGCCCTGCGCTGTCGGCGGCGACTCGGGTGCAGGTCAAACTCGATTGTCCCGGTGGCCAGCCATCGACACTCTGCGGCGATGAAAACCAGCAATTGGCGCCCGTTACCCTCCCCGACGCCATTCGCCGCCAGGGCGTCAATCCGAACCAGATCAAACGCGGCGTGCCGCTGACTATCGAACCCTATGTGAACATGGCCGAAGGCGACGAAATCACCTTGCGCTGGGGCGATGTACGCATGGACCTGACACCGGTCACGGCGGCGGATCTCGACCTGCCGATTCAGGTCTGGGTGCCGCCGGCGGTCATCGTCGAAGCCGGTGAGGATCTACGTCTGGACGTGACCTACTGCGTCATCGACCGGGTCGGCAACAACTCGAACTGGGCGCCACCACGGACGCTGAAAATCGGCTGTGTAAACCCATACCTCAAGGTGCCGCTGAAACCAGCACTCAAAGCCGCCGAACCCATAAAGAAATGACTGTGACCAGCGGGCCTCGTGGCGAGGGGATTTATCCCCGTTGGACTGCGTAGCAGTCCCTTTCATGGGCTCGCTTCGCAACCCGGCCTGGAAAAATCCCTGCCCCACAAGGATTCCTCGATAAATGGTTAACCAGACAGGCCACACACCCTTCTATATATATTCCTAAAAGTTAGTTTATTTAATTTTTATACACGCTTAGGGTATATGCACCGGACCACCGGACATTCTTTCAATCGTCGCACTTCGCGGCGTTTTTCATGAAATGTGAGGTAGGTAGCATGGTCCGGAACACAATCACCCCAGTGCAGATCGCCAGGGCATTGCGTGCAGCCAGGGAGCGGCGCTGATGTCCAGTCTGGCCGATGCAAACGTCCAGTCGGATCTGGACATCGCCCCGCTGTTGTTGCCCGCACAAGTCTTGCGCAACGACGCCCAGGCCATCCAGGCCGCCCGGGAGCTGGCGCAGGTCGCCCGCGTACAGGCGGCCAAACGCGATCGCCAGCGCAAGTTGCCGTGGTCGGAAATCGAACAGTTCACCCGCAGCGGCCTGGGCAGTATTACCATCCCGCGCGCTTACGGCGGCCCGCAGGTCTCGTTCGTGACGCTGGCCGAGGTGTTCGCAATCATTTCCGCCGCCGATCCGGCGCTGGGGCAGATTCCACAGAATCAGTTCGGCATCATCAATCTGGTGCTCGGCAGCGCCACCGAAGCGCAGAAGAAACAGCTGTTCCAGAGTGTTCTGGAAGGTTGGCGCATCGGTAATGCCGGCCCGGAGCGCGGCACTAAAAACACCCTGGAACTGAAAGCGCGAATCACCGCCGACGGCGGCGATTACCTGATCAACGGCCAGAAGTTCTATTCCACCGGCGCCCTGTTTGCCCATTGGGTCGCGGTGAAAGCGCTCAACGATGACGGCAAGCAAGTGCTGGCCTTCGTCCGTCGTGGCACTCCGGGCTTGCGCATCGTTGACGATTGGTCGGGCTTCGGCCAGCGCACCACCGCCAGCGGCACGATTTTACTCAACAACGTGCGCGTCGACGCGGCGTTGGTGGTCGACAACTGGAAGATCAACGAAAGCCCGAACACCCAGGGCGCCGTGTCGCAGTTGATCCAGGCAGCAATCGATGCCGGCATCGCCCGTGGCGCCATCGACGACGCCATCGACTTTGTGAAAACCCGCGCGCGGCCCTGGATCGATGCCAAGGTCGAGCGCGCCAGCGATGACCTCTACGTGATCGCCGACATCGGCAAACTGAAAATCGAACTGCACGCCGCCGAAGCGCTGCTGCGCAAGGCCGGGCAAGTGCTCGATCAGGTGCACGCCGCGCCGCTCACCGCCGAATCCGCCGCACGTGCCTCGATTGCGGTGGCCGAGGCGAAAGTGCTGACCACCGAAATCTCGCTGCAGGCCAGCGAAAAGCTTTTCGAACTGGCCGGCAGCCGCGCGACTCTCGCCGAATTCAATCTTGACCGCCACTGGCGCAACGCCCGCGTGCACACCCTGCACGACCCGGTGCGCTGGAAATACCACGCGGTCGGCGCCTATCGCCTGAACGGCACGTTGCCTGCTCGTCACTCCTGGATCTAACGACCAGCCATCTGGAGAAGCACATGACTTTTTCTCACCCCGTCGCAGTCATCACCAGCGATGAGCAGGCGCTGATCGTCGCCAGCGACCTGGCCGAAGATTTCAAACGCGACAGTGCCCTGCGCGACCGCGAACGTCGCCTGCCCTTGGCGGAACTCGAAGTATTTTCCCGCTCCGGCCTGTGGGGCATCAGCGTGCCGAAGGTATACGGCGGCGCTGGCGTATCCAATGTCACCCTGGCCAGGGTCATCGCGCTGATCGCTCAGGCCGACGGCTCGCTGGGGCAGATTCCGCAGAACCATTTCTACGCACTCGAAGTGCTGCGCGTGAATGGCAGCGATGAGCAGAAACGGCGGCTATACGCCGAAGTCCTCGCCGGCCAACGCTTCGGTAATGCGCTGGCGGAACTGGGCACGAAAACCGCTCACGATCGTGTCACCAGCCTCAAGCGTGACGGTGCTGGCTACCGCATCAATGGTCGCAAGTTTTACGCAACCGGCGCGATCTATGCGCAGCGCATTCCGACGTCCGTGGTCGATGAGAACGGCGTGCAGCAATTGGCTTTCGTCCCGCGCGACAGCAAAGGCCTGACCGTGATCGATGACTGGAGCGGCTTCGGCCAGCGCACCACCGGCAGCGGTTCGGTGCTGTTCGAAGATGTGTATGTAGCGGCTGACGATGTGCTGCCGTTCCAGAGCGCTTTCGAACGCCCGACCACTGTCGGTCCGCTCGCGCAGATTCTTCACGCCGCCATCGACACCGGTATTGCCCGCGCTGCTTACGAGGATGCGTTGCATTTTGTGCGCAGCAAGACGCGGCCATGGATCGACTCGGGCAACGACAACGCCAGCGAAGATCCGCTGACGCTGAAGAGCTTCGGCCATCTGAGCATTCGCCTGCACGCCACCGAAGCCCTGCTCGAACGCGCAGGCGAATTTCTCGATGCCGCGCAAGCCGACACCAACGCCGAGACCGTCGCCGCCGCCTCGATTGCCGTGGCCGAAGCACGGGCGATCAGCACGCAGATTTCTCTCGCTGCCGGCAGCACACTGTTCGAATTGGCCGGCAGCCAGGCCACCCTCAGCGAGCACGGCCTCGACCGTCACTGGCGCAACGCCCGGGTGCACACCCTGCACGACCCGGTGCGCTGGAAGTATCACGCGGTGGGCAACTACTACCTCAACGATGAAAAGCCGCCGCTGCGGGGGACCATCTGATGCCCGCTGCGAAAAAGAAGATCCTGCTCAATGCGTTCAACATGAACTGCATCGGTCATATCAACCACGGCTTGTGGACGCACCCGCGCGATACCTCGACCCGCTACAACACCATTGAATACTGGACAGAACTGGCGCAGTTGCTTGAGCGCGGGCTGTTCGACGGCTTGTTTATCGCCGACATCGTCGGCGTATACGACGTTTACCAGAACTCGGTGGACGTGACGCTGAAAGAGTCGATCCAGTTACCGGTCAACGATCCGCTGCTGCTGGTTTCGGCAATGGCGGCCGTCACCAAGAATCTCGGTTTCGGCCTGACCGCCAACCTCACTTACGAACCGCCGTATCTGTTCGCCCGACGCCTGTCGACGCTCGATCATTTGAGCCGTGGACGGGTCGGCTGGAATATCGTCACCGGTTATCTGGACAGCGCCGCCAAAGCCATGGGCTTGCGCGAACAGGTCGAACATGACCGCCGCTACGACCAGGCCGACGAGTACCTTGAGGTGCTCTACAAACTTTGGGAAGGCAGCTGGGAAAACGGCGCGGTGCTCAACGACCGCGAACAGCGAATCTATGCGCAGCCGGACAAAGTGCACAAGGTCGAACACACCGGCGAGTTCTATCAGGTCGAGGGTTATCACCTCTGCGAGCCGTCGCCGCAACGCACACCGGTACTGTTTCAGGCCGGCAGTTCCGATCGCGGTTTGCTCTTCGCCGGGCGTCATGCCGAGTGCGTATTTATCAGCGGCCAGAACAAGCCATCGACCAAAGTGCAGGTCGACAAGGTCCGCGCCAGCGCCGTCGAATCCGGGCGCAACCCCGAAGATATCAAGGTGTTCATGGGCCTCAACGTGATCGTCGGCGCCACCGAAGAAGCGGCGTGGGCCAAGCACGCCGAGTACCTGAGCTACGCCAGTGCCGAGGCAGGCGTGGCGCATTTTTCCGCATCGACCGGCATCGATTTTTCACAATACCAGATCGACGAACCGATCCAGTACGTGAAGAGCAATGCCATTCAATCGGCGACGAAAAACCTGCAGAACAACGACTGGACCCGACGCAAGTTGCTCGACCAGCACGCCCTCGGTGGTCGCTACATCACCGTGGTCGGCTCGCCCGGGCAAGTCGCCGATGAACTGGAAGCGTGGATCGCCGAAACCGGTCTGGACGGCTTCAACCTGACCCGCATTGTTACCCCGGAGAGCTACGTCGACTTCATTGAGCTGGTGATTCCGGAGCTGCAGCGGCGCGGGTCGTACAAGACCGCGTATGACAGCGGCACCTTGCGCGAGAAGCTTTTTCACGGTGAGGCGCAGCTGCCTGAGCAACACAGCGGATCTTCATACCGACGCTAAAAGCATCGCTGGCAAGCCAGCTCCCACAAGGGTCTGTGGCGTTCACAAAACCTGTGGGAGCTGGCTTGCCAGCGATGGGGCCATAACAGACACCACAAATTTTATGCACCGACTGGAAACCACCATGACCAAAAAAATCCTGTCCCACCCAGTCAAAGCACTGGCCCTGGCCTTCGGCCTGTTCAGTTCGGCCGTGTTCGCCGCCGATGCGCCGCTGAAAATCGGCACCACCGCCGCGTTTGCGATACCGCTGGAAGCCGCCGTCGAGGAGGCCTCCAAACAAGGTCTGAAAGTCGAACTGGTGGAATTCACCGACTGGATCGCGCCGAACGTCAGCCTCGCCGCCGGCGACATCGACGTGAATTATTTCCAGCACATCCCGTTTCTGGAAAACGCCAAAGCCGCGTCAGGTTTTGACCTGGTGCCGTTCGCACCGGGAATCATCAACAACGTCGGCCTGTACTCAAAGAAATACAAAAGCTTCGATGAGCTGCCCGAAGGCGCCAGCGTCGCCATCGCCAATGACCCGATCAACAGCGGTCGCGGCCTGCAACTGCTGGCCAAGGCCGGGTTGATCACGCTGAAACCGGGGGTGGGCTACAAAGCCACCGAGGACGACATCGTCGCCAACCCGAAAAAGATCAAGATTCTGCAAGTCGAGGCCGTGCAACTGGTGCGCGCCTATGACGATGCCGATCTGGTCCAGGGCTACCCGGCCTACATTCGCCTGGCGAAGACTTTCGATGCCGGCTCGGCGCTGCTGTTTGACGGCCTCGATCACAAGGAATACGTGATTCAGTTCGTCATCCAGCCGAAAAGCAAAACCGACCCGCGCCTGATCAAGTTCGTCGATATCTACCAGCATTCGCCGGTGGTGCGCGCGGCGCTGGATAATGCCCACGGCAAGCTGTATCAAGCCGGCTGGGAAAGCTGAGCATGACGGCCGCGATCCAACGGCGACTGGCCATTCCAGAGCCACACAACGCTGAAAAAACCGAGCTTCATCCTGAACTCAATCGCGCCCATGTGCGCTTCATCGGCCTGGGCAAAACCTATAACGGTCGGCAAGGCCCGGTCGCGGCATTGCAGGGCGTCGATCTGGCGATTCAGCACGGTGAAGTGTTCGGCATCATCGGCCGCAGCGGCGCTGGCAAATCGTCGCTGATCCGCACGATCAATCGTCTCGAACAACCGACCTCGGGCCGGGTGTTGATCGATCAGGTGGATATCGGCGAGTTCGATGAAGACCGTCTCGTCGCCCTGCGCCGGCGTATCGGCATGATCTTCCAGCACTTCAATCTGATGTCGGCCAAGACCGTTTGGCAAAACGTCGAATTGCCGCTGAAAGTGGCGGGTGTGCCGAAAGAGCGACGCGAGAAAAAGGTCCGTGAATTGCTCGAACTGGTTGGCCTGCAAAGCAAGCACAAGGCCTATCCGGCGCAGCTCTCCGGCGGGCAGAAACAGCGGGTCGGCATCGCCCGCGCGTTGGTACACGATCCGGACATTCTGCTCTGCGACGAAGCCACTTCGGCGCTCGATCCGGAAACCACGCAATCGATCCTCGGCCTGCTGCGAGAGATTAATCAGCGCCTGGGCCTGACCATCGTTTTGATCACCCATGAAATGGCGGTGATCCGTGAAATCTGCGACCGCGTGGTCGTGCTTGAGCACGGCCGTATCGTCGAGCAAGGCCCGGTCTGGGAAGTGTTTGGCAAGCCGCAGCACGAGGTCAGCCAGACCTTGCTCGCACCGCTGCAACACGCGTTGCCGGACGATGTGAAAAACCGTTTGCAGGCGCAAGCGCCATCGCCCGATGCCGCCGTGGTGCTGCGCTTGCAGTTCACCGGCAGCGCCGCTGGCGAGCCCGATCTTGCCGCACTGTTTGCGGCGCTGGGTGGCCGGGTGAAGCTGCTTCACGGCGGCGTTGAGCGCATTCAGGGCCATGCGCTCGGGCAACTGTTGTTGGCCGTCAGCGGCTCATCGCTCGACGCCGGACAATTACGTGAAAGCGCCGGGCAGTGGGCGCAACGGGTGGAGGTACTGGGCTATGTGGTTTGATCGCTTGCTGCAGGGTTTTATCGATACGTTTCTGATGGTCGGCGTGTCTTCACTGATCGCGCTGCTGGTGGGGATTCCCATGGCAGTGATTCTGGTCACCAGCGACAAGGGCGGCATCTACGAGGCGCCGGTGCTGAACCGTGCGTTAGGCGCATTCGTCAATCTGTTCCGCTCGATCCCGTTCCTGATTCTGATGGTTGCGCTGATTCCGTTCACCCGGTTGATCGTCGGCACCACTTACGGTGTGTGGGCGGCGGTGGTGCCGCTGACCATTGCCGCGACGCCATTTTTTGCCCGGATTGCCGAAGTCAGTTTGCGCGAGGTGGATTATGGTCTGATCGAGGCTGCGCAGGCGATGGGCTGCCGGCGCTGGCACATCGTCTGGCATGTGTTGTTGCCTGAGGCATTGCCGGGGATTGTCGGTGGTTTCACCATTACCCTGGTGACGATGATCAACTCCTCGGCCATGGCTGGTGCGATTGGTGCGGGCGGTTTGGGTGATATCGCTTATCGCTACGGCTATCAACGTTTTGACAGCCAGATCATGTTGACGGTGATCGTGTTGCTGGTCGCGTTAGTGGCGGTGATCCAGTTGGGTGGGGATCGGTTGGCGCGGGGGTTGAACAAGCGTTGAGTCCATACTTAATCAGCGCAAGGGAATGCTGCCCTCTTGCGCTGATAGCATTCACCGCAGCAAAGGTTAGCGAGAAAACAAACGCTGGAAAAAGGAGGATTTGCTGGTTTTGGGTTGGGTGGATGGCTCTGGATTGCTTGCGGTCAGTGAGGACGACATGGGCGCCGATACGGGTTCGGCCGCCAGCACGGAACGTTTCATATAAATTTCTTTAGCGCTCAGCCCTGTCGCGTCCATCTCGAAGATGAGGCCAAGCGCTTTACTGTTTTCCCAAAGCGCCTTGGCAGCCTCCCATACACCATGCTCCTTCAAGTATCCGATAAGATCTCGATAATCGTTTTTGAATCGATTGACAAGAATTGAATACTGCTCGGGGGAATCAATCGAATCCATTCGCAGTGCCGAACCAAAACCCAGGCTTTCAGGAACCGTGACGAATCTGACCGACTGAGCCGGTGCGATTTCACTAACCAGCGCTTCATGGCCAACAGAAGGTTCCGGTTTGTAATGGCCAGAACTATTGTCGATGGTAAATCCTGCGGTATTCAGCGGATCGATTCTCAATATGCCCGCAAACTCCGGCAACCCCATACCCGGCTGTATGCCCATGTGTTGTTGATACATATTGGCAAAGAGACGAAGCCTCCCGGTTTGATCGCGGAACAGGGCTACTGCATCACCGAATGCCGTCGGTGTCCAGACTGAGGACTCTCCCTCATAAGCTTCCATACCCCGCCCATAAACCACGCCGGTGCTCGCGAACGATTGTGCTTCGTCGTTCCAGATCAGTTCTTCAAACCATCCCGTCTCAATGCTCTTGGCCATAGGGTTGACGATATCGCTGATGAAAACATCTGCCGGAATTTTTACCGTGCCTTGCCAGTCGTAAAAGCTGACGGGGTTATTTCCCACCATCGTATAGCGATTCAGCCCATCAGCCTTTCCTGCCGGGTCGGGACATATCCAGCGCTGCAGCCATGGCGCGTAATATCGATATCCATAGTAATAAAGTCCGGTAGCGTCGAATTCCCGGCCCGAATAACGGGTTGTCTTGTGCTTTACAGTCAGTGCATCTCTGCCTGCCCAGCACGCCGTACCGCCATACGGGTAAAAGTGCTCCTGACTGAGAAGCCCGGCAGACTCATCCAATTCCAAAGTGCTGGAGCCGAGATGATCGCCAAGGCTATAACACTGCTGATCAATTTCATCGCCATCAGGCCAATGGAGCAGGCGCACCTGATTACGCCCTGTCTCGATACTGATCACATGCCATTCTCGACCATCCGCCCCGCGGTGGACCTCAAGGTTTGGCAGATAGCGCACTTCCGCTCGACGCATCTTCCCGGATGCTTGAATGACATGGGTCTTGCGCAGCCGATGACCCGGTTCACTGCAGTGATAACATTCGTAGTCATCGGTCTTATTCCCGCGGTTGACCAGCGCAACCCGAGTTAGCTCATTACGGACATTCCACGTCATGGCCTGACCACGTTGCAACTCGAGCTGATTACCCGCCGCATCAAACCCCAGCGCTATCTCCGCTTCCCCGGGCAAAGAACCATCGTCGCGCTGCGCCAGGCTCCGATTGCTGTGATGGGAGGTGTACATCGAAAACCCCGTCGCACCGCTGTGGTGGCGGGTGATCAGATTACCCGCTGCGTCGTAATCGAATTTCTGCGTGTAGTTGCGTCGTTGATTGGGGTCCAGCGGCGTTGGCAGCAGATCCGGCAATGCCGGGCCATGGCTCGGCTTGCTGACCTCCCAACCGCTGGCCTCGACCAACTGATAAAGGCTGTCGTAGCGATACCGACTGACCGGATCGATACGCTGATTGTTGAACCAGGACACGGCTTGAGTCTTGTCTTCCAGGCTGATGATGTTGCCAACCGGATCGTAGACATAATTCAGATCCTGCAACGCAGGTCGCGCGCCGATACTGGCGAGCAGTCTGAGCAACCGGCCATCATCGCGGCTGTATTCGGCACGGGCGATGACGCCGTTGCCGGCCGTCTCACTTTCGATCTGACCCTGCGCGTTGTAGCGAATGGCACTGACCAGGCACTTCGGCTGCCTGCCGTCGCCGGCCTGCAACAGCCAGGTCGCGCAAGATTGCCCGGCGACGTTGTAATGCTGCGTTCTGAGGTTGCCCATCGCGTCGGTGTGATGCTGCAAGTCGCCGGCTGGATTGAAGTTCTGTCGGGTGACGTAGGTGGTTTCCTCGAGATAGTCATCCCGGCGGTCGGGTTCGAGTGGCCAGTCAAGCGCCTCCAGCTCAATCAAAAAACGTCGCGATTCCACCAGCACTGCGCCGCCGAGGCCGTAGTCATTGAAGTGCCGATTGCCGGCAGGGTCATCGTGGCGGATCGGACGGCCGCATTGATTGTGCTGGGCGCAATCATCCGTGGCGCTGCCATAAGTCCAGCGCTCGACCACGCAGGACTGCCCCTCATGCGCTTGCTCAGTCAGCGCCAGCGGACGCTGCAGATCATCGTATTGGCGATGACTCTGGCTGCCACGCGCATCCCAGTCAGAACAAACCGACCCCGCTTCATTCAACAGCCGCACCTGCCAGCCAGCGTCAACGCTGTCTGTGAACAATGCTTGGCCACTCAATGCGTAGCTTGTGGTCAGATTCGGCTTCGGCGCAACGCCCCACAACCGCGGATCCCACGACGCCACCTGACGCCCCGCGTTATCAAACACCTGGCGGGTGATGCGCGCGTCGATGTCGGGTTTGTCCGGATGCCGACAATAGGCAACGCCACGAATTGCCAATGCGCGCGGGTCAATGACCGACAAGGTCGGCGTGGTGGTGTCGCGGCGAGTGTTCACGGCTACGCGAGTCCTCGGGTCAGTGTCCCCATACTGAGCCGGTTTTCCTTGGTTCGATACTGTAACAACTAACAGGTGCTAAGCTGCGTGCAACGCGATGGCTCATGGCCACCGAACTCATCTGATGACGTCGCTGGTTACGAATAAAAGGCAAGATCCTTGGTGAAAACCAGACATTTCCCACAGGTAATTTTCCATTTCACCGGGCATGACCACCGCCCTTTGCAGGACGATTCCTAGATTATTTTCGACGCTTGTACCCGAAATATCCCGTAGCTAATCTCCGACCGTCACTGCTCGGCAGTGACCGGGTGTAGTCGCTCGGATTCGCTGGGCGTGCAGACAGACCTGACATCAGCAGAGAGTTTTCATCTGATGGATGGCAGCTGTGCGCGGGGCACTTTCAAGTGCGCCGGTGCTTGTGATCAGCGACTGACCCGCGTGCAGCCGCCGCCTGCTCGTTTAGTCGCGAAATGGTTGGCTCCCACTTGAAGTCAGGAGTTTACCTATGGAAAAACATCTTCCCGATCCTCCGTTCAACCTTGCCTCTCACCAGAACTTTACTGCGGATCTGCTCAAGGATCGCTCCGCCCTTTGCCGAGCAGTGGACACCCATCTGGCCGGCAACCCCATGAACCTGCCAGGGCAAAAACGCGTGTACAGCATCAGCAATGATGTGTCGCTGGAGGACGCTCAGTTGTATGTCGCCGACCTGCTGCGCTGCGCCTCGGTGACCGTGCACCAGTGTGGCGATCATCTCGGAGGCGAAGATCGGGCCATGGTGTTCTCGGTCTGGCATTTGCTGGAGATGGCCAAGGCGATGGTCGATCGCTCGATCGACTGTCTGGAAATGAAACGAAGCTGAAGCCCGCTCTGAGGATCGCAGATTTGGGCAGCGCCAGCAGCGCTTGCAGTAACCCCGCTGGCGCTGCCCAAGTCGGCGATCTTTCAAGCCCGAAAACGCTTATAGTCAGGCCTGACTTCGCCGACACAGCCCCGATCATGAAACAGACGCCTACCGACCTCGAACAGATTACCGCCACCACCCTGGGCCACTACAACTCAGTGGCCGAAGACTTCCGTGAAGGCACCCGCGACCACGACGTCAGCCAGAACATCGATGCGTTGCTGCGCCACATCAGGGCGCAGGCGCCGTTCACGATCCTCGATTTCGGCTGCGGCCCGGGGCGCGACTTGCAGACGTTCACGCGAATGGGGCATGTCGCTGTCGGTCTCGACGGTTCGCTGGAATTCGCGCGGATGGCCCGCGAGGACAGCGGTTGCGAGGTCTGGCAGCAGGACTTCCTCAAGCTGGACTTGCCGACCGCGCGCTTCGACGGCGTCTTCGCCAACGCCACGCTGTTTCATGTGCCCTCGCAGGCGTTGCCGCAGGTGCTCAAGCAATTGCACGGCACGCTGAAAGCCGATGGCGTGTTGTTCAGTTCCAATCCGCGCGGCGACAATCGTGAGGGCTGGAACGGCCCGCGATACGGCGCCTACCACGACCTTGAAGCCTGGCGTCGATTGCTGACGGATGCCGGGTTTGTCGAACTGGAGCACTATTACCGTCCCGCCGGTCTGCCCCGCGAGCAGCAACCGTGGCTGGCCAGCGTCTGGCGCAAGGTCTGACCTACGGCGCGGCGAGCGCTTCGTAACGGCTGACCGAACCTTGCGGTGTCAGCGCCATCACGCTATGCCCGGGCAGCATCTGCCCCTCCAGCTCACGCGGGACGGTGTCAAAGTTGGCGATCAGTCGCGTGCCGTCCTCGAACGTGGTCCGCTGCATTTTTCTATCCTCGCTCAGCCACTCGAAAGCACTGAGCGCCTGGGTCGCCAGTCGCTCGTGCAGCGGACGAAAAAACCGCTCCTGACGCGCAATCAACGGCAACCGCTGCGCAAGCGTCGTTGCACTCAGGTGATACAGCGGTGGCACGTTGTAGAGCAACTGCGCGAGTTCGTTTTCGATGCGCACGTTGCTCAATTTCAGGTTGTCGAACAGCCAGTGATGGCTAGTGATGATCGATCCGTGAAACACCGTTTGGTACAGCGGTAAACGGTTCTCGGGTTCAAAGTGAATGCGCCGATACGACGCCTTCACCGGCACCGACTTGAAGAACACTGCCGGTTGTTCCGGTGGATACCACTGACCGACGAAGAACGGCGAGCCGGGTTCTTGCATCTCGCCATCGCCCCAACCGATCACCGGCGTCTGCATGCCATGGGCAAACAGCAGGTTACGGGCGGTGGTCGCGTTGCCGCCCTCGGAACCGCTCGGCACTCGCAGGGTTTCGTTGAGCCAGCGGGAGGCCGCGACATTGCCTTCGGCGTTCTGCGCCTGGGTCAGGGGCGCGTCGGAACGATAGCTGTCGAACACCATGCCCGCGGCGTAAGCATCAAGAAACCAGCTGTTGAACCCGGCAGCCTGCTGGATGGCGCGCACGCGTTGCTCCAGTAGCGGTCGCACGCACCGCGGATCGGTGTAGTGGCCCGCCTGTTGAAAACCGCGTTTCAGCGCACCGCCCTCCAACACAATTGCGCAATCGCGGTTTGCCCGGTCGCCCAGGTGCGCAGTGGTCCAGTCCGGGTTTTCGTCACCGCGCAACGCTGTCTCGTAAGAGTCGTACGGCGCGATCAGATAGCCTGCCTTTACCCCAGCGCGAACCGCTTGCGGATGCCACAGCCCGCCCTCCCAGCCTTCGCCGAGTCCCAACCACAAACGCGACAGCCCGGCGTCCTGCAGTTGCTGCATGGTACGTTGCGACAAGGTACTGCCCCAGCGCGTCGAGTCGGACGTCAGCGCATTCGCCAAGGCACTGGCCAGTTGCGCGCGCACCTCGGCGTAACTGTTGACCAGCGCCGACATGTCCGGGACCGCTTGAGCCTGCCAGGTCTGGCGTGCCTGGGTGTTCAATGCCTGGTTGAGGCTACGCAACAGCAGGCTCTGCTGATAGCGGTTGAGCAAGGTCTCGCTCGCGATCAGTCGCAGCGCTTCAGCATCCATTGCGGCGCGCAGTTCGCCGGCAAGCGGCGCCGAACCACGCAGGCGGGCGAGCAGCAGCGGCCAATTGCGCACGTCGTCCGGCCCCAACAGACCGTTGCCCCACAAGTAGACGTGGTTGGCGCCCAGCAGCTTGCGGGCCTGCGGGGTTTTCGCGAACTTGTCCTGCAAGGTTTCGTACTGGCCACTGTCGATCAGCCATTGCTTGTAGCGTCGGGCGCCGGCCAACGGTTCGGCAGCGCCGAGAAACAGGCGGAACGTCAGCGGCCTTGAGGGTTCAAGCGAGGTGAAGCGGTGCCGCGCCGATAACGCCAGCGCATCGCCGTCCGCAGTGAAGCGCAGCTGATTGTTATAAGGCTCGGTCATCAGCCAGTGCAGGCTGAACCCGGCATGCGCCATCCCCCACAGCGGCAGGCTCAGGTCCTGGGTGGTATCGACTGCGCCTTGGTTGATCAGGAACCGGCGCCAGACGGGATCGCCACGGGGCACGTAATGCCCTTCGGCGAGCGGCCAGATCAGTGCCTGGCCCATCGCACTGCCGGGCTGATGCATAAACTCGAGTTCGGAAGGCGTCCGCGCGGTGATCGAGAACGACACCTCGCGTTGGTCCAGCTCGACACTGAGCGCCCAGACACCTCCATCCCACTGCCAGTCGAGGCGGTTGTCGCGCCTGTTCAGTTGGCTGACCGTGTGCCGCAGCCCACCGGTCGAGGCCTGCACGGCGGGGCGACCGGTGGGTTCGACACGTACCGCCAATGTCGCCGGATCGACCGCGACTCGCCACAGCGCGTTTTCCAGCAGGACTTCGGCCAGCGATGACGGCGACAGACTCAGGCCAGCCAGCAGCAGGAGATGGCGCAAGCAGCCAGCAACGGTCGACATCGGACGTCCCTCCTCAAATGAAGGAGGGACGTTAACCCAAGCCGTTGCTGCTGTAAGTCAGACCATTCCCAAAGATGCGTGGCCCGCCATCACCGCGCCGCCTGCTCGTCCTTCTGCGGTTCGCGGATCTTGTACCAGGCCACATACAGCGCCGGCAGAAACAACAGCGTCAGCAGCGTTGCCACCACGATCCCGCCAATCATGGCGTAGGCCATCGGCCCCCAGAACACTTCCCGGGCGATCGGGATCATGCCCATGCTCGCGGCCGCCGCGGTCAGCAGGATCGGCCGGCGCCGGTGTTCAGTCGCTTCGACCACCGCATCCCAGGGCGCATAGCCTTTCTGTTCGAACTCATCGATCTGCGTCACCAGAATCACCGAGTTGCGGATGATGATGCCGATCAGCGCGAGAATACCCAGGATCGCCACAAAACCCATCGGCGTACCGGTCGGCACCAGCGCCAGCACCACGCCAATCAGCCCCAGCGGCGCGACACTGGCCACCAGGAACATCTTCTGCACGCTGTGCAACTGGATCATCAGGAAGGTCGCCATCAGAAACAGCATCAACGGCAAGACCTTGGCAATCGGCCCTTGGGCCTTGCCGCTTTCCTCGACCGTACCGCCCGTGGCGACCTTGTAACCGACCGGCAATTTGGCCGCGAAGGCGTCGATCGACGGCTTGAGCAGTTTCACCAGATCGGTCGGCTGGATCTCGTCACGCACCGACGCCTTGATGGTGATGGTCGGCAAGCGATCGCGGCGCCACACCAGCGGCTGCTCCAGTTCATAGCGCACGGTGGCGAACGCCAGCAGCGGAATCGAGGTGCCGCTCGGCGTGACGATTTGCAGGTTTTGCAGGGTCTCCGGCGTCCCGCGCTCGGCATCCACCGCACGGCCGACGACGTTGATCAGGTAGATGTCGTCATCGACCTGGGTCAAGGGTGCGCCGCTGACGATGCTGTTCATCAGGTTCGCCACGTCTTCGGACGACAGCCCGAGCTGGCGTGCCTTGTCCTGGGCAATGTCGATGCGCAGGACCTTGCCCGGCTCGTTCCAGTCATAAATGATCTCGCCGATGTGCGGGTTTTTGTCCAGTTCGGTCGCCAGATCGATGGCGTGCCTGCGCACCTGATCGACGTCCTTGCCGCTGACCCGGTACTGGATCGGACGGCCCACTGGCGGGCCCATTTCCAGCGCCTGCACGTAGCTGCCGATGCCGACGAAGTCTTTGTGCAGACGCTCGCGCAGGCGCTGGCTCAATGCCTCGCGGGCTTCGAAATCCTTGCTGACGATCACCAGTTGCGCGTAGTACGGGTTTTGCAATTGCTGGTCGAGGGGCAGGTAGAAACGGATCGCGCCCTGGCCGATGTAAGTGCTCCAGCGCACGATGTCCGGATCGCCCTTGAGGGTCGCTTCGAGCTTGTCCACTGCTTTGCGGGTTTCGTCGATCGAAGCGTTTTGCGGCAGGTTCAGGTCAACCAGAATCTCCGGACGGTCCGAGGCCGGGAAGAACTGGTTCTGCACAAAGCGCATGCAAAACACCGCCAGCACGAACAACAGCACGGTAATGCCGATGGCCCACCAGCGGTTGCGCATGGCCCACAACAGACCGCCATTGAAGGCGCGACCGATGCGCCCCGGCTCGGCTGCATGCGGCTTCACATTGGCGCTGAGGATGTGCACACCAATCACTGGCGCAAAGAACACCGCCACCACCCACGAGACGATCATCGCCACCGCGATCACCGCAAACAGGGTGTAGGTGTATTCACCCGCGGAGCTGGCATTGAGGCCGATGGGCACGAAACCGGCGACGGTCACCAGCGTACCGGTGAGCATCGGGAACGCCGTCGAGGTATAGGCGAACGTCGCCGCCTGCTCCTTGCTCTCGCCCATTTCCAGGCGCGTGACCATCATTTCCACGGTGATCATCGCGTCGTCCACCAGCAGACCAAGGGCGATGATCAGCGCGCCGAGGGAAATCCGCTGCATGGTGATGCCGCTGTATTCCATGAACACAAACACCATCGCCAGCACCAGCGGGATCGAGCAGGCCACCACCAGACCGGCACGTACGCCGAGGCTGATGAAGCTCACCACCAGCACGATGATCACCGCTTCGAACAAGGCGCTGGTGAAACCGCCCACTGCCTCCTCAACCACCACCGCCTGATCGGACACGGTGTGCACGCCGACGCCTACCGGCAGGTCCGCGGTGAGTTGGTCGATGCGCGCGTGCAAAGCCTTGCCGAACTCCTGAACGTTGCCGCCCTTTTGCATGGCTATCGCCAGGCCAATGGCCGGCTTGCCGTCGAAACGAAATTCCGGCGTTGCCGGATCGACGTAGCCACGGCTGATATCGGCGACATCAGCCAGACGATAAAAACGGTCATTGAGCTTGAGGTTGACCTCGGCCAGATCCTTTTCCGAAGCGAACTGGCCCGAGGTGCGCACGGAAATCCGCTCGGGACCGGCCTCGATCACCCCGGCCGGGGTCACGGCGTTCTGCGATTGCAGGCTTTGCACAACCTGGCGCTGATCAATCCCCAGCGCGGCCAGTTTGCGGGTGGAGAAATTCAGGTAAATGACTTCGTCCTGCTGGCCGACCATTTCGATCTTGCCCAGCCCCGGCACATTGCGAATCTCGGCCCGCGCCTGTTCCACGTAATCGCGCAACTGGCGCATGGTCAGGCCGTCGGCGGTAAAGGCGTACACCGAGCCGTACACGTCACCGAACTCATCGTTGAAGCCCGGCCCTTGAATCCCTTGGGGAAACTGGCCGCGAATGTCGTCGATTTTCTTGCGCACCTGGTACCAGATTTCCGGGATGTCCTTGGCACTGGTGGTGTCGCGCAGGTACACGTACACCGTCGATTCGCCGGGGCGCGTGTAGCTTTTCACGTAGTCGAGGGAATCGAGCTCTTCGAGTTTTTTCTCGATGCGATCGGTGACCTGCTTGAGGGTTTCCTCCTGAGTCGCGCCCGGCCACTTGGTCTGGATCACCATGGTCTTGATGGTGAATGACGGGTCTTCTTCGCGGCCCAGATTGAAGTAGGAAAACACCCCCATGAGCAATCCGACGAACATCAGATACCAGACGAATGACTGATGCTTGAGGGCCCATTCGGAGAGGTTGAAAGAGCCTTTCATTGACTGTCCTCGTCAAGTTTTACCGATTGTCCGGGTTTGAGACTGTTGACGCCGGCGCTGACCACGCGCTCGCCATCCTTCACACCGCCGGCCAGTACCACGCTGCTGTCGGTGCGGCTGATGATCGTGACGTCGCGAGGGCTGACGGTTTTGCTCTGGGTATCGATCACCCAGATCCGCGGTTTGCCCTCGACCTCCTGCAACGCCGTGGCGGGTAACTCGATACGCGGTTTGATCGCTGAGCTGAGGGTCACACTGATTGCCGTGCCGAGGCGAAAACCGTCCGGTGTATCGGTCAGGGTCAGACGTGCGCGGCGGGTACGCGTGGCGCTCTGTGCCTGGGGTTCGATCTCGCGGATGATCGCCGTGGTGTGGATGCTCGGGTCGAGCTGTGCAGCGACCGAAAACACCACGTCGTCGGGAAGCTGATCGACCAGCGTGTCGGGCAGGTCGATCACCGCCTCCTTGATGTCCGGCTGCGCCAGCGTCACCACTTGCTGCCCCGCCGTCACCACCTGCCCGGCCTCGGCGTTCCAGGCGGTGACCACCGCTTTGTGGTCGGCACGCAGTTCGGTGTAGCTGAGTTGGTCCTTGCTCTGGTTGACCGCCGCGCGTGCCTGGTCCAGGGAAGCCTGGGTAGTTTTCAGATCCGTGTTGGCAACGTCCAGTTGCGCCTGGGCGCCAACGCCGCGATCGAACAGCGCCTGCTGCCGCCGTGCACTGGCTTGCGCGTTGATCAGTTGCGCCTGGACCCTGGCCAGATCGCCCTGAGCCGAGCGCAACTGGTTTTGCTGATCGGACGGATCGAGGGTCGCAAGCAACGTGCCCTTCTGCACCTCGGCGCCGACATCGACGTTACGACTGGCGATACGCCCGCCGACGCGGAAACCGGTATTGCTTTCGTAGCGCGCCTGGATGCTCCCGGCAAAGCGGCCGAGATTTTCCTCGCTCAAGGCTTCGACCTTGACCGACAGCACCGGCCGCACCGGCTCCGGCGCGGCTTCCTTTTCCGAGCAGGCGGTGAGTATCAGCGCCATGCACAACAGCCCGAAACGCTTCATGGTTGCGCTCCCGGTTGCAAATCCTTGTAGGTGTTTTCGGCGATTTCGACTTTCATCCCCGGGTGCAGCAATTGCCCACCGGCGACGATGACTTTTTCACCGCCCTTGAGACCCTCGCTGATGATGACTTTGCCGGTCAGGTAGCGGCCAACCGTGACGTTGTGCAATTGCGCTTCACCGTTGCCATCGACCATCCAAACGGCCGGCGCGCTGATGTTCTTGGTCAGTGCCGACCACGGCAATTCGACCGCCGATTTGCCTGAGCCTTTGGCCGTGGCGCTGACCACTGAGCCGAGCTGCATGCCCGGCGGCAGTTTGTCGAGGCTGACCTTGACCTGCACAGTGCCCGATTGCGCCGATACCGCCGGGGTAATCTCGCGCACGGTGCCGGTGGTTTTGACCTGCGGATTATCGAGCAGGCTGACCACAATCGAACGCTCTGCCGGGCGCTCGGCGAGCAGCGATTCGTAAACGTTGAACACTGCGTCGCGGTCGCCATCACGGGCCAGGCTGAAGATCGGTGCGGTGGCCTGCACCACCTGGCCCACTTCGGCCTGGCGCTCGGTGATGATCCCCGGCGCATCGGCGATCAACGCGGTATAGCTGAGCTGGTCCCTGGCGTTGGCCAATTGCGCCTGGGCGGCGCTCAATGCGCTCTGGCTGCTGCGCAACGCCGCTTGTGCCGAATCGTATTCGCTTTGGCTGGTGTAGCCCTTGGGCAGGAGCTTTTGCTGACGGACGAACGCCGCCGCTGCCTGCTTCACGCGGGCCTGTTCGGCAACGACCTGGGCCTGCGCGGAATCAACGTTGGTCTGCAGATCTTTCGGATCGAGTCTGGCCAGCACCTGTTTGGCGGTGACGCGGTCGCCGACGTCGACCATGCGCTGGATGATCTTGCCGCCAACGCGAAATGACAATTGCGTCTGCACGCGTGCCTGCACATCACCGGTGAGGGTCACCGCTGCGGCGTAGTTCGCCGGTTCGACCTCTTGCACAAAGACCCTAGGCAAGTATTCCTGAGCAGGTTTCTTGTCGCCGCAAGCGGTGAGCAACGCCATGGCGCTCAACGCCATCAGCACTTTCAATCCGGGACCCGCCATGCACACTCCTTGGCCTGTAATGCTGCTGTCGAGACGATACGACTTCAGAGCTTAGAACAGGGTTCCACGCTTGCCCGTCCTAATACCAGATTTATATCTGCAGGAGCTGCCGCAGGCTGCGATCTTTTGATCTGATTGAAAACAACACCAAAAAATCGCAGCCTTCGCCAGCTCCTACACGGGTATCGTGTGACGGATTCAGCGTATGCGGAGAAGGATTTCATGCTCAACACCCTGGCGGTGGCCAATTACCGCTCGATCAATAAATTGGTGATTCCACTGGGCCGGCTGAACCTGATCACCGGGCCCAACGGCAGTGGCAAGTCCAACCTCTACCGGGCCTTGCGCCTGCTGGCGGAAACCGCGCAGGGTGGCGTGGTCAATGCGCTGGCTCGCGAAGGCGGGCTGGATTCGACGTTCTGGGCCGGGCCGGAAACCCTCAGCCGGCGCATGCGCAGCGGCGAGGTGGCCATCCAGTCCACGGTTCGCCAGAGCGTGAAACGTCTGCGCCTCGGGTTTGCCGGGGAAGACTTCAGTTATTCGATCAGTCTGGGTCTGCCGGAACCGAGCCAGTCCTGTTTTTCACTCGATCCGCAAATCAAGCGCGAATGCATCTGGGCAGGCCCCGTGTTTCGCCCCGCGAGCCTGCTGGTGGACCGCAACGGCCCGATGGTCCGCGCCCGCGCCCGCGCCGAGCGCACGTGGGAGGTACTGGCGCAACACACGCCGGACTTCGACAGCCTGTTCGATCAGGTCGGCAGCCTGCGCGGTTCGCCGGAGGTCCTTCAGATGCGCGAGTTTATCCGCCGCTGGCGCTTTTACGATCACTTTCGCAGCGACGCCGACGCGCCGGTGCGTCAGCCACAACTGGGCACCCGCACGCCGGTGCTGCATCACGACGGCAGGGACCTGGCAGCGGCGTTGCAGACGATTATCGAAATCGGCGATCCGGAAGCGCTACAGGCGGCAATCAGCGATGCCTTCCCCGGCGCGCGCTTGCACATCGCGCCGTTGGCCGGTGGCCGTTTTGCCATCGAGTTTTATCAGGAAGGCTTGCTGCGGCCGTTATCGGCGGCGGAATTGTCAGACGGCACGTTGCGTTACCTGTTGCTGGTCGCGGCATTGCTGACACCGAGACCACCGACACTGATGGTGCTGAATGAACCGGAAACCAGCCTGCATCCGGATCTGCTGCCGGCGCTGGCACGCCTGATCATCCGCGCTTCGCAGCAGTGCCAGGTGTGGGTGGTGTCCCATGCGCGGCGATTGATCTCGGCGTTGCAGGAAGATCCAGATTGCAACTGCATCGTGCTGGAGAAGACGCTGGGGCAGACCGGGATTGTCGGCCAGCGGGTGCTGGATGAACCGGCGTGGCATTGGCCTGACTAAGCGGTGGCTGAAAAATTCGCGAGCAGGCTCGCTCCCACAGGAGGCCGCGTACCACTGTGGGAGCGAGCCTGCTCGCGAAGGCAATTTCAGCGTCACTACTGAATCAACGGCTCAACCCTGCCACTTGCCGCCTTCGACAATCACACTCTCAGGCCGGGTGTCATCACTCAGCTCCTTGCGCACATATTGGTCATACAGCTTGAGCAGATACTTCTCTTCCCCAAGCTTCGCCAGCTCAGCGTTGACCCAATCGCGCAACTCGACATTGCCCTTCTTCACCGCCGGCGCAATCGGCGCTTCTGCCCCGAGTTTTTCCTCCAGCACGCGATAGCCGGGGTTCTGCTTGGCCCAACTGAACAGCACCAGATTGTCCTGCGCATAGGCATCGCCGCGACCGTTGGCCAAGGCTTGCAGCGACTCGGAATTTTTCTCGAACTTGAGCAGCTTCCAGTCCGGGTGGTTTTTGGTCAGCCAGATATCCGCCGTGGTGCCGGTCGTGACAATGGTGGTGCGAGTCGCCAGGTCATCGAGTTTTTTCACCGAGCTGCCCTGCGGTACCAGTGCCTGCACCGCGACCTTGAGGTTCGGGTTGGTAAATTCCACCGCTTCCCGGCGCTCCGGGGTCACGGTCATGTTGGCCAGGATCAGGTCGACCTTGTCGCTTTGCAGAAACGGGATGCGGCTCGCCGGTTCCACGGCAACGAATTCGACCTTGTTCTCATCGCCGAGCAGGTCCTTGGCGAAGCGCCGACCGATGTCGGTATCGAAGCCGACGTAGCGTCCGGCCTCATCGACGAAACCGAACGGTGGCTTGTCGGTGAACACGCCGACGATCAGTTTGTCGCGGGCTTTGATCTTGTCCAGATAACTCGCCGGGGCCGCACTTTCGCTGGCAACTTTGGGTTTGGGCGGTGCTTCGGTCTTACCGCAACCGGCGAGCAAGGCGAGGCTGAGCAGAGGCATTAAAAAAGCGGCAGTTTTCATAGCGGTTCCAGTTCCTTTGTCGGATTCGTTTTGGGCAGTGTGGCAACGAAGGAGAATTTCTCCAGGAACTGCTGCGCGCGTGCGGTTTGCGGGTTCGTAAAGAAAATCTCGGGGGGGTTCTGTTCAAGGATGCGCCCGGCATCCATGAACACGATGCGGTCGGCCACCGCGCGGGCGAAGGCCATTTCATGGGTGACGATCAACAGGGTCATGCCCTCGCGGGCCAGGCCCTGAATGACCTGCAGCACTTCCTTGACCATTTCCGGATCGAGGGCGGCAGTGACTTCGTCGAACAGCATCACCCGCGGATTCATGCACAGCGAACGGACGATGGCGATGCGTTGCTGCTGACCGCCGGAGAGCTGGCGCGGGAACGCGTCGCGCTTGTCCAGCAGGCCGACGCGCTCCAGCAAGGCTTCGGCCTGCTGTTGCGCTTCGCGACGCTGACGCTTTTGCACCTTGAGCGGACCGAGCAACAGATTGTCGAGCACGCTCATGTGCGGAAACAGGTGGTAACTCTGAAACACCATGCCGATCTGCTGCCGGATGTCGCGCCAGTCGGTGGCCTTATCGAGCAGTTCGCGCCCGGCGAATGTCATGCTGCCGCTGTGCGCCGTTTCCAGGCCGTTGAGGCAGCGCAGCAAGGTACTTTTGCCGCAGCCGCTGGGGCCGAGAATGACGATGACCTCGCCACTCTGCACGCGCAGATCAATGCCGTTGAGCACCTGTTGCTCGCCGTAGAATTTGTTGAAACCGCGAAACTCGATCAATGCGCTCATGCTTGCGTCCAGCGCCGCTCCAGCACGCGCGAGGCGGCCGAGAGCGGGTAGCAGATGAAGAAGAAAAACAGGAACAGCGCGCCGTAGATCAGTACCGATTCGTAGGTGCGCTCGATGATCTGCTGACCGACCTTGATCACGTCGACCACACCGATCAGCACCGCCAGCGAACTGGTCTTGATGATCCGCGTGTAGACGTTGATGGTGGGTGGCGTCATGCGTTTGAGCGCCTGCGGCAGCAGCACGTAGCCGTAAAGCTGCGCCGCGTTCAGGCCAATCGACAGCCCGGCTTCACGCTGCCCGCGCGGCAGGGAATGCAGCGCACCGCGCGCCACTTCGCCGACCTCGCTGGCGCCCCACAGCGACAGGACCAGCACCGCACACCAGAAGCTCGGCAGGCTCAGGCCAAGGAAAATCGGCAGGCCGAAAAACAGCAGGTACAACCAGACCAGCACCGGGATCGCCCGGAACAGCTCCAGGTAGACCCGCAGAATTGCGTTGAGCCAAGACACATTGAGTGTGCGCAACACGCCATAGAGCACGCCGCCGACGGTACTGATGGCAATGCTCAGAAACGAGATCGACAAGGTTTGCCCGGCGCCCTTGGCCAATTGCGGCAACGACACCCAAAGCAACTCAAGACCCGAACTGGCCATGCTGGAGCCTCCTTTCCAGGCGGCTGAGCAGCAGCGACAGCGGCAGGAATAACAACACGCAAATCAGCGTCAACACGGCGAGCATTTCGTAGGTTTTGTAATAGAGCGCGATGTAGCTCTTGGTGGTGTAGAGAATTTCCGGCACCGCCACCGCCGAGACCACGGTGGTTTCCTTGAGCAGGAATATGAAGTTGGCGAACAGCGACGGCAGGCTGAGGATCCCCGCTTGCGGCAAGATCACGTAGCGCAGCAATTGACCGTGGGACAAGCCGATCGAGCGGCCGGATTCCAGTTGTGCCTCGGGCACCGCATCGACGCCGGCACGCAGCACTTCGGTGAGATAAGCACCGCCGAGAAAAGTCATGGTGATGATCGCAGCCGTAAACCCGGAGACCTTGATGCCCAGAGCCGGCAGCGCGAAGTAAACGAAAAACAGCTGGATCAGCAATGGCGTATTGCGCGCCAGCTCGACGTACACACCGACCACCCTGTGCAGATAAGGCGTGCGCAACACCAGAATCGTCGCATTGAGCAGCGCCACCAGCAGCGAAGTGCCGATCGCGATGAATCCGACCTGCAGCGTCACGCCCACGGCTTTGAGAAAGGCCGGCAGAGTGCTGAGAATAAACGCGTAATCGAAAGTCATGAAGCGTCCTGACGCCCCTCGGTAAGCGGCGGTGATGCAATCCATGGACAGCGGGTGGCTGTCCGGCAGGCACTGACTTTATAGGTATAAAAACCGGAATTTAAATACTGTTAAAGCATATTGATATCACCCAAAAAACTATCCTGTGGGTTTGCCGGGAAGGAATAAGAAGGCTATTTTCCTTTTCGCTGTAGGAAGGATCTTTTTTTCAGGAAAGCCCTCCAAGGACGAACAGCTTTTGGCCAGACTCCCGGCCGAACTATCACAAGGAAGATAAATATGGCTGACGTAAAAGCACCCCAGCGACTGGACCCGCAGGATATTGTGAAGTGGCTGATGGCGTTGCGCCGGGCAGTGAAAGCGCAGGGTCTGAAGTAACGGCCAGATCAAAATCGCAGCGCTCAGCCGGTATTACACATCAATCCGGAAGCTGCGATTTTTTACTTCGAGCGCCGAACAGTGTGGCGAGGGAGCTTGCTCCCGCTGGAGGCCGAAGGACTCCTTGTTGCAGTCTGTTGCGTAGATTGAGTTAGCTTGATTACGACTGCTGCGCAGCCGAGCGGGAGCAAGCTCCCTCGCCACATAGTCATATACCAGCCTCCCGATACACAGACGAAAACGCCGATGTCCATCGCTGGCCATCGGCGTTTTTACATGTGCAGCGGATTCCCAAACGTTGAATCAGAACGCCGGAAGTACCGCGCCGCTGTACTTCTTCTCGATGAACGCTTTGACTTCCGGGCTGGTCAGGGCCTTGGCCAGTTTCTGGATCGCGTCGCTGTTCTTGTTGTCCTCACGGGCTACCAGGAAGTTCACGTACGGCGAATCGGCGCCTTCGATCAACAGCGCGTCTTTCTGCGGATTGAGCTTGGCTTCCAGCGCGTAGTTGGTATTGATCATGTCCAGATCAACTTCGTTCAGCACCCGTGGCAGCAGCGCCGATTCCAGTTCCTTGAACTTGAAGTTATGCGGGTTCTTGGCGATGTCTTTCGGCGTCGCCACGGCGTTTTTCGGGTCTTTGAGTTCGATCAGGCCGGCCTTCTGCAGCAGGATCAGCGCACGACCGCTGTTGCTGCCTTCGTTGGGGATGGCGATGGTCGCGCCGTCCGGCAGTTCAGCCAAGGTCTTGTACTTGCTCGAATAACCGCCGAACGGTTCAACGTGAACACCTTGCACGGTTACCAGGTACTTCGACTTGTCGTCCTTGTATTTACCCTGGTTAAAGCTGTTCAGGTACGGCAGGGTCTGAAAGTAGTTGGCGTCCAGACGCTTCTCGCCAACCTGTACGTTGGGCTGCACGTAGTCGGTGAAGACTTTGATTTGCAGATCCACGCCTTCTTTGGCCAGGGTCGGCTTGATCAGCTCGAGAATTTCAGCGTGCGGCACCGGCGTTGCGGCAACCACCAGTTTCTCGCCGGCGTTGGCGAAAGAAGCCGTCAGAGCAGCCGCCAATGCGGTAAACAACAGAACCTTTTTCATGCAGTGTCCTTATCGAAAATCACGGTCGTCATCGACGACGGCATTAATACGTGTGCCAGTGAAGTGATATCGCTGACGTGAGGCGACAATACCGGGATTATTTATTCCCGGACAATAACGTTTATTCAGCTTCATATTCCATTTTGTTCATGTTGAACAAAATGGTCACAGCCCCTCGCTCAAGCGAATCAGGAGCTCTTTCAATGCCTTACGCTCAGCAGCGCTGCCGCCGATGTTGATTTGCTTCACCAGACGTTCGATGTGAAGCGGCGGCGCAGACGCTTCGGGCAGATTGAGATGCTCCGGCAGGATCTCATCGCCAGTACTGACCAACAGGGCGAAGTGAATGACGTTTTCCAGCTCGCGGGTGTTGCCCGGCCAGGCATGTTGCTCAAGCACGTGCTGCGCCGCTTCGCTGATCAACGGCACAGGCAAGGCGAGGCGCTGGCTGTAGATGCCGAGGAAATACTCGGCCAGAGGCAAGATATCGCCGGTTCGCGCACGCAACGCCGGCAATTCCAGATGGCCCTCGCTGAGGTAGTGATAGAGCCGCTCGTGGAATTTTCCGGCGTCCACGGCCTGGGCCAGATCGATGCTGGTCGCAGCGACCAAACGGACATCCACCGGGCTCGGCTGAGGCGCGCCGACGCGGGTTACTTCGTGATTTTCCAGCGCCGCAAGCAATTTGATCTGGATCGGCAGCGGCAAGTCGCCGATTTCATCCAGGTACAAAGTGCCGCCATTGGCCGAACCGAACCAGCCAGCGCGACTGCTGGCCGAACCGCTGTAGCTGCCGGCGGCATAGCCGAACAATTCGGCATCGGCGTAGGTCGGGCTGATGGCCCCGCAGTTGACCGAGACGAACAGACCGCTGCGATCACTGGCGCGATGGATATGCCGGGCGAGCAGTTCTTTACCGGTGCCGGTCTCGCCGCGAATCAATACGGAAAGCGAGCGCGGGGCCAATTGTTCGAGTTCTTCGCGCAACTGACGCGAGCGCGGATCGACAAACACCAGCGCCTTGGCGCGAATGCTCAGGGGGCTTTTTTCCGCATCGGGAAAGGTCAGCAACGGCTGGCCGAACGTTTCGAAACTCATGGCAGACTCCCGCCCAAACCGCCTGGAGGCGGCGGCGTTGAAAAAAAAGAAATCAGGCGCGCCGGCGGGCGTGATGCTCCATGCGGTTTTGCAGGCGGTAGAGGTAAGCAAACCCCTGCTCCCAACGCTGGTGCCCGGATTTGACATTGATGTGCCCGGCACCGGCGAGAATCCCCGCCTCGGCGCCCCAGTTGCGCGCCAGCTCCAACGCACGTGGCGCACTCACGGCGGCGTCGTTGTCGGAGCCGACGACTTGACTGGGAAAGGGCAGTAAATCGGTGGGAATCGGCGCAAAGTTGCGCAGCGCCGGAGCACAGGCCGGGCGTTCGACATCCGCCGGGGCGACCAGCAAGGCACCGCGTACCTGACGCAGGGAGTGCAGCGGCGCGGTGGCCGCCCAATGGGCAACGGTGATGCAGCCGAGGCTGTGCGCAATGAGAATTACCGGCGTGCTATCGGCGGCGATCGCTTCGGCCAATGCCGCGACCCAATCTTCGCGGCGCGGCGTCAGCCAGTCGGCTTGCTCGACCCGGGCGCTGTTGGGCAGGCTGTTTTGCCAGTGGGTTTGCCAATGGTCATCTGGCGATCCTTGCCAGCCCGGCACAATCAGGTAGCGGATTGATTCGTTGCGCATGGGGAGCTCTCCTGCGTCGTGTCTGTTCGTGACCGAGTATAGGGAGAGGATTTATATTCGTTAAGGAATAAGAAGCTATTTATTAATATCTGGCTGGAATATCAAATCTGGCGCGACATCTGGGATGCTTCCTTGTAGCAAGGGCCATTCGCGATGCGCTCAGCGGAAAAACGGCACGTCGCCCAGCACCGTGGCCCGTTGCATTACTCGCCGCGCCGGTCGGTAGTCATCCACGGCGTAATGTTGCGTCACGCGGTTGTCCCAAAACGCAATATCGTCCTGCTGCCAACGCCAGCGCACGGTGAATTCCGGTCGGGTGGCATGGGCGAAGAGAAACTTCAGGATCGCCTCGCTCTCGGTCTCCGACAGCTCATTGATCTTCGAGGTGAAGCCCTCGTTGACGAACAGCGAACGTCGCCCGCTGACCGGATGGGTGCGAATCACCGGGTGTGACAGCGGTGGATTCTTGCGCCGCGCCTCCTCCCACTGCGCCAGCGCGTCGGGCGTGTTGCCGTAGCGCTCGAGCGGAAACGAGCGGGTGAAATCGTGGGTCGCGGTCAGGCCTTCAAGCAAGCTTTTCAGCGGCGCCGACAACGCCTCATACGCGGCAATGCCGCTGGCCCACAAGGTATCGCCGCCGTACGCCGGCAACAACTTGGCGCTGAGCACCGCGCCCATCGCCGGCGTTGGCAAAAAGGTTACGTCGGTGTGCCAGATGGCGTTGTCACGCACGTCGGTGACAGCGGTGTCGAGGATCAGAACTTCCGGTTGTTCCGGCACGTTCGGGTAGATCGGGTGGATGTGCAGGTCGCCGAAATAATGCGCGAAACGTGCCTGCTGCGCCGGCTCGATCGGCTGATTGCGAAAGAACAGCACTTGATACTTGAGCAGCGCCTGCTCGATGGCGTCGCGGGTTGGCGGGTTCAACGGCTGGCTGATGTCGACGCCGTCGATTTGCGCGCCGAGGGCCGAGCTTAATGGGGTGATGTTGAGAGTGCTCATGGTGGTTCTCTTCAAATTCGGGGGAATCAAGCTTTTGTAGGAGTGAGCCTGCTCGCGAATGCGGACTGTCAGGCGCGACTGCAGTGACTGATCCAGCGCTTTCGCGAGCAGGCTCGCCCCCACAGTGGGTGTTCACATGAAAGCTGTCAGTGCGCCTGGCCGTGCCACGGCACCAGTTTGCGTTGCAGCGCGCGCAGGCCCATTTCCATGGCGAAGGCAATCAGGGCAATGACCAGAATCCCCAGCACCACCACGTCGGTAACCAGAAACTGCGCGGCCGACTGCACCATGAAACCCAAACCGCTGGTGGCGGCGATCAGTTCGGCGGCAACCAGGGTTGACCAGCCCACCCCCAGGCCGATGCGCACGCCGGTGAGGATGTCCGGCAATGCACTGGGCAAAATCACATGGCGAATCAGTTGCGCGCGAGTGGCGCCCAACGACTGCGCCGCGCGCAATTTCGCCGGGTCTACGGTGCGCACGCCGGTCGCGGTGGCGATGGCAATCGGCGCGAAAATCGCAAGATAGATCAGCAGCACTTTCGACAGCTCGCCGATGCCGTACCAGATCACGATCAGCGGCAGATAGGCCAGCGGTGGAATCGGTCGGTAGAACTCGATCAGCGGATCGAGCACACCCCGGGCGATGCGATTGGCACCAATGGCGATGCCCACCGGCACTGCCGTGAGAATCGCAAAGACCAGGCCCAGACCGATGCGACTCAGGCTCGCGCCCAAGTGCTGCCACAAGGTCGAATCCATGTAGCCCGAAGCCGCCAGCAGCCAGCCTTTTTGCAGCACGGCGGAGGGTGGCGGCAGGAACAGCGGTTCGATCAGACCGGTAGCAGTCACCGCCCACCAGACCGCCAACAGGGCGAAGAGGGTCAGCAGGCTGATCCAGCGTGTACTCAGGCTGCGGCGTACCGGCAGGATCACCGAAGGCGTCTTTACCGTCGCAGCGCTTACGTCGTAACTGCTCATGCGCGCTCCTGCCGTTGCACGGCACTGCGTTGCGAAAACACTTTGCTCAGCACGTGCTCGCGGGTTTCGATAAAACGCGGATCGGACTTGATTGCCCGGGCCGGCTCGCCAGCGGCATAACGCTGACCGAAGTCCAGCGCCAGACGCTCGACGATCTGCCCCGGATTCGGCGCCAGCAAAATCAGATCCGTAGCGAGGAATACCGCCTCTTCAATGTCGTGGGTAATCAGAAAAACCGGTTTGGCGGTGCGCTGCCAGACTTGCAGCAACAGCTCCTGCATCTGCTCGCGGGTGAACGCGTCGAGGGCGCCGAACGGTTCGTCCATCAGCAGCACCCGAGGGTCGGCGGCGAGGGCACGAGCAAGGCCGACACGCTGTTTCTGGCCGCCGGAAAGCTGCCAGATGCGCCGCTCTTCGAAACCGGCCAGATCGACCAGCGCAAGCATTTCACGGGCGCGCTGTTCGCGTTTGGGCTTGGCGACGCCGGCCAGTTCCAGGCCAAACGCGACGTTGCCCAGCACATTCTGCCAAGGCAGCAAGGCGTCATCCTGGAACACCACGCCGCGCTCGGCGCTCGGGCCTTTGACCGGCACGCCATCGAGGGTGATGCGTCCGGCGCTCGGATCGACAAAACCGGCGATCAGGTTCAACAGCGAAGTCTTGCCACTGCCGGACGGGCCGAGGGCGACCAGCAACTGCCGGGGTCCCAGGGTCAGAGAAATATCCGCCAGCACAGGTTCCGGGCTGCCCGGGTACTGTGCGCTGATGCGCTCCAGCTGTAGCAAGGCCATCGCGGTCGACTCCCGATCAGTTAGTGATGTATTTGGCGCTGACGTACGGCGCGTAGTCCGGCAGCACCGCCTCGACTTTGCCCTGCTCCTTGAGGAACACGGCCGTGTCGGTGATGGCTTTGGTGGTCGGCGCACCGAGGTCACTGACCTGATCCGCCGCCAGCGGGTAGACGTTGCCTTGCAGCAGCAACGGAATGTCGCTGGCCTTGGCGCCGGAGAGTTTCACCAGTTTGTCGACGTTGGACTGATTGGCGAGCCAGGCTTTCGGATCCTTGCGGTAGTCGGCGTAGGCGTCGAGGGTGACTTTGGCGAAGGCGGTGACAATTTCCGGGTGCCTGGCGGCGAAGTCTTTACGCACGATCCACGCATCGAAGGTCGGCGCGCCGAATTTGGCCAGTTCGCCGGAGGTGATCAGCACTTTGCCGTTTTCCTTGGCGACGCCGAGGGCCGGGTCCCAGACGTAAGTGGCATCGATATCACCGCGCTTCCACGCCGCGATGATCGCCGGCGGAGCGAGGTTGAGTACGGTGACCTTCGACGGATCGATATTCCAGTGCTTCAGCGCCGCCAGCAGGCTGTAGTGCCCAGTGGACACGAACGGCACAGCGATTTTCTTGCCGATCAGATCTTGCGGCGTTTTGATGCCGGAACCCTCACGCGCGACCAGGGCTTCAGCGGCGCCGATCTGCGTGGCAATGAGGAACGTTTCGACCGGGACTTTGCGGGTGATCGCGGCGGTCAACGGGCTGGAACCGAGGTAGCCGATCTGCACATCGCCGGACGCGATGGCGGCGATGACGTCGGCGCCGTTGTCGAATTTGCGCCAGCTGATATCGGCCTGGGTGGCTTTTTCGTAGGCGCCATCGGCCTGAGCGACTTTCGCCGGATCAACGGTGGTTTGGTAGGCGACGGTGAGGTCGGCGGCCTGAGCAAGGAAACTTGCGGCCGCCAGCGAAGCGACGGCGAGCAGGCGAAGCGGGACATTCAGTTTCAATTGAGAGCTCCATATCAGGCGACCGAGCGTCGGCGTGAATGGAGACTAAATGATCTAAGAATCAAGAAATAAATAACTTTTTAGAATGAGCTTATGAGCGGAAAAATCTAAGCCAGCCGACCGATCGTTCCCACGCTCTGCGTGGGAATGCAGCCGGTGACGCTCCGCGTCACATGGGACGCAGAGCGTCCCTTGAGGCGTTACCACGCGGAGCGTGGGAACGATCATGTACGAGCGAGAAAAATCCAAGCGCAGTTGGCGGTTGGCACCTGTGGCGAGGGAGCTTGCTCCCGCTGGAGGCCGAAGGACTCCCACTTCCATTCATCACGTTGCGTCTGGCGCACCAGTTTGAATGAGTTGACGACTGCTGCGCAGCCGAGCGGGAGCAAGCTCCCTCGCCACAGGGGAATTTGCTCAGTTGCTGATGGCGAGGATGCTCGCCTGATACGCCCCGACAAACACATCAAAATCGCCAACCTCGTTCTGCTCAAGCTCGGTCTGCTGCGCCAGCGACGCGCGCGCCAGCTCTTCGAACTTCGCCTGTTCATCCGCAGCCAATGGCTCGCTGCGAAAAAATTCGGCATGCGCCTGGCTCTGACGCAGGGAGAATTGCGCAAAGCTTTCCTTGTGCTCGGCCATCGCCGCCAGCACCTGCGCCGATGGCGTCAGGGACGGGTCGCTGACTTTCGCCAACTGCGCATCCAGTGCCTTGCTGTGCGCATCACCGCCAACGCTTTGGTCCAGTAGCGCGGCCAGCGGAGCAATCTGCTCGAGCAATTCGGCGGCCCACTGTTTCATCTCGACCGGCTGGCCGTCACGCTGCAATTGCAGGCCCGGACGGCGACCTTCCTTGACCACGCTGAGGAAGTTCGAGGTGGCATTGCCGCAGGTGGTGTTGGTCAGCAGCGGACTGTCGTTCAGTGCGCAATACAGCAGGAACGCGTCGATGAAACGCGACTCGGTGAGGTCGATGCCCATCGGCAGGAACGGGTTGATGTCCAGGCAACGCACTTCGACGTACTGGATGCCGCGCGCCATCAGCGCCTGGATCGGCCGCTCGCCGGTGTACGTCACACGTTTGGGGCGGATGTTGGAGTAGTACTCGTTTTCGATCTGCAGGATGTTGGTGTTGAGCTGGACCCACTCGCCATCCTTGTGCGTACCGACTTCGACGTACGGCGCGTACGGCGTGGCCACGGCTTTGCGCAGGCTGTCGGTGTAGCTCGCCAGGTCGTTGTAGCATGGCGTCAGGCCGGCCTGGGCGTTGCTCTGATAACCGAGATCGCTCATGCGCAGGCTGGTCGCGTACGGCAGATACAGCGTGTCCGGATCGAGCTGTTCCAACTGATGCGAACGGCCGCGCAGGAAACCGGCGTCCAGCGCCGGCGACGCCCCGAACAGGTACATCAGCAGCCAGCTGTAGCGACGGAAGTTGCGGATCAGGGCGATGTACGACACCGACTGGAAATCGCGGTCCGTACCGACGAAACCTTCGGCCTCGCGCAGCAGCGGCCAGAGTTGTTCCGGCAGCGAGAAATTGTAGTGAATCCCGGCGATGCACTGCATGGTCTTGCCATACCGCAGGGCCAGGCCCTTGCGGTAGACGTACTTGAGCTGACCGATGTTGGAGGTGCCGTAATAGGCGATCGGGATGTCTTCCTCGGCCGGCAACGGGCACGGCATCGATGGACTCCACAGGTACTCGTTGCCGAGCTTGCTGTAGGCAAAACGGTGAATCTTGTCCAGGCTCGCCAGCGTGTCGGCAGGGTTCGGCAAGGCCGGCGTGATGAATTCCAGCAGCGACTCGGAGTAGTCGGTGGTGATCTGTTCGTTGGTCAGCGCGGAACCCAGGGCTTCGGGGTGCGGCGTTTGCGCCAGGCGACCTTCACTGGTCACGCGCAGGCATTCACGTTCGATACCGTGCAGGCACTGCTTGAGCAGGGAGAGGTTAGCGCGCTCGCCGAGCAGAGCCAGGCGGCGGTTGAGAAGTTCGCTCAATTTGGATTCCTTCACGCGTCAGTCGCCCCAATATGGGGGTGGGCAGGACGGTCTACAAGGGTGAAGTTGAAACTGGCGTTATCGCCTGGTTTGTAGCGGCAGGCCATTTGCCGGTCAGTCAGGAACTGCACAATCCTTGTGGGATCGCCGCACCGTCGCTCCCACAAGGCTCGTTGCTGCCGAAATTAACTCAAAATGATGAGCAACATCTACAGCACAGCGAACGTGCCTTGCGCTTTTGCGACCAGTTTGTCGCCCTGCATCACGTCGGCTTCGACCACCAGCGTGCGACGGCCCGGGTGGATCACCCGCGCCGTGCACAGCACCTCGCCATCCGAGACGGCGCGGATGTAGTTGATCTTGCACTCGATGGTCGCGCTCTGCTGATCGAAGCCGTGGGTGCTGGAACAGGCCAGCCCCATGGCAATGTCGACCAGACTGAACAGCGCGCCGCCGTGCAGTTTGCCGCCGCGGTTGCGCAGTTCGGGCTCAAGGGCGAGGGCGACTTGCGCCACCCCGGTTTCGAGGCTGTGCAGGCGGCAGCCCAACAGCTTGAAAAACGCGCTCTCGACGAGCCCGGCCGGCAATTCCATCAGCGTTTCTTCAACTGCTTGGCGTTGGCGAACAGCGAGGCCATCGCGTTGTTCACCGGGGCGGCGCTGACGGGTTCCTTGCGCGGCGCGTTGCCTGAAGACTGGCGCGGTGCCGAGCCGGGACGCGAGCCACGGGCGCCGTCGACCTTCTCGCCCGGGGTGTCGCTCATGCGCATCGACAAGCCGACGCGTTTGCGCGGGATGTCGACTTCCATGACCTTGACCTTGACCACGTCGCCGGCCTTCACCGCTTCGCGCGGATCCTTGATGAACTTCTCCGACAGCGCGGAGATGTGCACCAGACCGTCCTGATGCACGCCGATGTCAACGAACGCACCGAAGGCCGTCACGTTGGTTACCACGCCTTCGAGGATCATTCCCGGTTGCAGATCCTTGAGGTCTTCGACGCCTTCCTGGAACTCGGCAGTCTTGAACTCGGGACGCGGATCGCGGCCAGGTTTTTCCAGCTCTTGCAGGATGTCGGTAACGGTCGGCAGGCCGAAAGTTTCGTCGGTGAATTTCTTCGGATCCAGACGCTTGAGGAACGCGGCATCGCCGATCAGCGAGCGGATATCGCGATCGGTTTCAGCGGCGATACGCTGCACCAGCGGATAGGCTTCCGGGTGCACCGCCGAGGAATCCAGCGGGTTGTCGCCGTTCATCACGCGCAAGAAACCGGCGGCCTGTTCGAAGGTTTTTTCGCCCAGACGCGCGACTTTCTTCAGCGCTGCACGGGTCTTGAACGCGCCGTGTTCGTCACGGTGCGCGACGATGTTTTGCGCCAGCGTTGCGTTGAGGCCGGAAATCCGCGCCAGCAATGCCACGGAGGCGGTGTTCACATCCACACCTACGGCGTTCACACAGTCCTCGACCACGGCATCCAGGCCACGCGCCAGTTTCAGCTGCGAGACGTCGTGCTGGTATTGGCCGACACCGATGGATTTCGGATCGATTTTCACCAGCTCGGCGAGCGGATCCTGCAGACGCCGGGCGATCGACACCGCGCCACGGATCGACACGTCGAGGTCCGGGAATTCCTTGGCTGCCAGTTCCGATGCCGAGTACACCGATGCACCGGCCTCGGAAACCATGACCTTGGTCATCTTCATCGCCGGGTATTTTTTGATCAGCTCGATGGCCAGTTTGTCGGTTTCGCGGCTGGCGGTGCCGTTGCCAATGGCGATCAGGTCCACCGAGTGCTTGGCGCACAGGGCGGCCAGAATCGCGATGGTCTGATCCCACTTGTTGTGCGGCACGTGCGGGTAAACCGTGGCGTGATCGAGCAGCTTGCCGGTTGCGTCGACCACCGCCACCTTGCAGCCGGTACGCAAGCCCGGGTCGAGCCCCAGGGTCGCGCGCGGCCCGGCCGGGGCGGCCAGCAGCAGGTCGTGCAGGTTGTGGGCGAACACATTGATCGCTTCGGTTTCGGCGCCGTCGCGCAGTTCGCCGAGCAGGTCGGTTTCCAGGTGAGTGTAGAGCTTGACCTTCCAGGTCCAGCGCACCACTTCACTCAGCCACTTGTCCGCCGGGCGGTTCTGGTTCTGGATGTTGAACTGCTGGGCGATCATGCCTTCGCATGGGTGCATGGAGCCTGGGAGCTCGTCGCCGACTTTCAGCGCGGAGCTGAGAATGCCTTCGTTGCGGCCGCGGAAAATTGCCAGCGCGCGGTGCGACGGCATGCTTTTCAGCGGCTCGTCGTGTTCGAAATAGTCGCGGAACTTGGCGCCTTCCTCTTCCTTGCCGGCGATCACGCGGGCGCTGAGGATCGCTTCCTGCTTGAGGTAGTTACGCAGTTTTTCCAGCAGGCTGGCGTCTTCGGCGAAGCGCTCCATGAGGATGTATTTGGCGCCTTCCAGCGCTGCCTTGACATCAGCCACGCCTTTTTCCGCGTCGACGAAGCGTGCGGCTTCGGTTTCCGGAGAGAGGTTCGGGTCGTTGAACAGGCCGTCCGCCAGCTCGCCGAGGCCGGCTTCCAGGGCGATCTGACCCTTGGTGCGGCGCTTCTGCTTGTACGGCAGGTACAAGTCTTCGAGGCGGGTCTTGGTGTCGGCGAGCTTGATGTCGCGCTCCAGGGCAGGGGTAAGCTTGCCCTGTTCCTGGATGCTGGCGAGGATGCTGATGCGCCGTTCGTCGAGTTCTCGCAGGTAGCGCAGACGCTCTTCCAGATGACGCAACTGGGTGTCATCGAGGCTGCCGGTGACTTCTTTCCGGTAGCGGGCGATGAAGGGAACGGTAGAACCTTCATCGAGTAGCGCGACGGCCGCTTCGACCTGTTGCGGGCGTACGCCGAGTTCCTCGGCGATGCGGCTGTTGATGCTGTCCATAAAACCACCTGACATAGTGTGAAAGCAGGCTCTCAGGCACGCAAATAAAGGCCTGGAGGCTGATTGAGCGGCTAGAAAATTGCCGCTGCCTGGATCAAGAGGCAGCCCATTGACCCGTGAAATCGAACGGTTACTGCACAGGGCCGGAAAAAATGCCGGCCACTTACGGTAACGATTCAGACGTTGCCTGGCACAAAACGCCGCGCATTATAACCAGCGTTCTGTCATTCGGGGGCGTTGCAGCTTGTAGGCATAAACCCCGGTTTTCTGGCAGTGAAGGAAAAATCTGCTAACAATGCACACGGTGCGTATAACGGCAGCTACGCCATAATGCGCGCCGAGCTAAAAGGAGCATCTAATGAGCAGCACTGCACAAACTGCTGAAGGCGAAAAAATTCTTATTGTTGATGACGATCCAGGGCTGAGCAGCCTGCTGGAACGTTTTTTCGTCAGCAAGGGCTACCGCGCCCGTACCGTTCCGAACACCGAGCAGATGGATCGTCTGCTGTCGCGTGAAGTGTTCAATCTGGTCGTCCTCGACCTGATGCTGCCTGGCGAAGACGGGCTGACCGCCTGCCGCCGTCTGCGTGGTGCGAACAACCAGATCCCGATCATCATGCTCACCGCCAAGGGCGACGAACTGAGCCGCATCAAGGGCCTGGAACTGGGCGCCGACGATTACCTGGCCAAGCCATTCAACCCCGACGAGCTGATGGCGCGCGTCAAAGCCGTTCTGCGCCGTCAGGCCGCACCGGTACCGGGCGCGCCGGGAAGCGAGGACGAAAACGTCACCTTCGGTGATTACGTCTTGTCCCTGGCGACCCGTGAATTGAAGCGTGGCGACGAAGTGCACATGCTCACCACCGGTGAGTTCGCAGTGCTCAAGGCGCTGGTGATGAACGCCCGTCAGCCGTTGACCCGCGACAAACTGATGAACCTGGCCCGTGGCCGCGAGTGGGATGCCCTGGAGCGTTCCATCGACGTACAGATTTCGCGTCTGCGCCGGATGATCGAGCCGGACCCGTCGAAACCGCGCTATATCCAGACCGTCTGGGGCGTGGGTTACGTGTTCGTACCGGATGGCACCGCCACCAAGTGATCGGTGATTTGTAGGAGCGAGTCTGCCAGGCTCTGGTCGCACGGCCATTGCCACAGACTCGCAATCCGCAATATGCGAGCATTGCTCGCTCCTGCAAGTGTGTAGCGGTTAAAGATGAAAACCCCCGTCTGGTTCCCCCAAAGTTTTTTCTCCCGCACCCTTTGGCTGGTGCTCATCGTCGTGCTGTTTTCCAAGGCGCTGACCCTGGTTTATCTGTTGATGAACGAGGACGTGCTGGTGGACCGTCAGTACAGCCACGGCGTCGCCCTGACGTTGCGTGCCTACTGGGCCGCCGATGAAGAAAACCGCGCAAAAATTGCCGATGCCGCGACGCTGATTCGTGTGGTCGGTGCTGGTGTGCCCGAAGGCGAACAGCACTGGCCGTACAGCGAAATCTACCAACGCCAGATGCAGGCGGAACTGGGTGCCGACACCGAAGTGCGCTTGCGCATGCATTCGCCGCCGGCGTTGTGGGTGCGCGCGCCGAGCCTGGGCGATGGCTGGCTGAAAGTGCCGCTGTATCCGCATCCATTGCGTGGCCAGAAAATCTGGAACGTGCTCGGCTGGTTCCTCGCCATCGGCTTGTTGTCGACGGCCTCGGCGTGGATTTTTGTCAGCCAGCTCAACCAGCCGCTGAAGCGCCTGGTGTATGCCGCGCGGCAACTCGGACAGGGCCGCAGCGTGCGGCTGCCGATCAGCGACACGCCGAGCGAAATGACCGAGGTCTACCGCGCCTTCAACCAGATGGCCGAAGACGTCGAGCAAGCCGGACGCGAGCGTGAACTGATGCTGGCGGGCGTTTCCCATGACTTGCGCACACCACTGACCCGCTTGCGGTTATCGCTGGAGTTGATGGGCGATCACAACGACCTGACCGACGACATGGTCCGTGATATCGAAGACATGGACGCCATTCTCGATCAGTTCCTCGCGTTCATCCGCGACGGTCGCGACGAGTCGGTCGAAGAGGTAGACCTCAGTGATCTGGTGCGCGAAGTGGCCGCACCGTACAACCAGAATGAAGAAAAGGTCCGTTTGCGCCTGGAGCCGATCCAGCCGTTTCCGCTGCGTCGGGTATCGATGAAGCGCCTGCTCAACAACCTCATCGGCAACGCCCTGAACCATGCGGGCAGTGGCGTGGAAGTCGCCGCTTATGTGTCCGGCGACACCAGCGCACCCTATGTCGTGCTGAGTGTCATGGACCGCGGGGCGGGCATCGATCCTGCCGAGCTTGAGGCGATTTTCAACCCGTTCACTCGCGGCGATCGGGCCCGCGGCGGCAAGGGCACCGGGCTGGGGCTGGCGATCGTGAAGCGGATCGCGTCGATGCACGGCGGCAACGTCGAATTGCGCAATCGCTCCGGTGGCGGGCTGGAAGCGCGGGTGCGCTTGCCGTTAGGGTTGATGCTGCCGCGGGACGCGGTCTGACGGACCCGCTCCCCCTGGCCTTCGCTTCACAGGCAGGTCAGGGTGAGTGCCGCTGTTCAACCGCTCACCGCCAAGGTTTGGGTTCACCCAGCAACTGCCCCTGAACCCCGTACAGACCCATTTCGCGAATCACCGACAATTCCCCTTCAGTCTCGACCCGCTCGGCAATCAACGGCAGATCGATGCTGTGCGCCGCTCGCTGAATCGCTTCGATGAATAGGCGCTTGTCGCTTTCCTGATCGATCGCACGAATGTAGCTGCCATCGATTTTCAAGTACGCCAGCCCCAGCCGCGCCAGGTTGCCGATCATGCTGAACCGCCCGCCGAAGCGTTGCAGGCTCAGCGAGAAACCCAACTCGCGCAGGCGTCGGGTCAATTGCTCCAGCACCGCTTGTTCCGGTAACTGCTCTTCACCGATTTCCAGGGTCAGGCGCGCGCCGAGATTGGAATGCGCGCGCAGGATGTCGAAGACTTTGTTCAGCGCCTGGGGATCGGCCAGGGTCGCGGAAGACAGGTTCAGTGCCAGCGCATCTTCGTGGGTTTTCATCTGCTCGAGCACGCGTTCGAGCATCAGGCGGTCCAGTCGTGCCGTCCAGCCAAAGCGCTCCAGCCAGGGCAGGAAGCGCCCGGCGGGGATGGTCTGGCCCTGCTCGTCGAGCAAACGCGACAGCACCTTGTAATGCAGGACCAACTGCGGATCCTGGGCGGACACCACGGGCTGGAAATACAGCTCGAAACGCTGCTGACTCAAGGCCTGGTCAAGCAAGCGATGCCAGGCGTGATGATCGTCGACGACGTCTGCGCTCAGGCTCTGCTCGATACAGGCCCAGTTCTGCTCACCCTGTCCTTCGGCCTGCGCCAGCGCCTGATCACCGAGGGTCAGCACCTGCTGCGGCGAATCGCCGTGGGCGAACGGCGCCAGACCAATCGACGCCACCGCCGGCACATCGGTCGCGCCCGTGGCATGCAGACTGCTGAGGGCACTGTCGAGGTTCTGCGCCAGTTGCAGCGCTTCCTCGCGCACCAGCCCCGGCGCCAGCACGGCAAACTCACCGCCGCGGATACGGGTGACGAGATTCTGGGTTTCCGGGTACTTGGCGCACTCGCGGGACAATTGCTCGCCGACCGCTTGCAGCAATTGATCGGTGCGCTGGCCGCCGAGACGCTGGTTCAGCCCGGCCAGGTCTTTCACCCGCAACAGCAGCAAATAACCGGAACTGGCCTGCTCCGGATTGCTCACCCGGTCGTTCAGTTGCATCTCGAAATAACGCCGGTTGGCCAGCCCGGTGAGGTTGTCCTGATAGGACTCGGCACGCAGTTTTTCGCTGCGCTCAGCCTGCTCCTGAAACAGTGCCTTGAGCTTCTCGACCATCTGATTCATTGCTTGCACCACGCGCCGCAATTCCGGGGTTCGCGGCAGGTCCGGCAGGCTGAGAAACTCGCGACGGGCGATGGCGTGGGACTGCTTGACCATGTAATCGAGCGGCTTCAGTTGTCGGCGCAGCAGCAACGCCCCCAGCACCGCACTCACCGCACCGCAGAGCAGCAGCCAGCCGAGACTGCCCAGCGCGCTCTGCCAGAGTTTGGCCACGGCGAACATCGGATGGCTGACCACCTCGACCCGCGCCGCCTGCTCCCAGCCCCGGCTGACCAGCGCATCGCCACCGGCCGGTTCCAGACCGATCAGTTCGACGAACCAGTCCGGCACGTTGCTCACCGCCGGGATGCCGGTTCGCTCGACGATGGTTTTCTCGGTTTTCACATCGACCACGCGAATGCTCGCGTAATAGCCACTGTCGAAAATCGAGCTGACCAGCAACTCGACCATCGCCGGATCGTCAATGTTCGGCGTCAGCGACAAGGCCAGCGCCGTCGCGGCGTCCTGGGCATGGGAGCGCAACTGGTTGACGTACTGGGTGCGCGAGCTCTCCAGACTGACCATGAAGCTGCCGGTGAAGGCAACCACCAGGAACAGACAGATAGCGATCAACAGCTGTTTGAACAAAGACATCTGAGCGCGTGCTCCTAGTTAGTCGTCTCGACCGGAAAACCTTCGGCCTGCATTTTTTTCAGCACATCCTGCCAGCGCGACAGGCGTTTGGTGTCACCGACCTTTTTGTTGCCCTTGGCCCCCGGCAGATACAGACCTTCGGCATTGAAAGAGTAGACCGGCAGCAAATCGGTTCGCTGCGATGCCGGCTGGATCGGGTCGATCAGGCTGTCGAGCACCAGCGGCATGGCGTCGGGGGTGGCATAGTAAGTGAGTACCATGTGCGCGCGGTTCTGGCGCAGGGCCTTGACGTAGGTAATGCGCAGCTTGTCACTGGAGACCCCGAGGTGGCGCAGGCTGAAATACTTGGCGATCGCATAATCCTCGCAGTCGCCGGCCCCCTTCCACAACGCCTGGATCGGGGTTTCCCAATAATCGACCTCACGCCACAGATCGATGTCTTCGACGTAGCGCACCTGTTGGTTGAAAAACCGGTTCACCACGTTGAGCTTGTCCATCTCGCTGACCTGTTTCTGCGTCGCCAACAGGTTCTGCCAGGCATCGATGCGCTGCTGCCCGGCGCCCAGCGGCCCATAGATGGCCGTGGCCTTGCGGCTGATCGCGGAAAAATCCCAATCGGCATGCAGGCCGCCCAGCATGACGCCGGCCAGCAGCAGTGCGCAGCCAAGCCAGCGCAACGTCCGGGGGATCGCGAAACGTACCGCCACAGCAAGTTTCCAGAGGGCAGGGAGGAAAGCGTTTGATGGTGAAGCTTAGTCTGCGAAAAAACAATGGCACCGTGAGATCATCGGTAACGCGCTAAACTCAACAATGGACGCGTTCTTCTACACGGTTTGACAACCTGTAAAGCAATCACTAGTGTCATTTGGATCCAAATTCAGTCGACATACAGGGTGCGTAGTCGTGACTCAGAAGCCCAAACCACTGCACAGCATTAAAGTCGATGGGCCGATCCCCGCACACCTGGCCCGTTCGACCATCGAGGAAACCCTGCGCACGGCCATTCTCGATGGCCGTTTGCCCTGTGGCACTGCCCTGCGCCAGCAGGACCTGGCCGATCTGTTCGGGGTCAGCCGCATGCCGGTGCGCGAAGCCTTGCGCCAGCTCGAAGCCCAGGCGCTGCTCAGCGTAACCACACACAAAGGTGCCGTGGTCGCACCGTTGATTCAAGAAGACGCGACGCAAACCTACCAATTGCGCATCCTGCTCGAATCCGAAGCACTGCGCCAATCGGTGCCTTTGCTGACCCCCGCCGACCATGACCGCGCGGCCGCGCTGATCGAAGAGCTGGAAAATCAACACGACTACAGCGAAATCGGTCGGCTCAATCGCTTGTTCCACATGACCCTGTACAGCAAAGCGGCCAACCGGCGCCTGTTGCGCCTGGTCGAAGACGGCCTCAACGAGGAGGAGCGTTTCCTGCGCTTTAACCTCGAAGCCATGGGCCTGGGCAAAATCTCCCAGGACGACCACCGGGCGATGCTGCAAGCGACCATCGACGGTGACGTAGAAGGCTCGGTGACGCTATTGGTCCAGCATCTCAATCGCGGTGTGGAAGTCATTACTCGCTACCTCGACAGCCCTGCCGGTCAAAGCCGCCAAGCCAACCCCTGAACGGCTCCCCTCCCCTCGAATTAACTGCTTACAAATCCCCTGCTCTGTCCGCCACCCCGCCAGGTGGTGGACGCGCCTGCCCGCTCCGACCTTTTCTGCGCCCATCAGCCCGGTTTCCCGGCCCCGAGTGAATGAAACGGGCATAGCCGTGGCCACCATTTACCCGCACTCTTTAGGCGCCAACCCAATACAGAACGGGCGACGCCCCGCACCGCCGGCGCAGTCCCCGCACCAGGAACCTACGGAAGGAGCCTTGTCACGGGAAAAAGGAAGTACTGGCGCCAATCACGGCCAACCTCCGCCCCTTTAATCAATCAATTCTCTTCAGTTGAAAGTTGCTTCGAGTGAGGCATTCACTCTGTTTGTCCCATTTTGGCCGTTATTTGCCGAAAGGAGTAACTACGCCCAAATAAAACTACAGACAATAGTTTTATCGGTGCAACTCACACTTGAAAAATCGCAAACTAAAAATAGTTGAAAATAAACTTGTTAAATAGTTTGAGCCTGTATTAATTTTTCCTCGCCAAGTTTGAACTTCAACGTTCACCTTCGGTAAATCGCCTCGGTGATGCGCCAGGCTCAAGGCCCACACCAGCCGACCGCTTCAGCCTGACAGGCCTGCATGGTCGGACTTGAACAATGCCTCGGCATTTTTAATTTAGGCATCTGAAACATAAACAAATCGTTGTTCCGCTGATTGCGTAGTTGATAAAGCTGTTCCACTTCATATCACTGATAAAGGACATCATGATGCCCCTCAAGCACCAACTCGCCCTGAAGAAAGCCGAACTTAGCGTTCACCCGATCTTTTCCGAGATCACTTCATTGTCGGTATTGCGTCGATTCATGGAGACCCACGTATTTGCCGTTTGGGATTTCATGTCGCTGACCAAACGCCTACAACAGGAACTGACCTGTACCCGCTTGCCCTGGTTGCCACCGCGCGATCCCCACGCCGCCCGACTGATCAACGAGATCGTCCTTGGTGAGGAATCCGACGATCGCCTGGCCGAAGGGCACTACAGCCACTTCGAACTGTATCTGGATGCGATGCGCGAAATCGGCGCCAGCACCACGGCAGTGGAACGCTTCGTGGCGCTGCAAGAGGAAGGCGTGAGCTACGACGTGGCGTTGCAAAGCGTCGAGGTCGAGCCGGCGGCTGCGCAGTTTGTCCGCGATACCTTGCGTACTGCCCTGCAGGCACCGGGGCATAGCGTTGCCGCCGCGTTTCTGCACGGCCGCGAAAGCGTGATCCCGACGATGTTTCAGCGCATTCTCGATGATTGGGGCATCGGCATCGAACAAGCACCGACCTTCCGTTACTACCTGCAACGGCACATCGAGGTCGACTCCGAAGACCACGGCCCGGCGGCAGAGCAACTGCTGGCGCGGCTGATCGCGGGTGATCCGCAACGACAAGCCGAGGTCTACGCCAGTGCCATCGCCGCCGTTGAAAGCCGCATCGCTTTATGGGACGGCCTGCGCCTGAGCATGGGCGCGCCACTGGCGGAGGTGGCCCGATGAACCCTGCCGACTATCAATCGTTCGCCGATGTCTGGGAGAGCCGCGCCACCATCCGCACACGTCCGCGGCGGGTACTGGAAGACGATCAGCGGCTGATTTATCCGCTCAGCCGCCAGCCATTGGTGCTCAGCGAGACGTTCCTGCGCGAATGCCCGCAACTGCGTGATTTCGCCCTGGTGCAGACGCTGTACAAATTCATCAACGACGTGGTGATTTTCGAGACTGAAATCGTCGACAAGACCGCGCGCAGCATCGCCAAGAATCGCTTCGACGTGCCGTTCCCGCTCGCTTGCCGCTATGACGCCATGACCGTGGTGGTCGATGAGGATTACCACGCGCTGGTGGCCATGGATTTCATGCAGCAGACGGTGGCGCTGACCGGCATCGAGCCCATCCGGTTGCCGGACGAAATCGAGCTGAGCCGGGCGATTCCCGCCGCCGTGGCGCTCGCGCCGGAGCACCTGCGTGGCGCGGTGGAACTGATCTGTGTGGCCATCGCCGAAAACACCGTGACCGGCGATGTCGCCGCGTTCGCCCGCGACGACACGGTGAAGCCGTCAATCAAGGGGCTGATGGCCGACCACTTGCTCGATGAGGGCCGCCACTCCAGTTTCTGGGCACGCATGGTGCGCATCTATTGGCACACCGCAAGCGACGCGGACCGCAACACCATCGCGCAGATCCTGCCGGTATTCATCGGCCACTACCTGACCCACGACATCCAGAAGGCCTTCGACCTGCGCCTGATCGACGCGCTGCCGGTCAGCGATGCCACGCGCCGATCACTGCGCGAGGAAATCGTCGGGCTGGCCTTCCCGATCAACCGCCACCACCCGCTGGTGGGCAACATCGTCAAGTTCTTCCACAACAGTTCGCTGCTCGACAGCCCCTGCGTGCAGCACGCCCTGCGCGACTATCTGGTTTGACAAGGAAGCCCGACATGAAACGTCTCGATATTGTGCTGACAGGCACCAGCCAGGCCATGACCGACCTGGCGCAAGAACTGCAACAACACGGTCATTCAATACGCCGCAGCGCTGCGGCACTATCGGCGGTGGACCTGATCATTGACGATGGTTTTATTGCCGCCGGCGATGGCTGCGCGATCCCGCATCTGCATTTGCGATTGGGCGTCGCGGCCCGGAGCAGCGGTGGTCTGCCGTCACTCGACTTGCTGTGTTTTCTTGGCTCGTCGCTGATCAGCCGCGTGCCGATGGCCGATGAGCCGTCCGGCAACGGTCAGGCGTTGCGCCAACGGGTACTGGCGCAGGTAGTGGACGAAGTGACGTTGCTGGTCAGCCGCTTTTCCCGCGACCCCGACGCGCTTCGCCACGCCCCTGCGCTGACCGCGCCGGATTTCGAGCGCATGGAAGATCTGCTGTTTCTCGACAGCCTGGCGTACGTCCATCGCTTCAACGACACGGCCAACGCAGCGTTGCTGAAACAGGCGCAGGTCTCGGTGATCGAACGCCTGCAACAGAGCCTGATCGAGCATGCCGGGCGGCCCGCTCTGCATATGGACGGGCAGTCGATCAGCTACCGCCAGTTGCAGGCCCACAGCCTGGCGATTCAACAACGACTACAGCCCTTGCTTGAGCGCCACCCGCAACCGTGGGTAATTGCCGTCTGCCTGCCGAAAAGTCCGGCGCTGTACGCCGCGATTCTGGCGATTCTCGGCAGCGGTGCGGTGTATTTGCCGCTGGAGCCGAGCCATCCATTGCCGCGTCAGCAATACATTGTGCAGAACGCCGCAGCGGTGCTGCTGCTCCACGATGGCGAGCAGGCGCTGGGGGGCACGATGTCGGCACTGGATATCAGCGGCATCCATGCAGCGGCTGCCGATCTCAGCCAACCCTTGCTGCAAAGACGTCCCGCCCTCGATGCGCCGTGCATGGCGCTTTACACCTCGGGCACCACCGGGCATCCGAAAGGGGTGCTGCTCAGCCAGGCCAACCTCGCGCACTTCACCGCGTGGTACGCCGACTATGTGCAACTGAGCAGCGAAAGCCGGGTGTTACAGTTCTCTTCGCTGAGCTTCGACTCGTCGCTGATCGACATCTTCCCGACGCTGATCGCAGGCGCCGAACTGGTAGTGCCCGACGACACGCAGCGGCGCGATCCGCTGCAACTGGTTGCGCTGATCCGCCGACGGCAACTGACCCATGCGTTCCTGCCCCCGGCGCTGTTGAGCATCCTGCCGCTGGAACACCTGCAAGGTGTGCAGGTGATGACCGGCGGCGATGTCTGCGAGCCTTTCGTCATCGAGCAACTGACCCGGCAGGGCACGTTGCATAACCTCTATGGCCCGACCGAGGCCACGGTACTGATTACCGCCCGGCGACTCGAAAACAGCGACAGCAATCGCAGCCTCGGCGCGCCGATCGCCAACAGTCAGGTGCTGATTCTCGACGACGATCTGCAACCGGTACCCGAACAAACCGTGGGTGAACTGTTCATCGTCGGCCCCGGTGTCTGCCTCGGTTACCTGAACAATCCGCAGCAGACCGCCGCACGCTATCTGACCCTGGCCTTGCCGGGAGGCGCGACCTTGCGCGCCTACCGCAGCGGCGACATGGCCAAGTGGGGCGAGCACGGCATCGAGTTGTGCGGACGACGTGACAACCAAGTGAAAATTCGTGGTTTTCGCGTCGAGCCGGAAGAGATCGAGCGTTGCCTGCGGGACAGTCGGTTGTATCGTCAGATTGCGGTGGTGATCGACAGTCAGCGGCGCATCCTGGCGTTCCTCGCCCAGCCGCAGTCAGACGATGCCCGCGAGGCGCTGCAGGCGCATGCCCGGCAATTTTTACCGGACTACATGCACCCGACAGCGTGGACCGAACTGCCGGGCATGCCGTTCGCCAGCAACGGCAAAGTCGACCGCAAAGCGCTGTTGGCAATGCCGGTGACCGTACAGGACGGCGCAGCGAAATGCCTGCCGGCGAATGCCGACGAAGCGCTGCTGCTGGCGATCTGGGCGGAGTTGCTGGAGCTGCCTGGCCACGACATTTCCACTGACGAAAGCTTCTTCAATCTTGGCGGCCATTCGATTCTGCTGTCGCGGCTGTTGCTGCGCCTGCGTGAGGAGTTTGGGCGCAGCATCTCGATCAACCGCTTCATCGAACTGCCGACAATCCGCAAACTGGCAACGCTGGTGCGCGGCACCGATGATCGCGCCGTGCTCAGCGTGCAGGCCATGGCCGATGCCGAACGTGCGCTGGATATCGAGCCGCTGCCGATCAACCGCATGGGCGATGTGCACAAAGTGATCGTCACCGGTGCCAACAGCTTTGTCGGCGTCCACATCGTTGAAGCACTGCTCGGCTGGGGGGCCAGCGAGGTGGCTTGCCTGGTGCGCGACGGCGGTGGGCAAACGGCGGCGCAGCGCTTTGCCCAAGCACTGCGCGAGAACCGTCTCGAGCACCTGGATCTGCGCCGGGTGCGCGTCTATGCGGCGGATCTGACTCACGCGCAGCTAGGCCTGGGCGATGACGATTATCAGCGGCTGGATCGCGAGTTCGGCGCGCTGGTGCACAACGCCGCCAACGTCAATCACGTGCTCGACTACGAGTCGTTGGCGGCGGACAACGTCGAGCCGATCTTCGCGCTCCTGAGGCTATGCGAAGGGCAGTGCAAAAAGGTCTTCAATTTTGTCTCGACGCTGTCCGCCTCCAGCACCGTGGATGAGGCCGGTCGAGTGTTGGAGCTGCCCGCCGCAGCGACGCCGCCGATCTACATTCGCAACGGCTACAACCTGTCCAAATGGGTCGGCGAACGCCTCCTCGAGCGGGCGCGCGAGCGTGGCGTGCGGGTCAATCTGTATCGCCCCGGCAACATCAGTTTCAACAGCCTGAGCGGTGTCTGCCAGCCGCACAAAAACCGCCTGATGTTGATGCTCAAAGGCTCGATCCAGCTCGGACAGGTGCCGGCCCTCGCGCTGAATTTCGACTTGATGCCGGTGGACTTTCTCGCCCGCTTCATCGCCTTCCATGCCAGCCGCTATTCGCCCGAGCGCGCGGTGTTCAACCTGCACAACCCCGAGCCGCTGAGCTGGGACGCCTATGTCGCTTCGTTTCGGGAAACCGGCCGCGAGTTTTCGCTGGTCAGCGTCGCCGACTGGCAGCAGCAACTGAGCCGGGTCGATGCCGACAACGCACTGTTCGGCGTGCTCGGTTTTTACCTCAACGGCTTCGAAGAAGACATCGGCGATATCTCGCTGATCGGCCACGCCAACGCCGCCGCCGGCGTGCGGCAGATGGGCGCGCACTACCCGCACAAATCCCCGGCGCTGTTACGCCGCGGCTGCGATTACCTGAAACAGATCGATTTCATCTAGTGCATAAAAAGGAGCAACACCATGAACAATCTGCAACCGGACACCCTGATTAAAAACCCGCAAGGCTGCCACGTTGTGTCCTCGGTGGAGATACCGGCGGACGCCGCGCAGGTCTGGGCGGTGGTCGGCAATTTCGCCGGTTTCGACCGTTTCATACCCGCGCTGTCGCACATCGAGATGACCGGCGAGGGCGTGTCTTCGCTGCGCAAGAAGCATTTCAAGGACGGCAACATCGTCGTCGAACAGCTCAATTCACGCGATGACCAAGCGCTGAACATGACTTGGACAACGATCTATAACACCTTGGGGGTGGCGAATCTGTGGGCGGCGATGCAGGTGGAATCGCTGGCCGAAGGCGAATCGCGGGCGACCTGGACGATCATTGCCGAGCCGGCTTCGGGAGGTGAAGAAGCGTTGCCGGGGTTCAAGGATTTTGTGCAGGGGTTTGCTGATGAGGCGATGGGGAATGTCTTGAAGCTGTTTGTTTAAGGCTTTGGATTGGCGGTGAATGAACCACCGCTTTCGCGAGCAGGCTCGCTCCCACAGCGTATTGGGTGTTCACACATGTTGTGTTCAACCAAAAATCCTGTGGGAGTGAGCCTGCTCGCGAAGAACGGTAACGCGATCTAACGGACCGCCATCAAATCTTGAAACTGTCGACCAACTGCTTCAACCGGTTGGCCTGCTGCGACAACGCATCGCAATCCTTCAACGTCTCGTTGAGGTTGGCGACGCTCTGCTGGTTCAACAGGTTGATCTGGTTGACGTCGACGTTGAGCGTTTCCACCACCGCGGTCTGCTCCTCGGTTGCAGCGGCCACCGACTGGTTCATGCCATCGATCTCACCGATGCGCTGGGTCACGCTGACCAGGCGCAAGCCGGCCTGATTGGCCACCTCAACGCTTTGTTCGCTGGACGCCTGACTGGCGTTCATCGTGCTCACCGCTTCACGCGAGCCCACTTGCAGCGAAGTGATCATCTTGTGGATTTCTTCCGCCGACTCCTGGGTGCGATGGGCGAGGTTGCGCACCTCATCCGCGACCACGGCAAAACCGCGCCCAGCTTCACCGGCACGCGCCGCTTCGATAGCGGCATTGAGCGCCAGCAGGTTGGTTTGCTGCGAGATCCCTTTGATCACATCGAGGATGTGGCCGATGTTGTCGGTGCTGGCGTTCAGGGTTTCGATCTGAGTGCACGACAGGCTGATCTTTTGTGACAACTCGGTCATCGCCTGAATGGTTTGCTCCACCACTTGGCGGCCGTCGTCGGCCTGCTCGCTGGCACCGCTGGCATGCTGCGAAGCGTCGGCGGCGTTGCGGGCGATTTCCTGAGTGGCGGCGCCCAGCTGATTGATCGCCGCCGCCACGCTGTTGGTGCGTGCGCTCTGTTCATCGGAGCCGACAATCGAGGCGTTGGACGACGCCATCACCCGCTGCGACAGATCGTGAACGTGACGGGTCGCCGATGACACTTCGGAAATCGACGCGTGAATCCGCTCAACGAACTGGTTGAATGCGCTGCCCAGTTCGCCGAATTCGTCTTTGCTCTCGACCACCAGACGACGGGTCAGGTCGCCTTCGCCTTGAGCGATGTCTTGCATCGCGCGGCCCATGGTGGTCAACGGACGCATCAACACGTTGATCAACAGGCTCAGCAACAGCGCAATCGCCGCCACCGCGACAAACATCGCGATCAATGCCGAGGTGCGGAATTGGCTGAGTGCGGCGTAGGCCTTGTCGTGATCGATCGACAGACCGATGTACCACTGCGCATTTGGCAGGTCGCTGACCGGGGTAAACGACAGAATCCGCTCCTGGCCATTGAGCACTACGTTCTGATTGCCTTTTTCGATGCGCACGGTGGTGTTCGGGTAGATGTCCTTGAGGTTCTTCATCACCTGGTCTTTGTCCGGACTGACGATCACCTGACCGTCGGCGCTGACCAGAAACGCATGGCCAAGGCCACCGAAGTCCACCGAGTTGATGATTTTCACCAGGGTTTCCAGGCTCAGGTCACCGCCGACGACGCCCAGCAACTCGCCGTTCTTCTTCACTGGCATGGCGATGGTCACCACCAGACCGCCGACGGCCGCCATGTACGGCGGGGTCAGCATGGTTTTGTCGGCGGCGACCGCTTGTTTGTACCAAGGACGCTGACGCGGGTCGTAACCGTCGGGCATCTTCGCGTCAGGGCGCTGGGTAAAGACACCGTTGGCCTGACCGACGTAAGTAAATTGGAAGTTCGAAGTGAAGGCTGGTTGATCGACCAGTCCAGGAAGATCGGCGTTCTTGCCTTGATGGGCCACGTTTTGCGCGAGGTTTTCCAGCACCAGGATTCTTCCGCTCATCCAGTTCTGCACACTGCTGGCGGTCAGGTCACCGGCCTGCTGCACAGAAGACTGGAGGTTCTGGCGAATGGTGTTTCGCTGCAAGTAGTCGTTGTAGAGCGTGAACAGCGCGAACGCCAGGACCACGACGCCCGAGGCGGCCAACAGGATTTTATGGCTGAACTTGAGATTCATTTCATGGGACTTCTTATGCCAAAAGTGGGGATGCGTTCCGGATACAACATTCCATGTACAGCGCAGGCAGCGTTCTTCTGGCCGCTCTACTTTGGTGCACGCATGTCTCACCAGTCTGTCGGCACGCATGGGAGAAATCTTAGGGCGGCGTAGGAAATGGATGAGGTTTACGCATGATTCCCGCCGAACGGCGTGCCAGAGCGCCTGCGAGGAAATTTTTCTGGGTGTTGGTTGAGCGACAGTTGCAAAATCTGTAACCCTTGATGACAATGCGACTAATTATCATTTGTGACGTTCGGGCTGTTGCGTAAATGTCCTCTCCTGAGTTCGCAGTACAGACGCTTTACAGTAGTCATCACGGCTGGCTCAACGCTTGGCTGCGCGCACGGCTGGGCAACGCGGCAGACGCAGCGGATCTGGCCCAGGATACGTTTGTGCGCCTGCTGCAACGCACCGAACGCCTCGAACTCAAGGCTCCGCGCGCCTTCCTGCGCACCATTGCCCGCGGGTTGGTGATTGATCACTGGCGCCGCGAGGAAATCGAACGCGCCTACCTGGAAAGCATCGCCCATTTGCCCGAAGCACAGGCGCCCGGTGCCGAAGCCCGAGCGCTGGTGATCGAGTTGCTCGAAAACATCGCGCGCATGCTTGAAGGACTGAAGCCGAAGGTGCGTCAGGCTTTTCTGTTGGCGCAGTGCGAAGGCTTGACCCATAAGCAGATCGCCGAGCAGATGGGTCTGTCGTTGCGCTCGGTGGAGCGCTACATCGCCGATGCCCTCTATCACTGTTACGTGCTGCGGTATGAGAGCTGATGCCTGTGGATAAGTTGTCATTGGGCCGGCGCGCCGAGCCGCAGCAGAAAGTGGTCCGGCAGGCCATTCACTGGTTGCTGCGCCTGCGTAATAACCACGGCAACCCACGCCTCCAGCGCCAATGCGAACAATGGCGCGCCGAACAGATTGAACACGAATTGGCCTGGCAACGGGTGCAGTCGCTGCAAGCCGAGCTGAGCAACAACCTGCGTGCCGTGCCCGGTGCGCAAGTGGCCTTCAACACACTGGAAAACAGCGCACAGGGGCTGGGCCGCCGCCAGGCGCTGAAGCTGCTGTCGGGCGTGCTGGTGATGGGTTCAGCGGCGTGGCTGGCCAAGGACACTGCGGTGTGGCAGCAATGGCGCGCCGATTACGCCACAACAACCGGCGAGCGTCGCGGCTTTCAGTTGCCCGATGGCACGCGCCTGGAACTCAATACCGCCAGTGCCGTGGATCTTGATTACACGGCGCAACAACGCCTGATCAAGTTGACTCGCGGCGAAATCATCGTCAGTTGTGGCGGCGCCGATGAAGGCGCACCGTTCGATCGGCCGCTGCGCATCGAAAACCGCCACGGCCGTTATGAACCGCTTGATGCGCGCTTCATCCTGCGTCAGGACAATGAATGCACACGGCTCAGCGTCACCCTCGGACGGGTCGCCATCCATGCCGGCGGCGCATCGGTGGAAGCACTTGCCGGGCAGAGCTATTTGATTGACCGCCATCAGGTGAGGCCGGCTCCGACGCTGCCCATGGATGCCGGCGCCTGGGTCGACGGCTTGATCGTCACGCGCAATATGCGCCTGGGCGACTTCCTCGCTGAGGTCGGGCGTTATCGCCAGGGTTTTCTGACGTGCGCCTCTGAAGTGGCTGATCTGCAACTGTCTGGCGTGTTTCGCCTGGAGGATACCGACAGGCTGCTGGCCGTGCTGCCGCAGACCCTGCCGGTCCAGTTGCGCTATCGCACCCGCTGGTGGGTGACGCTGGAATCGCTGGCCTGAATATTTTTTGGCGGGTTTTCGCAACGAGTCCGGCTTAGTCAGTAAGCAGTTCCACTCAGCCTTCGCGACTTCCTACGGAAACCTACAATGACTGTCCGCGCTACCTGTAAGCATTCTCTGAACATCACGGTTGAATCGGGTTTATTACGCCACGCCATCCGGGCGGCGCTGTTCTCTACCGCTCTGGGCGCCGGGGTGTTGCCGAGCCTGAGCCTGGCGGCCGGGCTGACTGGCAATGAAGTCAGCCATCGCTACGACATCCCTGCCGGAGCGCTGGGTGACGCATTGAACCAGTTTGCCCGGCAAGCCGGCATCACCCTGTCGATGACGCCGCAACAGACCCAAGGCCGGCAGTCGCCGGGCGTTCAGGGTGACTACTCGACGGAACAGGCGTTGAGCCATTTGCTCGGCGGTTCCGGTTTGCAAGCGGTCAGCCAGGACGGCAGCAGCTACATTCTGCGCCCGGTCGCGGAAACCGAAGCGCTGGCCTTGCCGACCACCGACATCAAAGGCTTCGCCCTTGGTAACGCGCTGGGCAGCATGGATGGCTACAACGCCACGCATAGCCAGATCGCCACGAAAACCAGTACGGCATTGCGGGAAACGTCGCAAAGCGTGTCCGTGGTGACCCGCGAGCAAATGGACGATCAAGGTTCGCAGACGGTGTCGCAGGCCATGCGTTACACCCCTGGCGTGTTGACCAATCCCTACGGTGCCACCCACCGTTACGACTACGTCGCGATGCGCGGCTTCAACGACGGTTCTGTGGATAACCTCTATCTCGACGGCCTCAAGTCGATGGGCGATAGTGGCACTTACAGCACCATGCAGGTCGATCCGTATTTCCTCGAGCGCGTCGACATTCTCAAAGGCCCGTCGTCGGTTTTGTATGGCCGCAGTTCGCCGGGTGGACTGGTGGCTCTGACGAGCAAGAAGCCGCTGTACGAGGCTTATCATCAGGTGCAAGCCACAGTCGGAACGCAGGGCCAGCGCGGGGTCGGCTTTGACTTCAGCGGTCCGGTCGATGACGACAAGCGCATCGCCTATCGTCTGACCGGTTTGACGGATCAGTCCGACACACAATTTGACCACAACAAGGAAAAGCGCTTCGCCCTGGCACCGACCGTCAACATCGATTTCAGCGAAGACACGTCGCTGACCCTGCAGGCGTACCTGCAGCACGATCCGGACGGCGGTTACCACGGTGGCGTGCCGGCGGATGGCACGATTCATCAGCGCAATGGCCAGCGCATCTCGCCACACTTCTTTGAGGGCGAGCCGGGGGTTGATGGCTATTCACGTGATCAGCAGTCGTTCGGCTACCAGTTCGAACACCGCTTCAACGACGTCTTCACTGCGCGACAGAACTTTCGTTACCTGGACTCCAAAGTAAACATGGATCAGGTCTACGCGTATGGCTGGACCACACCGACCAGCAACGAGCTGAACCGTTATTACACCGGGGGCGACGAGCGGCTGCACGCGTTTATCGTCGACAACATGCTCCAGGCCGAATTTTTCTCCGGTGCGACCAAGCATACGGTGCTGATGGGCGCCGATTACCAACGACGCAAGACGGTGGTCGACTGGACCAGCGGCGGATTGGCGCCGATCGATGCGTTCAATCCGGTGTACGGCAACTCGGCGATCGAGATGTACGGTGAGACCAGCTATCTGCGCCGCCTCGAGCAAACGGGTGTGTATTTGCAGGACTTGATCGAGATGGACCAGTGGCGCTTCTCGCTGGGCCTACGCCAGGACTGGGTAGAAACTTCTGATGAGAACCGGATTGGCGAAGCAGGTCGCCCGCAAGGCACCGAAATCAAAGACCGTCGCACCAAACTGACCGGCCGCGCGGGTGCCCTGTATCTGTTCGATAACGGTCTGGCGCCGTACATCAGTTACTCCGAGTCGTTTAATCCGAATTCCTACGCTGACAGTGCCGGTAACCCACTGGCGCCTACCGACGGTAAACAATGGGAGGTCGGCCTGAAGTATCAGCCGCCAGGCACCGACAATCTGTTTACCGCGTCGCTGTTCCGCATCGATCAGGAAAACCTGGCGACCAAACTGCCGCAGGAAAACTTCTATCGCGCCGTAGGTGCCGTCCGCTCTCAAGGCCTGGAACTGGAAGCGCACACGCAACTGACCGATAACCTGAAGGTGCTCGGCAGCTACACCTTCACCGATATCGAATATTCCAAATCGATGGTCAGCACGCTGAGTACACCCACCGACGTCATCGAGAACAAAGGCAACTCACCGACACAGGCACCGCGGCACATGGCATCGCTGTGGGCTGACTACAAGTTCGACAGCGCGGCGCTCGATGGCCTGCGTCTGGGCGGTGGTGTGCGTTACGTCGGCTACAGCTGGGCGGATGCAGAAAACACCCTGAAGGTGCCCTCCTACACATTGTTCGATGCATCGATCGGTTACGACCTGGGCAAAGTCGGCTTGAAGGGCGTTGACCTGCGCCTGAATGCAAACAACCTGACCAACGAGTCCTATGTGGCGTCCTGCGCCAGCCTGAACTTCTGCTACATGGGCGAAGAGCGCAATGTCGCGGCGACGGTCAGCTACCAGTTTTAATCCTGTGCCCTGTGCATAAAAAAGCCAGCCCCTGATATTCGGGGGCTGGCTTTGTCGTCTCTGTGAGGGAAATGTTCATGCGTGCGTTTTTGGTTGTATTGCATCGCTATATCGGATTGGCAATCGCCGTGTTTCTGCTGCTGGCGGGGATCACCGGGAGCATTCTGGCGTTTAACCATGAGCTGGATGAAGCCTTGAATCCGCAGTTTTACGCGGCGTCTGCCGAGGGGCAACGACTGCCACCCGGCGATTTGGTCCAGGCAGTGCAGACTACGCATCCAACACTGCAGGTCTGGTACATGGAGTACCCGAACGAACCAGGACATACCGCGTTGCTGGCGGCCGTGCCACGCACGGACCCGGCCACCGGCAAGCCGTTCGACGAGCCGAACCAAGTGTTTTACCTGGATCCGGTGGACGCTGAGCAAAAAGGACAACGCTATTGGGGAGAATGCTGTTTCCAGCGGGAGAACTTCATTCCCTTCATCCTCGAGTTTCATTACAACCTCACGCTTCCCGAGAACTGGGGGCTGTTGCTGATGGGGTTGGTAGCCATCGCCTGGGTGATCGATTGTTTTGTCGCGTTATGGCTGACGCTGCCACGTGGTAAACCGTTCTGGAAGAAATGGTCGACCGCCTGGAAGGTAAAAGGCGGACATGCTTATCGCGTTAATTTCGATCTGCATCGTGCAGGGGGATTGTGGTTATGGTTGTTACTGCTACCGATTGCCGTCAGCAGCGTGGCGATGAACCTGCCAAGCCAGGTATTCAAACCGGTCGTGTCGTTATTCTCGCCCATTGAGCCGAGTGTCTATGAGGCGCGAGGCCGAATGCCTCCAGACGAACTGGGGGTCACGCAACTAAGTTATCAACAGGCGTATGAAAGGGCATTAGAGGAAGGGAAACGGTTAGGACTGACTGCGGCAATCGGGGAGTTGTACTACAGCTTCGAATACAACTTTTACGGCGCGGGGTTTGGACAGCATGACACGCAGGCGCATGGCAAATCCTGGTTGTTCTTTCATGGTACGGATGGGCGATTACTGGGACAGGAAATCGCTGGGCAGGGAACGTGGGGCGAGCAGTTTTATCGGCTGCAGTTACCGATACACGGTGGCCGAATCTTTGGCGTTACGGGGCAAGTGATGATCGCAGTACTGGGCGTGCTGATTGCCGGTTTGTCAGGTACCGGTGTCTATATCTGGTGGCGTAAGTGGCAGGCAAGGCGCATCAGCAAGATACGTAAAACGCGTTGAACATCTGGTTTGGGTCAGGCCAGAAATGACAAAACCCCTGACTGCTCACGCAGACAGGGGTTTCGGAATTCAATCTTGACGATGACCTACTCTCACATGGGGAAACCCCACACTACCATCGGCGATACATCGTTTCACTGCTGAGTTCGGGATGGGATCAGGTGGTTCCAATGTTCTATGGTCGTCAAGAAATTCTTTATCTGGCCCGTCAACACGGTAACAAGCCAGCAAAAACAGGAACTTCTACTAAAACAAAACCCCAACTGCTTTCGCAATTGGGGTTTCGGAATTTAATCTTGACGATGACCTACTCTCACATGGGGAA
>NZ_JABWQR010000032.1:0-81045 GCF_014270125.1 Pseudomonas sp. SWRI99 | reverse complement strand
GCTCGCGATTGCGGTATCTCAGACACAAATTAATCGTCTGACACACCGCTATCGCGAGCAGGCTCACTCCTACAGTTGGTGGGTGTTGTGCCATGAAAAAGGGCCATTCGACTTGCATCGAATGGCCCTTTTTGTACCCGCCGAAATTACTCGGCAATCTGCAATTTACGCGCCTCGGTGTACACGTAACGCACTTTCTCGTACTCGAACGGCGAATTCATCTGGCCATAGCGGAAGCTGGTCTGATAGCGCTTGTCGATCGCACGCAATGCCCAGACTTCAGGATGGTTGGAGCTGACTTCCGCCACATTGAGGAAGTTGATCGCAGAGTCGGCGGTGTAATCCACGGCAAGGCCCGCCGTGTCGCGGATGTTCGAGGGGCCGAAGATCGGCAGCACGAAGTAGGCGCCGCCCGGCACGCCATAGAAGCCCAGGGTCTGGCCGAAGTCTTCGCTCTGGCGCGGCAGGCCCATGGCGGTGGCCGGGTCCCACAGGCCGGCAATGCCGATCGTGGTGTTGAGCAGCAGGCGCGCAGTGGTTTCCATCGAGCGCTGGCCCTTGAACTGCAACAGGCTGTTGACCAGGTTCGGCACGTCGCCAATGTTGTTGAAGAAGTTGCTCACCCCGGTGCGCACGAAGCTCGGCGTGATGTAGCGATACCCGTCAACCACCGGCAGGAACACCCACTGGTCGAAGCGGTAGTTAAAGTGATAAACCCGACGGTTCCACGACTCCAGCGGGTCGTAGACGTTCAGCGCGTTGAGCGTCGAGCGCTCGAACTCGCGCTGGTCCAGGCCCGGGTTGAACTTGAGTTTGGTCAGCGGCTCCTTGAAACCGTCGCTGTCGACCACCACCGGTGCATTGGCTTTGCTGTTGTCGGCCTGGGCCACGCCTGCACAGAGGAACGCTGCAATCAGCAGGAGATATTTAGCCACGGAAGAACTCCAGCATGGCGTCGCTGTTGACGCGGTAGTTAAGGTTGCCGCAGTGGCCGCCCAGTGGATATACGGTCAGACGGTCACCGAAGGTCTTGCGCAGGAAACCGAGGTCGCCCGGGCCGAGGATGACGTCGTCGGCGTTGTGCATCACGGCGATTTTCGGGCTGTCGTGCAGGTAATCCTTGAGCGCATACAGGCTGACCTGATCGATCAGTTGCAGCAGGCTGCCGCCATCGGTGCGCGCACGCCACATCGGAATCACCTGCTCGGTCAGGTAGCAGTCGAAATCGCACTGCAATGCACGCTTGAGGAACGGCGTGAGGCTGGTGCTTTCGGTAATCGGGTACTTCGGCGGGGTGATCAGCCCACGACGGTTGACCAGGTCCGAGGTGTAGGCAATGTCGGCTGCCGAGAAGCGGAACGACGTACCGATCAGCATGGCCATCTGCTCATTGGTGAGGTGCTGCTTGGACTGCTGGAAGTCGTAGAGCAAGGCATCGTTGAGGTCGATGTAGCCCTTCTGCTGGAAGTAGCGGGTCAACTTGCCCAGCACCAGTTCATAGAACGTGGTACTGCTGTTGATGCCTTTAACCTCGGTTTGCACCAGTTTGTCGAGGTTGGTCACCGAGGTGTAAAGGTTGACTGGCGGGTTGAGCAGCAGGACTTTCTTGAAGTTGAAGCTGCGGCGCGTCTCGTCCAGATGCGCGACGAACGCGGCATCCAGCGCGCCGAGGCTGTAGCCGGTCAGGTAATACTCGGTGACCGGCAGTTTCGGGTTCTGCGCCCGCACCGCTTGCATCACCCGGTACATGTCCTCGGCGTCTTCCTTGGTGACGCCCGGGGTGGCGAAACGCGAGGCGGCGCTGATGAAGTCGAAGCTGGTGGGCGACGACAGCTGCACGACGTGGTAGCCGGCCTTGTAATAGAGTTTTTTCAGGTATTCGTTGAGGGTGCTGTCATAGCGCGCGCCGGTACCGGCAATCAGGAAGATCAGCGGTGCCGGCTTGTCCTGGGTGGCGATGCGATAAGTGAGCTTTTTTACCGCCCAGAAATTGTCCGGCAACTGGAACTCGCGCTCCGGGCGCAGCGTAAGGCTGCGATCGGACTGGTTGATGTCGTCGTCCAGCGGCAATTCCGGACGCAGGTCCGGCGGAGTCGTGGCGATAGTCGCCTCGAACGGGTTGGTCAGCGGGTAGCCATAACTGGCGGCGTCGATATCCACCGCCAGTGCGGACGCACTCGAAATAAGGCCGCTGAACAGCGCGGCGAAGCGCAAGGAACGGAGCATGACTAGATCCCTTAGAGGAAGGTGCCGGATGAAGTTCGCAGGCTATGACCACCGGGTTTGCACCAAAGTGCCATGCCTCGGCACCAAACAGGCAGAATTCGGAGTAATAGTAGCTGGACGATACACTTTGCACGGCCTGGATGAACAGTTAAGTGTTGTTAGCGCTTGCGTATGGATCACGGCAGATTAAGCTGGCCGCCGATTTCCGTAGATTGGAGTGCTTCATGTCCCGCCGCTTGCCCGTGATTGTGCTGCTCGTTCTCTTGCCGTTGTGGCTGGCCGCAAGCTATGGCGCGCGATATGGCTTTATGGAGGACGGACGCTGGGTGGGCATCTGCGTGGATGAGGCCAGCCGTTGGGAATGCGTCGTGCGTTCGAACCTGGGGCTGATGATCCATTTCAAGCTGCTGGGCTGGGCGGCGCTGGGGACGGCGGTGTCGGGTTTCGTTGTGCCCGGACGGGCAGGGTGGTGGCTGGCGGTGCTGGCGCTGGTGTTGGGTTTGCCGGCGCTGGCGTTGTACAACACGACGTTGGCGGTGTTTGCGGTGGTGATTTCCGGGTTGCGGTTGGTCAGATCCTCTCGCGGCGCCTGACAGTCAGTCATCGCGGGCAAGCCCGCTCCCACAGGGAGTGAGGTGAACACAACATTTGTGTGCAACAGAAATCCTGTGGGAGCTGGCTTGCCAGCGATGGCGATTTCGAAGGCGCTGAATCAGGCCTTGCGCACCCGCAGGCAACGCCACAACGCCACCACCATCAACCCGCTGACCAGCGCCCAGCCCCACGCCTGTTGATTCAACAAGCCTTCCTGATACAACTGCGGCGCAATCCCTGCACCGATCATAAAGGTCAGCAAGGCGATCTCGCGCCGCGGCACGTTCACCGGCCGGCACAGATAAACCAGCGCCGGCAGCACGAACGCCATGCTGGCGAAACTGCGATAACGCGGGTCGAAGACCATTTCCAGCATCATCACCGCCGCCGCAAAACCTGCCGTCGCGACCAGCCAGCCGGCGCGACGCTCAAGGCAATCGAATGCGCGTGAGCGCCAACCGCTGCGTGAGCTCAACGTCAGCGCGGCATGCGCGAGCACCAACAAATTCAACGCGGTCAGCAAGCCGACCCACAGCCATTCACTGGCAAATCGCGTGGTCAGCCGCGCCAGATCCCCCCAGGCGCCCAGCGAGCAGGCGGCGAGGGCGCCCAGCAGCGGGAGCAGCAACGCCGCGCGCGTTGTGCGGACACGACCGCCAAGGAACAGCGTGCCAAGGAATATCAAACCACCGACCGCCAGCCACTGTTGCCAGTAAGGCACATTGCTCACCGGCCCGGCGAGCACGCCCTTGTCCTGGCGATCGGCATCGAACAGACCCCAATAGCCGCCGACTGCGCCTTCGCTGCCGCGCTTCCACGGCTGATCGAAGGCTTCGATCAGGTTGTAACGCCAGCCTTCTCTCTCGGCCATGGCAACAAAGCCGCGAATGAATTTCGCTTCGTTGACCCGGCTCGGCACCGCGGTCTCGCGCTGGCGGCCTTCGCTCGGCCAGCCGGTTTCGCCGATCATCACGTCCTTGGGCGCGAACTTATTGCCGAACACCTGGCGTACGTCCGAGACGTGTTGCAGGGCGACGTCGATATTCGACGGGTCATCTTCCCAGTAGGGCAGCAGGTGAATAGTCAGGAAATCCACGGCCGGCGCGACTTCCGGGTGTTTGAGCCAGAACTCCCAGACATCGGCGTAAGTCACTGGCTGCTTGACCTGGCTTTTGACTTTGTCGATCAGTCGGACCAGTTGCGCGCCAGTGACTTCCTTGCGCAGCAAGGCCTCGTTGCCAACGATGACGGCCGTGACCACGTCGGGATTGGCGTTGGCCGATTTGATCAGCAGGTCGATCTCTTTTTCGCTGTCCACCGGGTTGCTGTTGACCCAGGCGCCGATCATTACTTTCAGGCCATGTTTACGCGCCAGGTCCGGTAGCGCCTCCAGGCCGGTCATCGAGTAGGTGCGGATACATTCAAAACGCGTTGCCAGCAGTGCAAGGTCGGCGTCCATGCGCTCGGGGCGCAATTTGAACGGGACGTCGAACGGCGATTGGTCTTTATCGAAGGGCGTGTACGAGGCGCATTGCAGCTTGTGCGTCGGTGTCGCGGCGTCCGGCAGCACCACCGGTTGGCCGAGGCCGTACCAGAAGCCGCCGATGGCGAACAGCCCGAGCAGGCAGGCGAACAGATAAGCGAGAAGGGGGGAGCGGGACGTCGCGGACATGGTCGGGCCGAGTGGCTGCAAAGCGACGCATGTTACCTGCATTTTCGGACGGGAAGGTGACTCGCAGGCGTTGCCCATGCAAAGTTCGGGCGGATTGTCTGGCGTCAAATATTCAAGGGTGGTTAATGGCGTTCTGATGTCGTTTCTCGTTGCCTTGAGGTCGCTGACAGAGCAGGTCGCCAGCGGCGTCAGGTTGATGATCGAAGCGTCAGTACCCTTGGATAAATCGCGCCGTGGCTCGAACGGGTTTGCACTCGGCGGTGGTGAGGGCGCTGTGCACCATAACAATACGTTGACGATGTCCGGCATCCGTCGGGCGCAGCATTTCGGGGAAGTAACGATGAAGATGCGACGACTGTTAGGCGCAGGTGCCGTTCTGGCGCTTGCGATGAGTTCCACTTTCGCCAACGCTGAAAAACAGACCCTGAACATCGGTTACGTTGACGGCTGGTCCGACAGCGTCGCGACCACCCACGTGGCGGCCGAAGTGATCAAGCAGAAACTCGGTTACGACGTGAAGCTGCAAGCCGTCGCCACCGGGATCATGTGGCAGGGCGTTGCCACCGGCAAACTTGACGCCATGCTCTCGGCCTGGCTGCCGATCACCCACGGCGATTACTGGACCAAGAACAAGGATCAGGTCGTCGATTACGGCCCGAACTTCAAGGATGCGAAAATCGGCCTGATCGTGCCGGAGTACGTCAAAGCCAAGTCGATCGAAGACCTTAAAACCGACGACACCTTCAAAAATCGCATCGTCGGCATCGACGCCGGTTCAGGGGTGATGCTCAAGACTGATCAGGCGATCAAGGATTACGGCCTCGACAAGTACAGCCTCAAGGCCAGTTCCGGCGCCGGCATGATTGCCGAGCTGACCCGTGCCGAGAAGAAAAACGAATCCATCGCCGTCACCGGTTGGGTGCCGCACTGGATGTTCGCCAAGTGGAAACTGCGCTTCCTTGACGACCCGAAAGGCGTGTATGGCGCGGCTGAAACCGTGAACAGCATCGGCAGCAAAGGCCTGGAAGCCAAGGCGCCGGAAGTGGCCAAGTTCCTGAAAAACTTCCAGTGGGCCTCGAAAGACGAAATCGGCGAGGTCATGCTGGCGATTCAGGATGGTGCCAAGCCTGATGCAGCAGCCAAGGACTGGGTGGCAAAACACCCTGATCGTGTAGCTGACTGGACCAAATAATTTCAACACCGCCACACCCCCTGTGGGAGCGAGCCTGCTCGCGAATGCAATCTGTCAGTTGATGCGATATCGGCTGACACGGCGCTTTCGCGAGCAAGCTCGCTCCCACAGTTGTTTTTGTGTGTGCTTAAAAATGGCAGAAGGGTCATGGCCTTCTACTACTAAGGTCGTCTGGAACCTCTCTCGCAGCCGCATACATTAGCTACGTTCCAACAATAATCTGTGCTGCGAGGATAAAAACAATGAACGACAGCATTTACCTCTCGATTCAAAACAGTCCCCGATTCAAGGAGCTGGTGCGAAAAAGGGAAAAGTTCGCCTGGATACTCTCGGCGATCATGCTCGGGCTCTACTCTGGATTCATTCTTCTGATCGCATACGGCCCGCATGTACTGGGGGCAAAACTCAGTCCTGAATCTTCGATTACCTGGGGCATCCCGATCGGTGTCGGCCTGATTGTTTCGGCCTTCATCCTGACCGGCATTTATGTCCGCCGCGCCAATGGCGAGTTCGACGACCTGAACAATGCGATTCTCAAGGAGGCTCAGCAATGATCCGGCGTCTACTGGCTCTTCTGAGCATTGCAGCGTTTGCACCCGGCGCCTTTGCGGCTGATGCCCTGACCGGTGCGGTGGCCAAGCAACCGCTGAACGTTGCGGCGATCCTTATGTTCGTGGCCTTCGTTGGCGCGACGTTGTACATCACCTACTGGGCTTCGAAGAAGAACAACTCGGCCGCCGATTACTATGCGGCAGGCGGCAAGATCACCGGTTTCCAGAACGGTCTGGCGATTGCCGGTGACTACATGTCGGCGGCGTCTTTCCTGGGGATTTCCGCGCTGGTGTTCACCTCTGGCTACGATGGCCTGATCTACTCGATCGGCTTCCTGGTGGGCTGGCCGATCATTCTGTTCCTGATTGCCGAGCGTCTGCGTAACCTGGGTAAATACACCTTTGCCGACGTGGCGTCCTACCGCCTCGGGCAAACCCAGATTCGCACCCTGTCCGCCTGCGGTTCGCTGGTGGTGGTGGCGTTCTACCTGATCGCGCAGATGGTCGGCGCCGGCAAGCTGATCCAGCTGCTGTTCGGCCTCGATTACCACGTTGCGGTGATTCTGGTCGGCGTGCTGATGTGCCTGTACGTGCTGTTCGGCGGCATGCTGGCGACCACTTGGGTGCAAATCATCAAGGCTGTGCTGTTGCTGTCCGGCGCCTCGTTCATGGCACTGATGGTGATGAAGCACGTCGGCTTCGACTTCAACACGCTGTTCTCCGAAGCAATCAAGGTTCACGCCAAGGGCGAAGCGATCATGAGCCCGGGCGGTCTGGTGAAAGATCCGATTTCCGCGTTCTCGCTGGGTCTGGCGTTGATGTTCGGTACGGCGGGCCTGCCGCACATTCTGATGCGCTTCTTCACCGTGAGTGACGCCAAAGAAGCGCGTAAAAGCGTGCTGTACGCTACTGGCTTCATCGGCTACTTCTACATCCTGACCTTCATCATCGGCTTCGGCGCGATCCTGCTGGTCAGCACCAATCCGGCGTTCAAAGATGCAGCGGGCGCCTTGCTCGGCGGCAACAACATGGCGGCGGTGCATCTGGCCAACGCGGTCGGTGGCAGTATCTTCCTTGGTTTCATCTCGGCAGTGGCATTCGCGACCATTCTCGCGGTGGTTGCGGGTCTGACTTTGGCCGGCGCTTCGGCGGTGTCGCATGACCTGTATGCCAGTGTGATCAAGAAGGGCAAGGCCAACGAGAAGGACGAGATCCGCGTTTCGAAGATCACCACCATTGCCCTCGCGGTGCTGGCGATTGGTCTGGGCATTCTGTTCGAAAGCCAGAACATCGCGTTCATGGTGGGCCTGGCGTTCTCGATTGCGGCGAGCTGTAACTTCCCGGTGCTGTTGCTTTCGATGTACTGGAAGAAGCTGACCACCCGTGGCGCGATGATCGGCGGCTGGTTGGGGCTGGTCAGTGCGGTGGGGTTGATGGTGCTTGGCCCGACCATTTGGGTGCAGATTCTGCACCACGAGAAGGCGATTTTCCCTTACGAATATCCAGCGCTGTTTTCCATGATCATTGCATTTGTGGGGATCTGGTTCTTCTCGATCACTGACAAGTCGGCGGCTGCGGACAATGAGCGGGCGCTGTTCTTCCCGCAGTTTGTGCGTTCGCAGACCGGGTTGGGGGCGAGTGGGGCGGTTTCGCACTAAGGGGTCAGCTACGAGCTACAAGCTACAAGCTACAAGCTACAAGCTACAAGCTACAAGAAAATGCCCTGGTTGAGAGATCGGGGCGTTTTTTTTGTGGGAGGTTATTGGTTGGTTTGGTGTGTATATCCGTTGCTGCGGTCACGGCGGCTTAGGGTTTCGCCCTTACGGCGACTCACTTTTTTTCAAACGCCAAAAAAAGTAAGCAAAAAACGCTTGCTCCTGCGTTCGGCCCTCGCAGGCTCGGGTTCCTTCGCTGCGGGATCAATCCGGGCGCAGCGGCTCCGCTTTGCTTCGCTGCACCTCCTTCCGCTGTGTCTGGCTGCGCCAGACGGTCGCTGCGCTCCCACGCCCGAATCAATCCCTCCACTCAGCCTCCCGAAGTCGCCCGTGGATCAAAAGCACTCGAGCTAACGCTCATTGTTGAGTGGGGCGGCTTTGCCGCGGGCAGCTGCGCTGCTTTGCTTTTCTGTGGGAGCGAGCCTGCTCGCGAAGGCGGCCTGACAGCCGACCTGTTTCTCACTGGTGTATGCATTCCAAATGTAGGAGTGAGCCTACTCGCGATGACGGCCTGCCGGCCAACAAATTCCTACCAGATACAAACGATCCAACTGTAGGAGCTGCCGCAGGCTGCGATCTTTTGATCTGGCTCTGGCTCTGGCTCTGGCTCTGGCTTTTGATATTTCGCCCCTTCGGCAGGCTTCGTTACGGGATCGACCCGGGCGTGGGAGCGCAGCGACCGTACGACGAAGTCGTACACAGCGAGAGGAGGTGCAGCGAAGCCAACCGGAAACGCTGCGCCCGGATCGATCCCGTAACGAAGGAACCCCGAGCCCCAGCGAGCGGGCCGAACGCCGGGGCAAAGCCTTTTGCTTACTTTTCGGCGTCTGGAAAAGTGAGTCGCTGTAAGAGCGAAACCGCCAGCGGCAGCACCCGCAGCAACGGATATGCACCCAAAACCCAAAAACTAGTCGGCCCAAAGGCCGCTGCGCCCACAAACAAAAACGGCCTCTGTATAAGAGGCCGTTCCTGACACACCCACTAACTCATCACAAAAAAGAAAAAACCTTATTTGCGATCTTCCAGCGAAGTAATGTCACGCGACTCGTAGCCAGTATAGAGCTGGCGCGGACGGCCAATCTTGTACGGGCTCGACAACATTTCCTTCCAGTGCGAAATCCAGCCCACAGTACGTGCCAGGGCGAAAATCACAGTGAACATGCTGGTCGGAATGCCGATCGCCTTGAGGATGATCCCCGAGTAAAAGTCGACGTTCGGGTACAGCGAGCGTTCGATGAAGTACGGGTCGGTCAGGGCGATCTCTTCCAGGCGCATGGCCAGTTCGAGTTGCGGATCGTTATTGATGCCCAGTTCCTTCAACACTTCGTCGCAGGTCTGCTTCATCACAGTCGCGCGCGGGTCGCGGTTCTTGTAGACGCGGTGACCGAAGCCCATCAGCTTGAACGGATCATTCTTGTCCTTGGCCTTGGCGATGAACTTGTCAATGTTCGACACATCGCCAATTTCATCGAGCATGGTCAACACGGCTTCGTTCGCACCGCCGTGGGCAGGGCCCCACAGTGCGGCGATACCGGCGGCGATACAGGCAAACGGGTTGGCACCCGAAGAGCCGGCCAGACGCACGGTGGAGGTCGAAGCGTTCTGCTCGTGGTCGGCGTGGAGGATGAAGATCCGGTCCATGGCCTTGGCGAGCACCGGGCTGATCGGTTTGATCTCGCACGGGGTGTTGAACATCATGTGCAGGAAGTTTTCCGCGTACGTCAGGTCGTTGCGCGGGTACATCATGGGTTGGCCCATGGAGTACTTGTAAACCATCGCTGCCAGGGTCGGCATCTTCGCAACCAGGCGGATCGCGGAAATTTCGCGATGCTGCGGGTTATTGATGTCCAGGGAGTCGTGGTAGAAGGCCGAGAGGGCGCCGACTACACCGCACATGACGGCCATCGGGTGGGCGTCGCGACGGAAACCGTTGAAGAAGGTTTTCAGCTGCTCGTGAACCATGGTGTGGTTTTTCACGGTGCTGACGAACTGGGCCTTCTGTTCTGCGGTCGGCAATTCGCCGTTGAGCAGCAGGTAGCAGGTTTCCAGATAGTCCGACTTTTCAGCCAGCTGTTCGATCGGGTAGCCGCGGTGCAACAGAATGCCGTTGTCGCCGTCGATATAGGTGATCTTCGATTCGCACGAGGCGGTCGACATGAAACCCGGGTCGAAAGTGAAGCGGCCCGTGGCCGTCAGGCCCCGAACATCGATTACATCGGGACCAACGGTGCCGGTTAAAATGGGCAGCTCGACGGGGGCTGCGCCCTCGATGATCAACTGCGCTTTTTTGTCAGCCATGTGGCCTCCTATTTATGCTTGAACCATCAGACAGACCCCCCACGCAGGGCCCGCACCACTATAGTGAGATAAATTCGAATGTCAATTTGCCTAAAGTCTTGCTCCAGAAGGCTTTAAGCCGACTTTTTCCTCGAAATTGCCTGCCATTTACGCCTTTTATGCAACTTGTGCAATCCGCTATTGGGGGTAGGTGAACGCGTTGTCATTAGTAGCCTAACTGTCTATACTCGGCCACCGACCGCCAAGGGCTTTTGGGCTTGCTTTCATTGGGGGTCGCATCCCTGGGTGGTGGTTACCTGACCAGTGCACTCCCCAACAACTTTGCCCTGATTGTTAGGGGCTCTTCAGTGTGAAAAAAAAGCCGTGAAAAGCCAACGACCTGTAAACCTAGACCTAAGGACCATCAAACTCCCAGTCACTGCTTACACGTCCATTCTTCACCGTATCTCCGGTGTCATCCTCTTTGTGTGCCTTGCCATCATGCTTTATGCATTGGACAAGTCGCTGAGCTCCGAGGAAGGCTTCGGTCAGGTGAAAGCGTGTCTGACCAGTCCGCTAGCCAAGCTAGTGATTTGGGGCATCCTGTCCGCTCTGCTGTATCACCTGGTAGCCGGTGTGCGCCACTTGATCATGGACATGGGCATCGGTGAGACGCTGGAAGGCGGCAAACTGGGCTCGAAAATCGTTATCGCCGTTTCCGTGGTGGTAATCGTTCTGGCAGGAGTCTGGATATGGTAACTAACGTCACTAACCTGTCGCGTTCGGGCCTCTATGACTGGATGGCGCAACGTGTGTCTGCGGTCGTTCTCGCGGCTTACTTCATCTTTCTGATCGGATACATCGTCGCCAACCCTGGCCTCGAGTATGCCCAGTGGCATGAACTGTTCGCCCACAACGGAATGCGTATTTTCAGCCTGCTGGCCCTTGTTGCTCTGGGCGCTCACGCCTGGGTCGGCATGTGGACCATCGCGACCGACTACCTGACGCCAATGGCGTTCGGCAAGTCCGCAACGGCGATACGTTTCCTTTTCCAGGCAGTATGCGGCGTTGCGATGTTCGCTTACTTCGTCTGGGGTGTGCAGATTCTCTGGGGTATCTGAGTCATGGCTAACATTCCAACGATTTCTTTCGACGCCATCATTATTGGTGGTGGCGGTGCCGGCATGCGCGCGGCGCTGCAGCTGGCACAGGGCGGCCACAAGACTGCGGTGATCACCAAGGTTTTCCCGACCCGTTCGCACACTGTGTCCGCACAGGGTGGCATCACTTGCGCAATCGCTTCCGCCGATCCGAACGATGACTGGCGCTGGCACATGTACGATACCGTCAAGGGTTCCGACTACATCGGTGACCAGGACGCTATCGAATACATGTGTCAGGAAGGCCCGGCCGCCGTGTTCGAGCTGGACCACATGGGTCTGCCGTTCTCGCGTACCGAGCAAGGCCGTATCTACCAGCGTCCGTTCGGTGGCCAGTCCAAGGACTACGGCAAGGGCGGTCAGGCAGCACGTACCTGCGCGGCGTCCGACCGTACCGGCCACGCGCTGCTGCACACCCTTTATCAGGGCAACCTGAAAGCCGGTACCACGTTCCTTAACGAGTACTACGCTGTCGATCTGGTGAAAAACCAGGAAGGCGAGTTTGTCGGTGTGATCGCGATCTGCATCGAAACCGGCGAAACCTCCTACATCCGCGCCAAGGCCACCGTATTGGCCACTGGCGGTGCAGGGCGTATCTACGCTTCCACCACCAACGCCCTGATCAACACCGGTGATGGCGTCGGCATGGCCCTGCGTGCTGGCGTACCGGTACAAGACATTGAAATGTGGCAGTTCCACCCGACCGGTATCGCCGGCGCCGGTGTACTGGTTACAGAAGGCTGCCGTGGTGAAGGTGGTTACCTGATCAACAAGCACGGCGAGCGTTTCATGGAGCGTTATGCTCCGAACGCGAAAGACCTGGCCGGTCGTGACGTGGTTGCTCGTTCGATGGTTAAAGAAATCATCGCCGGCAACGGTTGCGGTCCGAATGGCGACCACGTAATGCTCAAACTCGACCACCTGGGCGAGGAAGTGCTGCACAGCCGTCTGCCAGGCATCTGCGAATTGTCGAAGACTTTCGCTCACGTTGACCCGGTGGTTGCGCCGGTTCCGGTTGTTCCGACCTGCCACTATATGATGGGCGGCGTTGCCACCAACATTCATGGCCAGGCGATCACCCAGAACGCCGAAGGCGTGGATCAGATCATTCCTGGTCTGTTCGCCGTAGGTGAAGTGGCTTGCGTATCGGTGCACGGTGCCAACCGTCTGGGCGGCAACTCGCTGCTCGACCTGGTGGTCTTCGGTCGCGCTGCCGGCCTGCACCTGGAGAAGGCGCTGACCGACGGTATCGAATACGACGACGCCACCGAGTCCGACATCGAAGCTGCCCTGTCGCGTCTGAACGCGCTGAACAACCGTACCGACGGTGAAGACGTTGCCACCCTGCGTCGCGAGCTGCAAAGCTGCATGCAGAACTACTTCGGTGTATTCCGTACCGGCGAATACATGCAGAAGGGCATCGCTCAGCTGGCCGATCTGCGCAAGCGTATCGCCAACGTGAAGATCAACGACAAGTCGCAGGCGTTCAACACTGCACGTATCGAAGCGCTGGAACTGCAAAACCTGCTGGAAGTGGCTGAAGCTACCGCCATCGCGGCCGAAGTACGTAAAGAGTCCCGCGGCGCTCACGCCCGTGAAGACTTCGAAGACCGTGATGACGAAAACTGGCTGTGCCACACCCTGTACTTCCCGGGTGACAAGCGCGTCACCAAGCGTGCCGTGAACTTCTCGCCGAAGACTGTTCCGACTTTCGAACCTAAAGTCCGGACTTATTAAGGGTGACCGCCATGTTGCAAGTCAGTGTTTATCGCTACAACCCTGATCAGGACGCTGCGCCGTTCATGCAGGATTTCCAGGTCGATACCGGTGGTAAAGACCTGATGGTGCTGGACGTGCTGGCCCTGATCAAAGAGCAGGACGAGGGTTTCTCCTATCGTCGCTCCTGCCGTGAAGGCGTCTGCGGCTCCGACGGCATGAACATCAACGGCAAAAACGGTCTGGCATGCATCACGCCGCTGTCTGCCGTTGTAAAAGGTAACAAGCTGATCGTTCGTCCACTGCCAGGGTTGCCGGTTATCCGTGACCTGGTTGTCGATATGAGCATCTTCTACAAGCAATACGAGAAGGTGAAGCCTTACCTGCAGAACGACACGCCGGCTCCGGCCATCGAGCGTCTGCAATCGCCGGAAGAACGCGAAAAGCTCGACGGTCTGTACGAGTGCATCCTGTGCGCCTGCTGCTCGACTTCCTGCCCATCGTTCTGGTGGAACCCTGACAAGTTCCTCGGTCCTGCTGCACTGCTGCAAGCCTACCGTTTTCTGGCTGACAGCCGTGACACCAAGACCAGCGAGCGTCTGGCTTCACTCGATGACCCGTTCAGCGTTTTCCGCTGCCGGGGCATCATGAACTGCGTCAACGTATGTCCGAAAGGCCTGAACCCGACTAAGGCCATCGGTCACATCCGTAACATGCTGCTTTCAAGCGGCGTGTGATTCAGCTGCTGTAATCGTTGCACCGTAGAGGCTGTGGCGCGGGCTTCAACCCGCGTCATGGCTATAACCAGAGCCGTAGCCATAAGCTGCAGCTCTTATTTTGAAGAAATGAGACAAGCAGGGGCATCCGGGCTGGTACCCGGACTATCAGTGTGATCCTAAGTGGCTTGTTTTAGTCGCTGCATTCGGACTTCTGCAAGTTTGCTCGGTGTCGACGCCGATGGTGTTCCCCTAACCGAGGGTGACCAAGCATGCAAGAAAGCGTGATGCAGCGCATGTGGAACAGCGCCTACCTTTCAGGTGGAAACGCTGCCTATGTGGAAGAGCTTTATGAGCTCTACCTGCACGACCCTAACGCTGTGCCAGAAGAGTGGCGCACCTACTTTCAGAAGTTGCCCGCCGACGGCAACTCTGCCACTGATGTTTCGCACTCGACAATTCGCGATCATTTCGTGCTGCTGGCAAAGAACCAGCGCCGCGCCCAACCGGTTTCCGCCGGCAGCGTGAGCAGTGAGCACGAGAAGAAGCAAGTTGAAGTGCTGCGATTGATCCAGGCCTACCGTATGCGTGGCCACCAGGCAGCCCAGCTTGACCCGCTGGGGCTGTGGCAGCGTCCTGCACCTGCAGACCTGTCGATCAATCATTACGGCTTGACCAATGCCGATCTTGATACGACCTTCCGTGCCGGCGACCTGTTCATCGGCAAAGAGGAAGCGAGCCTACGCGAAATTCACGAAGCGTTGCAGCAGACATATTGCCGCACCATCGGCGCTGAATTTACGCACATCACCGATTCCGAGCAGCGCCAGTGGTTCCAGCAGCGTCTGGAAAGCGTGCGTGGTCGCCCGACGTACTCCGCCGACATCAAGAGCCACCTGCTTGAGCGTGTGACCGCCGGTGAAGGCCTGGAAAAATACCTGGGCACCAAATACCCGGGCACCAAGCGTTTCGGTCTGGAAGGCGGCGAAAGCCTGATTCCGATGCTCGACGAACTGATCCAGCGTTCCGGCTCGTACGGCACCAAGGAAGTCGTCATCGGCATGGCCCACCGTGGTCGTCTGAACGTACTGGTCAACACCTTCGGCAAGAACCCGCGCGAGCTGTTCGACGAGTTCGAAGGCAAGAAGAAGGTCGAGCTGGGCTCCGGCGACGTGAAATATCACCAGGGCTTCTCGTCCAACGTGATGACCACCGGCGGTGAAGTTCACCTGGCCATGGCGTTCAACCCGTCCCACCTGGAAATCGTTTCCCCGGTGGTCGAAGGTTCGGTGCGCGCCCGTCAGGACCGTCGCAACGACCTGACCGGTGAGAAGGTGCTGCCGATCTCCATCCACGGTGACGCGGCGTTCGCCGGTCAAGGCGTGGTCATGGAAACCTTCCAGATGTCGCAGACCCGCGGTTTCAAGACCGGCGGTACCGTGCACATCGTGATCAACAACCAGGTCGGTTTCACCATCAGCAACCCGCTGGACTCGCGTTCCACCGAGTACGCCACCGACGTTGCCAAGATGATCCAGGCGCCGATCCTCCATGTGAATGGCGATGATCCGGAAGCCGTGTTGTTCGTGACCCAGTTGGCCATCGACTACCGCATGCAGTTCAAGCGTGACGTGGTGATCGACCTGGTCTGCTACCGTCGTCGCGGCCACAACGAGGCCGACGAGCCAAGCGGCACCCAGCCTCTGATGTATCAGCAGATCACCAAACAGCGCACCACCCGTGAGCTGTACGCTGATCGCCTGACCCAGGCCGGTGTGCTCGACGCTGAGCGTGTTCAGGCCAAGGTCGACGAATACCGCAACGCGCTGGACAACGGTCTGCACGTCGTGAAATCGCTGGTCAAAGAGCCGAACAAAGAGCTGTTCGTGGACTGGCGTCCGTATCTGGGCCACGCCTGGACTGCGCGTCACGACACTCGCTTCGATCTCAAGACCCTGCAAGAGCTGTCCGCCAAGCTGCTGGAAATTCCGGAAGGCTTCGTGGTCCAGCGTCAGGTCGCGAAGATCTACGAAGACCGTCAGAAGATGCAAGCCGGCGGCCTGCCGATCAACTGGGGTTATGCCGAAACCATGGCGTACGCGACCCTGGCGTTCGAAGGTCACCCGATCCGCATGACCGGTCAGGACATCGGCCGCGGTACGTTCTCGCACCGTCACGCTGTGCTGCACAACCAGAAAGACGCGGGCACCTACATTCCGCTGCAGAACCTGTACGACGGTCAGCCTCGTTTCGACCTGTACGACTCGTTCCTCTCGGAAGAAGCAGTACTGGCGTTCGAATACGGTTACTCGACCACCACGCCAAACGCGCTGGTGATCTGGGAAGCCCAGTTCGGCGACTTCGCCAACGGTGCACAGGTCGTGATCGACCAGTTCATCACCAGCGGCGAGCACAAGTGGGGCCGTCTCTGCGGTCTGACCATGCTGCTGCCACACGGTTACGAAGGCCAGGGCCCTGAGCACAGCTCGGCACGTCTTGAGCGTTACCTGCAGCTGTGCGCCGAGCACAACATTCAGGTGTGCATGCCGACCACCCCGGCACAGATCTACCACTTGCTGCGTCGTCAGGTGATTCGTCCGCTGCGCAAGCCGCTGGTCGTGCTGACGCCGAAGTCGCTGCTGCGCCACAAACTGGCCATCTCGACCCTGGAAGATCTGGCCGAAGGTTCGTTCCAGACCGTGATCCCGGAAATCGACGCCCTGGACCCGAAAAAGGTCGAGCGTGTGGTTCTGTGCAGCGGCAAGGTCTACTACGACCTGCTGGAAAAACGCCGTGCCGAAGGCCGCGAAGATATCGCCATCGTGCGTATCGAGCAGCTGTATCCGTTCCCTGAGGACGACTTGAAAGAAGTCCTGGCTCCGTACACCAACGTCAAGCATGCCGTGTGGTGTCAGGAAGAGCCGATGAACCAGGGTGCCTGGTACTGCAGCCAGCATCACTTGCGTCGCAGCATCGCCAACCTCGACAAGACTCTCGTACTTGAGTACGCGGGCCGTGAGGCTTCGGCTGCGCCAGCTTGTGGTTACGCATCGATGCACGCCGAGCAGCAGGAAAAACTGCTGCAAGATGCTTTCACTGTTTAACGCCTTCGCGCTGACTGAAACCGAATTTTAAGGACCCACAGATAATGGCTATCGAAATCAAAGCCCCGTCATTCCCGGAATCGGTTGCCGATGGCACCGTTGCCACCTGGCACAAGAAACCAGGTGAGGCCGTCAAGCGTGACGACCTGATCGTCGACATCGAAACCGACAAAGTCGTGCTCGAAGTATTGGCCGAAGCGGACGGCGTGCTGGGCGCAATCGTTGCCGAAGAGGGCGCTACCGTTCTGTCGAACCAGGTCCTGGGCTCGATCGAAGAGGGCAGCGCCGCTGCCGCTCCAGCCGCCGCTGCTGCTCCGGCGGCTACTGCCGCTGCCGCACCGGCTGCTGCCGAAGGCGAAGATGACCCGATCGCAGCTCCGGCTGCGCGCAAGCTGGCTGAAGAAAACGGCATCAACATCGCCTCCGTTGCCGGCACCGGCAAAGGCGGTCGTGTGACCAAGGAAGACGTGGTTGCAGCGGTTGCTGCCAAGAAAGCCGCTCCGGCTGCCGCGCCTGCCAAGGCTGCTGCTCCTTCGGCTGCCGCTCCAGTGTTCGCTGCTGGTGACCGCATCGAGAAGCGCGTACCGATGACCCGCGTTCGTGCCACCGTGGCCAAGCGTCTGGTTGAAGCACAGTCGAACATGGCCATGCTGACCACGTTCAACGAAGTCGACATGACCGAAGTCATGGCCCTGCGTTCGAAGTACAAGGACCTGTTCGAGAAGTCCCACAACGGCGTACGCCTGGGCTTCATGTCGTTCTTCGTCAAGGCGGCCACCGAAGCGCTGAAACGCTTCCCGGCGGTCAACGCGTCGATCGACGGCGGCGACATCGTTTACCACGGCTACGCGGACATCGGCGTTGCCGTTTCCAGCGACCGCGGCCTGGTGGTACCGGTTCTGCGTAACGCGGAGCTGATGAGCCTGGCTGAAATCGAAGGCGGCATCGCAACATTTGGCAAGAAAGCCCGTGACGGCAAACTGTCGATGGACGAGATGACCGGTGGTACCTTCACCATCACCAACGGTGGTACCTTCGGTTCGATGATGTCTACCCCGATCGTCAACCCGCCGCAGGCAGCGATTCTGGGCATGCACAACATCATCCAGCGTCCTATGGCCATCAACGGTCAGGTCGTGATCCGTCCGATGATGTACCTGGCACTGTCCTACGATCACCGTCTGATCGATGGCAAAGAAGCTGTAACCTTCCTGGTGACCATCAAGAACCTGCTGGAAGATCCGGCTCGTCTGTTGCTGGATATCTAAGAAACAGCTGCAAGCTTTCAGCGACAAGCCTCAAGCTCAAGACGAGCCGGTGGGCTTGCAGCTTGAAGCTTGCGGCTTGTAGCTTTATTGCTAAAGAGGATTTTTTGAATGTCGCAGAAATTTGACGTAGTAGTGATCGGTGCTGGCCCTGGTGGCTATGTGGCTGCCATCAAGGCCGCACAGCTGGGTCTGAGCACTGCCTGCATCGAGAAGTACACCGATGCCGAAGGCAAGCAAGCCTTGGGCGGTACCTGCCTGAACGTCGGCTGCATTCCTTCCAAGGCGCTGCTGGACAGCTCCTGGAAATACAAGGAAGCCAAAGAAAGCTTCAACGTTCACGGTATCTCGACCGGCGAAGTCAAAATGGACGTCGCTGCGATGGTTGGCCGCAAGGCCGGTATCGTCAAGAACCTGACCGGCGGTGTTGCCACCCTGTTCAAGGCCAACGGCGTGACTTCGATCCAGGGCCACGGCAAGCTGCTGGCCGGCAAGAAAGTCGAAGTCACCAAGCCGGACGGCTCGGTTGAAGTCATCGAAGCTGAAAACGTCATCCTGGCTCCAGGTTCGCGTCCGATCGACATTCCACCGGCTCCGGTCGATCAGAACGTCATCGTTGATTCGACCGGCGCGCTGGAATTCCAGTCCGTACCGAAGCGTCTGGGCGTGATCGGCGCTGGCGTGATCGGTCTGGAACTGGGTTCGGTATGGTCGCGTCTGGGTGCGGAAGTGACCGTTCTCGAAGCGCTGGATACCTTCCTGATGGCGGCGGACACCGCTGTTTCCAAGGAAGCATTCAAAACCCTGACCAAGCAGGGCCTGGACATCAAACTGGGCGCCCGCGTTACCGGTTCGAAAGTCAACGGCGACGAAGTCGTGGTGAACTACACCGATGCCAACGGCGAACAGACCATCACGTTCGACAAGCTGATCGTAGCCGTTGGTCGCCGTCCGGTGACCACTGATCTGCTGGCTGCCGACAGCGGCGTGACCCTCGACGAGCGCGGTTTCGTGCACGTTGACGATCACTGCGCCACCACCGTACCGGGCGTTTTCGCCATCGGTGACGTGGTTCGCGGCATGATGCTGGCGCACAAGGCTTCGGAAGAAGGCATCATGGTGGTCGAGCGCATCAAGGGCCACAAGGCTCAGATGAACTATGATTTGATCCCTTCGGTTATTTATACTCACCCGGAAATCGCGTGGGTAGGTAAAACCGAGCAGGCGCTGAAGGCCGAAGGCGTTGAAGTCAACGTCGGCACCTTCCCGTTCGCCGCTTCCGGCCGTGCCATGGCCGCCAACGATACCGGTGGTTTCGTCAAGGTCATCGCTGATGCCAAGACTGACCGCGTATTGGGCGTGCACGTGATTGGCCCGAGCGCTGCAGAACTGGTTCAGCAGGGCGCGATCGGTATGGAATTCGGCACCAGCGCTGAAGACCTGGGCATGATGGTTTTCTCCCATCCGACCCTGTCTGAAGCCTTGCACGAAGCTGCTCTGGCAGTGAATGGCGGCGCCATCCACATTGCCAACCGCAAGAAGCGTTAAGACATAATAAGAAACCACGGCGGTAGCGGCCCGTCGTGAGCCTTGCGAGCAAGACTCACCGCGGAATGTCCGCCGGACGCAGTCTTGCGTAGCTCAGCTACGCAAGCAGCAGTCACAGGTGGCGCGGCACTCAATCGAGCGCAGCGCCGAATGCGCAGTACCTAACGAAGACGGTAAAAAGCATGAATCTTCACGAGTATCAGGGTAAGCAGCTGTTCGCTGAATACGGCCTGCCAGTTTCCACTGGTTACGCAGTAGACACCCCGGAAGCAGCAGCAGAAGCTTGCGACAAGATCGGCGGCAACGAGTGGGTCGTCAAAGCCCAGGTTCACGCCGGTGGTCGCGGTAAAGCGGGCGGCGTCAAGCTGGTTCGCAGCAAAGAAGACGCCAAGGCCTTCGCACAGCAGTGGCTGGGCAAGCGTCTGGTGACTTACCAGACTGACGCCAATGGCCAGCCAGTCACCAAGATCCTGGTTGAATCGTGCACTGATATCGCTAAAGAGCTGTACCTGGGCGCTGTCGTTGACCGTTCGAGCCGTCGCATCGTGTTCATGGCTTCCACCGAAGGTGGCGTGGACATCGAAAAAATCGCTCACGACACGCCAGAAAAAATTCTCAAGGCCACTATCGATCCACTGGTTGGCGCTCAGCCATCCCAGGGTCGCGAGCTGGCATTCCAGCTGGGTCTGGAAGGCAAGCAGGTCACTCAGTTCGCCAAGATCTTCGTTGGTCTGGCCAAGCTGTTCAAAGACCACGATCTGGCTCTGCTGGAAGTGAACCCGCTGGTGATCAAGGCTGACGGCGATCTGCACTGCCTCGACGCCAAGATCAACATCGACGCCAACGCCATGTACCGTCAGCCTAAGCTGAAGGCTTTCCACGATCCGTCGCAGGACGATCCGCGCGAAGCGCACGCTGCCAAGTTCGAACTGAACTATGTAGCGCTGGAAGGCAACATCGGCTGCATGGTCAACGGTGCCGGTCTGGCCATGGGTACCATGGACATCGTCAACCTGCATGGCGGCAAGCCAGCCAACTTCCTCGACGTGGGCGGCGGTGCTACCAAGGAACGCGTTACCGAAGCGTTCAAGATCATTCTGTCCGACACCAATGTCGCTGCAGTACTGGTCAACATCTTCGGCGGCATCGTTCGCTGCGACATGATTGCCGAAGGCATCATCGGCGCTGTGAAAGAAGTCGGCGTGAAAATCCCGGTTGTTGTTCGCCTTGAAGGCAACAACGCTGAGCTGGGCGCTAAAGTACTGGCAGAAAGCGGTTTGAACATCATCGCTGCTACCAGCCTGACCGACGCTGCTCAACAAGTTGTCAAAGCTGCGGAGGGCAAATAATGAGCGTCCTGATCAATAAAGACACCAAAGTTATCTGCCAGGGTATTACCGGTTCGCAAGGTAGTTTCCACACCCAGCAAGCCATCGAATACGGCACCAAGATGGTCGGTGGCGTAACTCCGGGCAAGGGCGGCACCGAGCACCTGGGCCTGCCAGTGTTCAACACCGTCAAAGACGCAGTAGCGGCCACTGGCGCTACCGCCAGCGTGATCTACGTTCCGGCTCCGTTCTGCAAGGACTCGATCCTGGAAGCGGCATTCGGCGGTATCAAGCTGATCGTCTGCATCACCGAAGGCATTCCTACCCTGGACATGCTGGACGCCAAAGTTAAGTGCGACGAGCTGGGCGTAGTCCTGATCGGCCCTAACTGCCCAGGCGTGATCACCCCAGGCGAATGCAAGATCGGCATCATGCCAGGTCACATTCACTTGCCAGGCAAGGTCGGTATCGTTTCGCGTTCCGGCACCCTGACCTACGAAGCTGTGAAGCAGACCACTGACGCCGGTTTCGGTCAGTCGACTTGCGTCGGCATCGGCGGTGACCCGATCCCGGGCTCGAACTTCATCGACATCCTGAAGCTGTTCCAGGAAGACCCGAAGACCGAAGCGATCGTCATGATCGGCGAGATCGGCGGTTCGGCTGAAGAAGAAGCGGCTGCCTACATCAAGGCACACGTGACCAAGCCGGTTGTTTCCTACATTGCTGGTGTGACTGCTCCTCCGGGCAAGCGCATGGGCCATGCTGGCGCAATCATCTCTGGCGGCAAAGGCACTGCAGACGAGAAATTCGCTGCGCTGCAAGACGCAGGCGTGAAAACCGTGCGTTCGCTGGCAGACATCGGCAAGGCCCTGGCCGAGCTGACTGGCTGGGAAGTGAAGAAGTAAGCTTCGGCTGACTTTTTAGCTCCAGCAACAAAGGCCACCTTCGGGTGGCCTTTGTCGTTTCAGGGCAGCTTCAAGCTGCAAGTTTCAAGCGACAAGCTTTTTGTCTTGCAGCTCAAAACTTGTAGCTTGCAGCTGCTTTTCTTATGTAAACGCGACACGGAAACGTCGCGTATCGGATAGTTCGCCCTCTAACAGTGCGTTTGTCAGCCAAATTCGTTAGGCTGGCAGCCATTTTTGCGTCCGCCGCCCACAAGGCAGCCACGCGCTTTAAGGGTCAGTCCCATACGGATCGACAGCATTTCCCTAATCCCACAGGGCAATCCCCCTCTAAATTCCGATTTCAGTAGTGTGGTATTACCTTAATGAAAGTTTTGAAAGGTCAGGACATCCTGGCACTTGGTTTTATGACGTTTGCCCTGTTCGTTGGGGCCGGTAACATCATTTTTCCGCCGATCGTTGGCTTGCAGGCCGGCCCGCACGTCTGGATGGCCGCGCTGGGCTTTCTGATCACTGCCGTAGGTTTGCCAGTGGTCACGGTGGTGGCGCTGGCCAAGGTCGGCGGAGCAATGGACGCGCTAAGCAGCCCGATCGGCAAGATTGCCGGCGGCATCTTGGCCGCTGCGTGCTACCTGGCCGTCGGTCCACTGTTCGCCACGCCGCGGACGGCAACCGTATCGTTCGAAGTGGGTCTGGCGCCGTTGACCGGCGAGAGCCCGTTGGCACTGTTTCTCTACAGCTCGGTGTACTTCCTGCTGGTGTTCTTCATCTCGCTCTACCCTGGGCGTTTGCTGGACACAGTCGGTCGTTTTCTCGCGCCGCTGAAGATCATCGCCCTGGCTGTGCTGGGCATCGCCGCGTTCGCTTTGCCGGCCGGCGATATCGGTCACGGCACCCCGGAATACGTCGCAGCACCGTTCTCCCAAGGTTTCATCAATGGTTATCTGACCATGGATACCCTCGGCGCGCTGGTGTTCGGTATCGTTATCGTCAATGCGATCCGCTCCCGTGGCGTCGAATCGCCTGCACTGATCACTCGTTACGCAATCATCGCCGGGCTGATTGCCGGCGTCGGGCTGGCGCTGGTGTATGTCAGCCTGTTCCGCCTCGGTTCCGGCAGCCATGAAGTGGCGGTCGGTGCGACCAACGGCGCGGCGGTCTTGCATGCCTACGTGCAGCACACCTTCGGTTCGCTGGGCAGCGGTTTCCTCGCGGTGCTGATCTCGCTGGCGTGTCTGGTCACGGCGGTTGGCCTGACCTGCGCCTGCGCCGAATACTTCAGCCGCGTGTTGCCACTGTCCTACAAGACCCTGGTGATCATTCTGGCGGCGTTCTCGCTGCTGGTGTCCAACCTGGGCCTGACCAAGCTGATTGCCTTCTCCATTCCGGTGCTGACGGCGATCTACCCGCCGTGCATCGTTCTGGTGGCGTTGAGCTTCTGCAAGGACTTCTGGCATGAGCACGGGCGCATTCTTGGTCCGGTGATGCTGGTGTCGTTCCTGTTCGGCAGCATCGATGCGCTCAAAGGAGCGGGTCTGGCTGACTGGATGCCGTCGCAGCTGACCCATTTGCCACTGAGTGAGCAGGGTCTGGCGTGGCTGGTGCCTTGCGTGATGACACTGGTGGTCGCAGTGGTGTGTGATCGCCTGCTGGGCAAGCGCAGCGAAGTCACTGCCTGACGTGGTTTGATCCGCCACAAGCGGGTCGGGCACGGTTAAACAGAAATGCCCCGTATCAATCGATACGGGGCATTTTTTATGCGCGTGAGGCAGTGTCTTTTTTGCTGAGCTAACGTCGAAGGGTTGCTTAGCTTTTATGTAGGAGTGAGCCTGCTCGCGATAGCGGTTTCTCAGTCACTTCAGTATTGAATGACAAACCGCTATCGCGAGCAGGCTCACTCCTACAGGTGTATAGCGTTTACATCTCACAAGGAATTGCATGTCGTTCATCCAAGCCAACCTGATCCACTTGCTCGCCGCCGTCTGGTTTGTCATCTGCTGGGGCGGTTACACCCGTTATGCCACCTGGAAGGCCCGCGACACGGCGTGTCTGGCCAGCGTTCTGCACCTGTATCGCGAAGACTGGATGCGCCGCATGTTGTTGCGTGACAACCGCATCGCCGATGCCAGCGTGATTGGCAATCTGGAGCGCAACGCCTCGTTCTTCGCCTCAAGTACCTTGATTATTCTTGCCGGTATTCTCACCGTGCTTGGCGCGTCGGAGCGGGCGGTGTCGCTGCTGGCGGATATTCCGATGATTCAGCAGGCGTCCCAGGGCATGTCGGAGATCAAGCTGCTGTGTCTGGCACTGGTGTTCGTCTATGCCTTCTTCACCTTCAGTTGGTGCATGCGCCAGTACAACTTCGCGGCGATTCTGGTGGGTTCGGCGCCGATGATCGGCGAGCGCCAAGTGACCGAGCAAGAACGCAAGGCCTTCGCTTCGCGGGCGGCGCGGGTAATCTCGATGGCCGCCAACCAGTTCAACTTCGGCTTGCGCTCTTACTACTTCGGCATGAGCATGCTGGCGTGGTTCGTCAGCCCGTGGCTGTTCATGATCATGAGTGCAGGGGTCGTGGTGGTGTTGTATCGCCGCGAGTTTCATTCCGACGTGCTTGACGTGATGGTCTATACCCCTACAGAGGCGCCATTGCCCGAAGCGAATAAGGAAATTGTTTGATGAGTATTCCGTTCTGGTGCGTGTTGATCAGCGCCCTTTTGATTTACATCGCGCGCATGCCGGTGGGCAAAGCGATGAAAGAGCAGGGCGGTTACAACAACCACCTGCCGCGTCAGCAACAGGCGCAACTCACCGGTTATGGCGCACGGGCGCTGGCGGCCCATCAAAACAGCATCGAAGCGTTCGTGTTGTTCGCGGTCGGTGTACTGATGGCGCACACCACCCAAACGGCGGGCTGGTTGATCGATGCGTTGGCGATCATCTTTGTACTCGCGCGGATTCTCTACGTTTGGTTCTACCTGGCCGACCTGCCGAAGTTGCGCAGCCTGATGTGGCTAGTCGGCTTCGTCTGTTCGTTGTTGCTGATGATTAGTCCGACTTTTAAAACCGTCTTGCTCTAAGGCTGCTGAATCGCAGGCAAAAGAAAACCCGCACTTGGCGGGTTTTCTTTTCACACCAGAAAGCTTATTGCTTTTTGGCGGCTTCATCTTGAGCTGCGGCGTTCGATTCAGCCTGAGCTTTGGCAGCTTCGGCGTTTTCTTTTGCTGCGTCGTTCACTTTATCCTGAGCTTTGTTCATGTCTTGCTGAGCCTGCTCAGCATGTTGGTTGGCATCTTGAGCTTTGTCCTCGGATTTTTTATCGCAGGCAGCGAGACCGAGGGAAGCGGTCAACATCAAGGCAATAGCTAAAGTCTTACGCATGGGGTGTTTCTCCTTATGGAAAATAACTACTGGCCTTAAGAACTCGGCGCTACAGGTTAAGTTCCTCATTTGTTTCAGATATATAAGTTTGTTTTATCACGGAACTTTTGCCGCTTTTCTCAATACTGGCACAAGGCCCAAACGCGAGTAATTATCAGATGGCCGAAAACCCCGTTTTTGAGCGTGCGACGCGCTTTTTATCGGCATTGCGTCACTGTCACGTACTGGGCCTGCGAGTGCACAGTGCTTCCAGCGAAGGGCTGACAGTCATGTTGCCTTACAGCCATAAAATCGTCGGGAATCCCGACACGGGGGTTATCCATGGCGGCGCCATCACTTCATTGATGGACACCGCCTGCGGTATGTCGACTTTATGCGTACTGCCGGAGTTTGAAGTCTGCCCGACCCTCGACCTGCGCATCGACTACATGCACGCCGCCGAACCGAACAAAGCCGTGTATGGCTTTGCGCAGTGCTACCGCGTCACCACCGATGTGATCTTTGCCCGAGGTTTCGCCTACCAGGACGATCCCGAACAGCCGATCGCCCATGTCGTCGGCACGTTTATGCGCATGGGGATTGGTCTGAAGGGCAGCAAAGGCTTCGCTGGCACGATCAAGGGTGCCAACCAATGAGCCATGACCTCAAGGCGCAGCTGCAGCAGGCCCACGCGCAGGGCGATTACGCACCGCTGCTGGCATTGATTCCTTACGCCGGACTGATCGGCATCGAATGCTCGCGAGTAGGCGATGAGCTGCTGTTCAAGTTGCCGGCGAACAAAGACAACATTGGTAACCCTTTATTGCCGGCGATCCACGGCGGGGTGATTGCCGGGTTCATGGAGCTGGCCGCGGCCCTGCATCTGCTGATTTTTACCGGCACGCCAGGGGTGCCGAAGATCATCGACTTTTCCCTCGATTACCTGCGCGCCGGGCAGTTTCGCGACACTTGGGCCAGGTGTCAGGTGTGCAGGCAAGGGCGGCGCGTGGCCAACGTCGCGATCACTGCTTGGCAAAGCACTGAGGGCGAACCGATCGCCACCGCGCGCGCACACTTCAAAATCGATGAGCCCTTGAAATCCTGAACAGCGCCCCCAACTCTGATGACAACCCGCCGCCGACCATTCGGGTCGCGGCCAATGCCATCTGATTGGAGTTTGATGACCATGAGTGTGGAAACTCAAAAGGAAACCCTGGGCTTCCAGACCGAGGTAAAGCAACTGCTGCACCTCATGATCCATTCGCTGTATTCGAATAAGGAAATTTTCCTTCGCGAATTGATCTCGAACGCCTCTGACGCTGTCGATAAGCTGCGCTTCGAAGCCCTGGCCAAGCCTGAGTTGCTCGAAGGTGGCGCTGACCTGAAAATCCGTGTGAGCTTCGACAAGGACGCCAAGACCGTCACCCTCGAAGACAACGGTATCGGCATGAACCGTGACGATGTGATCACCCACCTGGGGACCATCGCCAAATCCGGCACCGCCGATTTCATGAAAAATCTTTCCGGCGATCAGAAGAAAGATTCGCACCTGATCGGCCAGTTCGGCGTTGGCTTCTACTCGGCCTTCATCGTCGCCGACAAGGTTGATGTCTACAGCCGTCGTGCCGGCACTGCCGCCAGCGAAGGCGTGCACTGGTCGTCGAAAGGCGAGGGCGAGTTCGAAGTTGCCAACATCGACAAGCCAGAGCGCGGCACCCGCATCGTTCTGCACCTGAAATCCGGTGAAGACGAATTCGCCGATGGCTGGCGTCTGCGCAACATCATCAAGAAATACTCCGACCACATCGCTTTGCCGATCGAACTGCCGAAGGAAGTCACTCCGGCCGAAGGCGAAGAGGCTCCAGCCGTTGAATGGGAAACCGTCAACCGCGCCAGTGCCCTGTGGACCCGTCCGCGCACCGAAGTGAAGGACGAGGAATACCAGGAGTTCTACAAGCACATCGCTCACGACTTCGAAAATCCGTTGTCCTGGAGCCATAACAAGGTCGAAGGCAAGCTTGAGTACAGCTCGCTGCTGTACGTACCGGCCCGTGCACCGTTCGACCTGTACCAGCGTGAAGCGCCGAAAGGCCTGAAGCTGTATGTGCAGCGTGTGTTTGTAATGGATCAGGCTGAGTCGTTCCTGCCGTTGTACCTGCGCTTCATTAAAGGTGTGGTTGATTCCAACGACCTGTCGCTGAACGTGTCGCGGGAAATCCTGCAAAAAGACCCGATCATCGACTCGATGAAAACAGCGCTGACCAAGCGTGTGTTGGACATGCTGGAAAAACTGGCGAAGAACGAGCCTGAGCAATACAAGGGCTTCTGGAAGAATTTCGGTCAGGTCATGAAAGAAGGCCCGGCAGAAGACTTCGCCAACAAAGAGAAAATTGCCGGTCTGCTGCGTTTCGCATCGACCAACGGTGACGACGGCGAACAGGTTGTCGGTCTGGCTGATTACCTGGCCCGCGCCAAGGAAGGCCAGGACAAGATCTACTACCTCACCGGCGAAACCTACGCGCAGGTCAAGAACAGCCCGCACCTGGAAGTCTTCCGCAAGAAAGGCATCGAAGTGCTGCTGCTGACCGATCGCATCGACGAGTGGCTGATGAGCTACCTCAGCGAGTTCGACGGCAAGACGTTTGTCGATGTGGCGCGCGGTGATCTTGATCTGGGCAACCTGGACTCGGAAGAGGACAAGAAAGCCGCAGAAGAAGTCGCCAAGTCCAAAGAAGGTCTGGTCGAGCGTCTGAAAACCGCGCTGGGCGATTCCGTGGCTGAAGTCCGCGTATCCCATCGTCTGACCGATTCGCCGGCCATTCTGGCCATCGGTGAACAGGACCTGGGCCTGCAAATGCGCCAGATCCTCGAAGCCAGCGGGCAGAAAGTGCCGGATTCGAAGCCGATCTTCGAATTCAACCCGAACCACCCGCTGATCGAGAAACTCGATGGCGAGCAGAACGAAGAGCGTTTTGGCGATTTGTCGCACATCCTCTTCGATCAGGCCGCCCTCGCGGCGGGCGACAGCCTGAAAGACCCGGCGGCGTATGTACGTCGTCTGAACAAGCTGCTGGTTGAACTGTCGGTTTGATCACGTTGTAGGAAAAACCCGCTTCGGCGGGTTTTTTCATTCTGGTGTTTAAGCAATCAGGAGTCAGAAATGAGCCAAGTCACTGTACGTTCCGTGGTCTATCAGATTGATGGTCAACCTTATGAAGGTCGGCTGGCGTTCGACACCGGGCACGCAGGCGCGCGCCCGGGTTTGTTGATGGCGCCGAACTGGATGGGCGTCAGCGCCGGTGCCGAAGAAATCGCCAAAGCGGTGGCGGCCAAGGGCTACGTGGTATTGATCGCTGATGTCTATGGTCAGGCTGTGCGTCCGCAAAACGCCGATCAGGCGCTTGCCGCGATGATGCCGCTCAAGGACGACCGTGCGCTGCTGCGCAAACGTCTGCAAGTGGCCTTCGAGCAGTTGCAAGCGCAGGGCGAGGCGGCGGTGGATACCTCGAAACTGGCGGTGTTCGGTTTCTGCTTTGGCGGCTGCTGCGCGCTGGATCTTGCGCGTACCGGCGCGCCGGTCAAAGCGGCGGTGTCGTTCCACGGTACGCTGGATTCACCGAATCCTGCGGATGCGCAGAACATCAAGGGCTCGGTGCTGGTGCTGCATGGCGCGTCCGATCCGTTGGTGCCGAAAGAGCAACTGCCAGCGTTCGAAGATGAAATGAATGCGGCGGGCGTGGACTGGCAACTGCTGAGCTACGGCGGTGCGGTGCACTCGTTTACCGATCCGCACGCCAATGTGCCGGGCAAGATGATGTACGACGAGAAGACCGCCAAGCGGGCGTTCAAGTCGATGCATGATTTGCTGGACGAGGTGTTCAAGGGCTGATTTTGCTTCCAGACGCTGGCTTGTGCAGTGTCTGTAAGGGCCTCTCCGCGAGCAGGCTCACTCCTACAAGTGGAATGCGCTCCCCTGTAGGAGTGAGCCTGCTCGCGATAACAATTTTCCAGACGATGGAGATCTCAGGGCAGTTCAATCCGCTCAACTTCCCCCGGCACCGTCGGCCAATCCCTGGCTGCCCACTTGCGCCGTGCCTCATCAATCGCCGCCGGATCACTGGCAACGAAATTCCAGTTGATCCGCCTCGGCCCGTCCAGCGGCGCGCCGCCGAATACCACGGCGTGCACATCGCTTTCGGCAAACAGACTCATTTCTTCGCCAGCGGGCAGCACCACCAGTGTATGTGGTTCGATCGTTTCGCCATTCAACTGCGCATCACCACTCAACACATACACCGCCCGCTCCGCATGCTCGGTCGGAATCAGCAGTGTGGTAGCGGTTTGCATCTTCACTTCGGCGTACAGCGTAGGAGAAAGCACCGGTACCGGCGATTCCAGGCAAAAGCCTGATCCGGCGATCATCCGAATCTGCACGCCGAGGTTATCGCTGACCGGCAATGTTGTCGCCGGGTGATGGCTGTAATGCCCCGGGCCCTGTTCGTGCGCCTTGGGCGAGGCCAGCCAGACTTGCAAGCCGTGCAGAGTGAAGGTCTCGGCGAGCAGTGGTGCAGGCGTGCGCTCGACATGGGCAATGGCGCTGCCGGCAGTCATCCAGCTGACATCGCCAGCGCTGACCACCTGATCGGAGCCAAGACTGTCCTTGTGCTGCAATTGCCCCTGAAACAAATAAGTGAGGGTCGACAGGCCGATGTGCGGGTGCTGTCGGATGTCCATGCCTTTGCCCGTCGGATAAACCGTTTCGAGCATGTAGTCGAAAAACACGAATGGGCCAACGCTGCGGCATTTGGCTGACGGCAGCGGGCGCAGAATCGGCTGGCCTTCGACGTCTTCGGCGCGCGGGCGGATGATCAGGGGTTGCGTGTCCATGGGGTATTCCAGGCTGAGCGGGTAATGCCAGAAGCATAACCCGCCGCTGGCAACAGGAGGATTACTGGCTGTCAAAGCCTTGAGGCGCATGGGTTTCGATGGTCACTTCGCTGGTGGTCATCAGCTTGTGAATCGGGCAGCGATCGGCGACGCGCAGCAGCTCTTCGCGCTGGGCGTCGGTCAGAACGCCTTTGAGGGTAAGGGTGACGTGCAGCGCGTATTTGCCTTTCTGTTCTTCGCTGTTGTCACGTTTTACTTCGACACCGACGCCGGTCAGCGGAATGTCTTTCTTCTTCGCATACATCTTCAGGGTCAGGGCTTTGCAGGCGCCCAATGCAGCGTCGAAGTAATCGTGCGGCTCGGGCGCGGTACCTTCGCCGCCGGCCGTCTTCGGCACGTCGGCAAATAATTCGTGGTCATCGATCTGCACGGTGTGACGAAAACCTTCGGCAGAGACGGTATTGACGGTAACAGTCATGGGAACCTCACAGGCAGTAGGAAGAGTCGTTCGAGGGAACAGGGTCTTGCAGTTATAGAACATTCCCACCGGTACGCGTTCCGCTTTCCCTGCGGGATGAACCCTTGTCGTCCGGGCACGGTCTAGGCTATGCCCATCTGCCGGAGATTACTTGTGTCCTTGTCTCGTTTGAGTCTCGCCTGCCTGCTGGTATTTGCCGCCAGTGCCAGCGCCCGTGAATACACCTACAGCGATGCGCATCTGCATTACGTGGATTTTTTCCAGGAAACCGCTGGCATGCAGAAATTGCTGACGGCCATGCAAGAAAACTCCATCGAGCACGTGATGATTTCCGGCATCCCCGTGGCGAAGAAATGGCACGAAGACGAGCCCAAGCGCCCTCGCTACTACGCGGGTGATGACGCCGATGCCTATTGGTACAGCGCCACTGATGTCATCGTGGCCGATGCGGTGCAAAAACTCCCGCCTGAGCAGCGCCAGTACTTTCATCCGTTTCTTTCCGGTTTCAATCCCAACGACAAGAATTCCGCCGCGCACATTCAGCGCATGCTCGACCTCTACCCGGGGCTGTGGCAGGGCATTGGCGAAGTGTTCACCCGGCATGACGACCTGACGGCGCTGACCTCAGGTGACACACCGCGGGCCAACAATGAAGCGATGACCAGGATTTATCACCTGGCCGCCGAGAACGATCTGCCGGTCATGCTGCATTCCAACATCACTTCCAAGCGTGAGAAAAATCCGCTGTACCTGAAAGAAGTAGAGGAACCGCTGCGCAACCACCCGCACACCCGGTTCATTTGGGCGCACGCGGGCACGAGCGCCGAAATCCATCGGCACCAGACACAGTTGCCGTTTCTGCTGCCGACCCTGACACGCTTGCTGGAAGCCTATCCGAATCTGTTTATCGACCTGTCGTGGAGCATGCTCACGCCGTATCTGCTGGACGAGCAGGGCAAGCCTCGCGCGGAATGGCTGGCGCTGGTGGAAAAGTATCCGGATCGCTTTATGCTCGGCTCTGACGTGGTGGGACGGTTCAACAAGCTCGGTCAGGAAATGCACAGCTACCGACCGTTTCTCGATGCGCTGCCGGAAGCGGTGGCGCGGAAAGTTGCAAGGGACAACTTCCTGGCGATATTGCCTCGCAATACAGGCAAAACCGCTGATCAGCGCTGAACGTCGAGTTCTCCGGTTCGAACTAGCCGTTCGTCTCCCTATCGCCTTTTCGTCTTACGCAATTTCAGGGCAGTGCCGATACCTTCTAAAGCAACCCGCTGCAGGCTGATGCAGCGTCTTTGGAAGGAGCCACAACGATGAATATCCGTAGTCTCAATATCGCCCCGCGCGCCGGCCTGGGTTTTGGCCTGTTGGCATTGATGGTGTTTGCCCTCGGGGCATTTGCGCTGCTGCAAATGTCGAACATGCGTGCGCAGTCCGACGAGGTCGACAATAACTGGCTGCCCAGCGTAATGGCGGTCGGAGAGATGAGTCAGGACATGTTGCGTCTGCGCGCCTTGACCATGCGCCTGCTGCTCAACCGTGATCCCAAGGCATTGGAGCAAAACGTCGCCAAGCTCAATGAGCTGCGCAATGGCTTGAGTGAGGCGCAGCAGCATTATGACGGGCTGATCGCACTGCCTGAGGAGCGCGTGCTGTTTGACCGCTTCAAGGTCGCCGAGCACAAATACCTTGAGCTTCAGGCCCAGGTAGTGCAGCTCTCGGCGCAGAATCGGGTCGCCGAAGCGTCAGCGATTCTCAATGATCAGATGAGCCCGCTGGCCGACGAAATCGCCGTCACCCTGCGCGAGCTGGTTGACCTGAATAAACACAATGCCAACCTTGCCACCGAGGCGGCACGCTTGGTGTTCAGTCATTCAAGGGTCTGGGTCGGGGTGATGATCGCGATGACTGCGTTAGTCACCATCGGCCTGGCATTGTTGCTGACGCGCAGCATCGTCGTGCCCTTGACCCAGTCACTCAACGTGGCTGAGGTCGTCGCGGGCGGTGATTTGACCGGCGATATCCACATCGCCGGCAAAGACGAGCCAGCGCGCTTGCTGCAAGCACTGAAAAGCATGCAGCACAATCTGCGCGACACCATCCGCCGCATCTCCGAGTCGTCCAGCCAATTGGCCTCGGCCTCTGAAGAGCTGAGCTGCGTCACCGAAGACGCCACGCGCGGTCTGCACCAGCAGAGTCAGGAAATCGAACAGGCGGCTACTGCGGTCAACCAGATGACGGCGGCGGTCGAGGAGGTGGCAAACAACGCTGTGGCCACCTCCGAAGCCTCCCGCGAGTCTGATCGCATCGCCCAGCATGGCCGCGAGCAAGTGCAGCAGACCGTGTCGTCGATCGAATACCTTGCCGAGGACGTGACCCATAACGCGGCCCGGGTGGAGGATCTGGCGCAAAAGGTTCATGGCATCAGCAAGGTGCTGGATGTCATCCGCTCGATTGCCGAGCAGACCAACCTGTTGGCCCTGAACGCGGCGATCGAGGCGGCGCGGGCCGGTGATGCCGGGCGCGGGTTTGCGGTGGTGGCCGATGAGGTGCGCGCGCTGGCCCATCGTACCCAACAGTCCACGCAGGAAATCGAGCAGATGATTGGCGGCATTCAACAGGGCACCGATTCGGCGGTCAGCTCGATGCAGCAGAGCAATGCCCGGGCCCGTTCGACACTGGCCCTGGCCCAGGAGGCCGGAGCTGCGCTGGAGGAAATTGCCTCGGCGTTTACGCTGATCAACGAGCGCAACCTGGTGATTGCCAGCGCCTCGGAAGAACAGGCAGCGGTGGCGCGGGAAGTGGATCGCAACCTGATGAATATTCGTGATCTGGCGACGCAGACGTCGGCGGGGGCCAATCAGACCAGTGCAGCGAGTCAGGAGTTGTCGCGGCTGGCGGTGGATTTGAATGCGCTGGTGGCGAGGTTTTCGGTCTAAGCAGCGCTGCCCTTTGTAGGAGTGAGCCTGCTCGCGATTGCTTTCTGACATTCGATGGTGTGCTGTCTGACGGTCCGCTATCGCGAGCAGGCTCACTCCTACAAGGTTGCGTCCGGCCCCAGTTGGATTTCCAGGCGAAAAAAAGCCCCGCATTCGCGGGGCTCTTTGTTCTTGCTTCGGATCAGCTGCCTTTGACAGCCTTGCCGTTGACCGTACCGTCGAGGAGCATGATGTTGTACTCCTTGCCGTCGGTTTCAACCTGTTGCAGGCGTACCAGCAGGTAATCCCAGTCCTTGGCGAACCACAGGACGGTGATGCGCTTGCTTTGCGTCGGGTCGCGCACGCGCTCGACCTTGATCGCTTCGATCTGACCGGCCTTGGTTTCGACTTTTTCCGAACCCAGCACGCGGAAGTCATACGTATCGACTTCGCCGTCGTCGACCACCTGATAACTCATGGTCTTCTTGCCGGCCGCCACGTCATGTTGCAGCGCCAGTTGATAGGTGGACTTGTCGACCATGCCACGGTTCAGCGGGATCTTCACCGGGTCGCCACGGTCGGTGCCGGTGACCAGTTTGTTGGCCCAGTCGAAATCCAGGTCGGCCTTTTTCGCTTTGCCCAGACCACCGCGTTCGAAGTGGTAGGACTGTGGCAGCAAGGTGTCCTTGTCCAGAGTCAGGGTGCTTTCTTCGGTCAGGCTGGCGATCATCATCGACGCCTTGAAGCTGAGTTTCCAGACGCCGTTGGCTTCCTTGGTCAGGCTGCGTTCGGCAGTGCCGCTCATGGGCAGCTGTTTCCAGTCGGCGGTGTAGCTGGCGGAGAACGGTTGAAGGTCCGCTGCCTGCGCAAAGGGCAGGGCGAGCAGAGCGCAAGCGAAGAGCAGGGCGCGACGCATAATATCTCCTAGTGTCGAATCAAGTGGCCGCTGGCCGCGAGTAACTGACCGTCGAGTAAAGCACCGTGCTCCCCGAGTGCCAGCCTGCCTTCGGCAAACCAGCGTACGGCCATCGGGTAGATCAGGTGTTCCTGAACATGCACTCGCTGCGCCAGACTCTGCGGCGTGTCGTGCAACTCTACCGGTAATACTGCCTGTACGACCAGTGGTCCGCCGTCGAGTTCCTCGGTAACGAAGTGCACGGAGCAGCCGTGTTCCGTGTCGCCGGCCTCCAGCGCCCGTTGGTGAGTGTGTAACCCTTTGTATTTGGGCAGCAGCGACGGGTGAATGTTGAGCAGGCGACCCTGATAGTGGCGGACGAAATCTGCGCTGAGAATGCGCATGAAGCCGGCCAGCACCACCAGTTTCGGCTGGAATTCGTCGATCAGTTCGATCAGCGCGGCATCGAAGGCCTCGCGACCTTCGAACGTCTTGTGATCCAGCGAGCGGGTGGCGATGCCCGCATCGCGGGCGCGTTGCAGGCCGTAGGCGTCGGCGCGGTTGGAAATCACCGCAGCGATGCGAACCGGGCTGTCGCCGGTCCGCGTGCTGTCGATCAGAGCCTGCAAGTTACTGCCGGTGCCGGACAACAGCACCACGACATCACAGGTTGCGGACATTAATGAGCCTTAAGGTTCTTCAGATCGACCTGGGCAGCGCCTTCGGCCGCTGCAGCGATCTGCCCGATGACCCATGGCTGTTCGCCGGCGTCACGCAGGGTGCTCAGCGCCACTTCAACGTGTTCCTGCGCCACGCAGATGACCATGCCGACGCCGCAGTTCAGCACGCGGTGCATCTCGGTTTCGTCAACGTTGCCTTTCTCTTGCAGCCAGTCGAAGACCGCCGGGCGAGCCCAGCTGGCGACGTCGACAACCGCCTGGGCGCCTTTTGGCAGAACGCGCGGAATGTTGTCGAGCAGGCCGCCGCCAGTGATGTGGGCCATGGCCTTGACTGCGCCGGTGTCTTTGATCAGTTTGAGCAGCGGCTTGACGTAGATGCGGGTCGGGGCCATCAGCAGATCGGTCAGCGGCTTGCCGTCGAGCTGGATGTTTTCGATGTCGGCGCCGGACACTTCGATGATCTTGCGGATCAGCGAGTAGCCGTTGGAGTGCGGCCCGGACGATGGCAGGGCGATCAGCGCGTCACCGGTGGCGACTTTCGAGCCGTCGATGATTTCCGATTTTTCCACCACGCCGACGCAGAAACCGGCCAGGTCGTAGTCTTCGCCTTCGTACATGCCTGGCATTTCAGCGGTTTCACCGCCAACCAGCGAGCAACCCGACAGTTCGCAGCCAGCGCCGATGCCGGTGACCACCTGAGCGGCGGTGTCGACGTTCAGCTTGCCGGTAGCGTAGTAATCAAGGAAGAACAGCGGCTCGGCACCGCAGACCACCAGGTCGTTGACGCACATGGCGACCAGGTCGATGCCGATGCTGTCGTGCTTGTTCAGGTTCAGCGCCAGGCGCAGCTTGGTGCCGACGCCGTCGGTGCCGGACACCAGCACAGGCTGCTTGTAGCCGGCCGGGATCTCGCAGAGGGCGCCGAAACCGCCCAGGCCGCCCATGACTTCCGGGCGCGCAGTGCGCTTGGCGACGCTCTTGATGCGTTCGACCAATGCTTCACCGGCGTCGATGTCTACACCGGCGTCCTTGTAGCTCAGGGAGGGTTGCTTGCTCATGATCCAGGCCTTTAGGGGAGGGGATTCAGGGGGTAACGACCGAGTTCAGCGCGAACGTCGAAACCGATGGGGCGATGGCCTCACGCGAGTTTCGAGGTGCACGGCTGTTGCCGGTCTGCGAAGGCGCGCGATTTTATCAGGCTTGAGGGGCAGCGGCCATCCTCGCACCGACGGGCAGGGCCATAATCCACGGAAATTTTTTGCAATTGAGCCCTGTGACTGCCTGTATAAGGTGTGGCAATTAACCGTCTATCGTTATCACTGTGCAAAAACTTACCGCCGCCGTGTGAATGTTTTGCAACGGCTGAAGGTCACAAGCCTTGCTCAATCGGTTCACGCGGCCTGTTCCAGCCGCTCCTGTCGACGGGAATACTCCATGCGTTTGCGTAAATTGTTGCTTGTAGGTTGCTTGTCTCTGGTCAGCCTGGCGGGTCACGCCGAAAACCTCAAAGGCCTTTATCAAGTGCGTCAGCCGGTCAGCGGCCAGGCGCCGCAAGAGCGCGACCGCGCCACGCAGGCGGCGCTCGATACGCTGGTGTTGCGTCTGACCGGCGATCCGAAGGCTGCGCAGAACCCGGGTCTGGCGGCGATTCGCAAGGATCCGCAGCAGATCATCAGTCAATACGGTTTTGACGCCGGACCGCCGGAGGTGCTGAAGGTCGATTTCGATCCGGCGAGCACCGAACAGGCACTGCGCCGGGCGGGGCTGTCGTTGTGGGGCGCCAGTCGCCCGTCGATTCTGAGCTGGTGGCTGAATGACTCGGCAGACAGTTCGAGCCTGGTCGGTGACGGTCAGGCAGCCGCCGCGCCGTTGCGCACGGCGGCTCAACATCGCGGTTTGCCGTTGCGGTTGCCGCTGGCGGATCTGAGCGAACAACTGGTGGCGACGGCGCCTGTGTTGGACGGCGCGGATCCGGCGCCTTTGCGCAGCGCATCGGAGCGCTATAACGCCGACGCTTTGCTTGCGGTGCATGCACGTGAGGACGGCGGCCAGTGGCAAGCCAAATGGCAATTGTGGCTGGGCGAGCAGAAAGAGGCGGGCAGCGTGCAGGGCGCCGATCAGGCCGCCGTTGCCGATGCGGTGATGCTGGCGGTCGCCGAACGGCTGGCGCCGCGCTTCGCTGCCAGACCCGGCGCATCGGGCCAGCAGACGCTGGAGGTGCAAGGGATGAATCTTGAACGCTACGCGGCGCTGTTGCGGTTACTCGAACCGTTTGGCGTGCGTCTGCAAAGTGTCGATGGCGATCGTATCGTGTATCGGGTCAATGGCAGTGCCGAGCAGATGCGTGCGCAGCTGTCGCTGGCGAAGTTGCAGGAGCTGCCTGCCGAAGCGCCGGCTCCGGTGGCACCTGCGCAGCCTGCGGTTGAGGGTGCGCCCGCGGTGACGCCACCAACCCCGACAGCGGCGGCGCCGTCCTTGCGGTTTCGCTGGTAAGTCTTTCCTTATATAGAAGCATCAGGAGTGGTAAATGGCCGATACGCAGCGTTGGTTCTGGCTCGGTGGGGTAGTCCTGCTTTGCGCGTTTGTTTGGTTGCTGCACCCGATCCTCACGCCGTTTCTGGTGGCGCTGCTGCTCGCGTACCTGTTCGACCCGCTGGTCGATCGCCTGGAGCGACTCGGTCTGTCCCGGACCTGGGGCGTGATTTCGGTCTTCGCCTTGTTCACCTTGATCGTCACGGCGTTGATGCTGGTGCTGGTGCCGATGCTCGCCAAGCAGTTGCTACGCCTCTATGAGCTGGCGCCGCAAATGCTCGACTGGTTGCAGCACAGCGCTGTGCCGTGGGCGCAGGCGAAGCTGGGCTTGTCGGACGGCTTCTGGAAGTTCGACAAGGTCAAGGCGGCAATCAGCGAGCACATGGGGCAGACCACTGACATCGTCGGTGTGGTGCTGAGTCAGGCGACGGCGTCGAGCCTGGCGCTGATCGGCTGGCTGGCGAACCTGGTGCTGATCCCGGTAGTGAGTTTTTATCTGCTGCGCGACTGGGACGTGATGATGGGCAAGATCCGCAGCCTGTTGCCGCGTGATCGCGAAGCGCGCGTGGTTTCGCTCGCCGGGGAGTGCCATGAAGTCCTCGGCGCGTTTGTGCGCGGGCAGTTGCTGGTGATGGTTGCGCTTGGGGTGATCTATGCTGCCGGCCTGATGATCGTCGGCCTTGAGCTGGGGCTGTTGATCGGCCTCATCGCGGGGCTGGCGGCGATCGTGCCGTACATGGGATTTGTGATCGGAATTGGCGCGGCGCTGATTGCCGGGTTGTTCCAGTTCGGTGGCGACCTGTACCCGATGATCGGGATTGTCGCGGTGTTCATGGTCGGCCAGGCGCTGGAAGGGATGGTGCTGACACCGTTGCTGGTCGGCGACCGCATTGGCCTGCACCCGGTTGCCGTGATCTTTGCGATTCTGGCCGGCGGTGAGTTGTTCGGCTTTACCGGTGTGCTGCTGGCGCTGCCGGTGGCGGCGGTGATCATGGTGCTGGTGCGCCATGTGCACGACTTGTACAAGGACTCGGACATTTACAGCGGCGTGGACGAGCCGCAGTTGTAAGGGCGCAGGGCGGCCCGGCGAATCGTCGGGCTGGCCCGCGTCCTGCGGGCGCTGGCGTCAGAGAATCTTCATGAAACCAGTGTGTTAACGCAAACCTTTGATTTTGCTTGGACTCTGTCGCATTGTGCGCTCAGCTTCACGGGTATAAACTTCGCAAACTTTACACAGAGGCCACTAACGGTTCCTTGGGAACTGTTCAGTCAGCATGAAACCGATTCAGCTGCCCCTAGGTGTGCGTCTGCGTGACGACGCCACCTTCATCAACTACTACCCAGGCGCCAATGCCGCTGCACTCGGCTATGTCGAGCGCCTATGCGAAGCCGACGCCGGCTGGACAGAAAGTCTGATCTACCTGTGGGGCAAGCACGGCGTAGGGCGTACGCATCTGTTGCAAGCGGCGTGCCTGCGTTTCGAGCAGATGGGCGAACCGGCGGTGTACCTGCCGCTGGCCGAGTTGATGGATCGCGGCGTCGAAATCCTCGACAACCTTGAACAGTACGAACTGGTCTGCCTGGATGACTTGCAGGTAATCGCCGGCAAGGCGGACTGGGAAGAGGCGATGTTTCACCTGTTCAACCGTCTGCGTGACAGCGGTCGGCGTCTGCTGATTGCCGCCGCCACGTCGCCGCGCGAATTGCCGGTCAAGCTCGCGGACTTGAAATCGCGCCTGACCCTGGCGCTGATCTTCCAGATGCGTCCGCTCTCCGATGAAGACAAACTGCGTGCGCTGCAATTGCGGGCTTCGCGGCGTGGTCTGCACCTGACCGACGAGGTCGGGCATTTCATTCTGACTCGCGGCACTCGCAGCATGAGTGCGTTGTTTGAGCTGCTCGAACAGCTCGATCAGGCCTCGTTGCAGGCGCAACGCAAACTGACCATTCCCTTTCTCAAGGAAACGCTGGGCTGGTAACGGCGCGGCTTTCAGCGCGATCCGGCATATTCCAGGCGCCAGAAAATCCGCTGTCGAGCATGCTGTGAAGGCTGCCAAACGGCCCAAACGGGCTTAAGCGCTTAGATGTAAACGAGAAACCGGGAAGTCACAAAAAGATCGATTGAATTTGCAAATGAGGCTGATAGCGGGCATAGTCTCGGCTTCTTTACAACTATCAGCCACGGTCGTGCCCATGCTAAAGCGCTTCGCACCCCTCGTGCCTCTCGCACTCGTCACCCTGTTGTTCGGTTGCGCTGCTCATTCTCCGGTTCAAGAGCAGCCTCAACAGGTTAAAAATTCTGCTACTGCCCAGTCCTCCGTTATTTACCAGGAAGAGCTGGACACCGAAAAAGAACTCAACGCATTCAACGGCAGCAAGCCTTATCAGCTTCCTGTTCTGGCCGACAGCATCCTCGAACGCGGCATGTCCCTGATCGGTACTCGTTACCGTTTCGGCGGTACTTCTGAAGCCGGTTTCGATTGCAGCGGTTTCATCGGTTATCTGTTCCGTGAAGAAGCCGGCATGAACCTGCCACGCTCGACTCGCGAAATGATCAACGTCGATGCGCCACTCGTGTCGCGCAGCAACCTTGAGCCGGGCGATCTGCTGTTCTTCGCCACCAATGGTCGTCGCGGTCGTGTCAGTCACGCCGGGATCTACCTGGGCGACAACCAGTTCATTCACTCCAGCAGTCGTCGCAGCGGCGGTGTTCGCATCGACAGCCTGGGTGACAGCTACTGGAGCAAGACCTTCATCGAAGCCAAGCGTGCACTCGCCATGGCACCGACCGTGGTCACTGCTCGCAAGTAATCGGCCGAGGTCGCTGCGTTCGCGGCGACCATCACGCTTCCGGCAACGAAGTAGACACAAACTTTACAAGGTGAAGTTAAAGTCTTACTTGAAGTTTGCCGCGTAGCCGCTAGAATCTTGATCATATTGATGGCAAACCGCCTGCGTGCTGACGCAGGCGGTTTTGTTTTCTGTCCGTCGGCAGAAAAGCCGCAGCCAGATCAGGATGTTCTGCTTATGACGATGTCGGCCCGCCTCACCTTGATTCTTTGTGCCGCGCTGCTCAGCGCCTGCGCCAGTCGTACGCCGCCTCCTGCGCCGGTGGTTCGCGCCCCGGTCGTGTTCGGCCCCTCCCAAGCCTTTTCGCCTGCTGCCGAAGATGTGCTGTTTCGCGCCCTCGGTCTGGTCGGCACGCCGTATCGCTGGGGCGGCAACACGCCGGATTCCGGTTTCGATTGCAGCGGTCTGATCGGTTTCGTTTACCGCGACGCGGCCGGGATTTCGCTGCCACGCTCGACCCGCGAAATGATTGTCATGCGGGCACCGAATGTCGGCAAGGAAGGCTTGCAGACTGGCGACCTGATTTTCTTCGCCACCAATGGCGGTTCGCAGGTCAGTCATGCGGGGATCTATGTCGGCGAAGGGCGCTTCGTCCATGCACCGGCCACGGGCGGCACGGTCAAGCTCGATAGCCTGTCGAAGGCGTATTGGCAGAAGGCTTATCTGAGTGCCAAGCGGGTGTTGCAACCGGGGCAGTTGGCGCATAACCCGTAAATCAAACCTGAGAAAAATCCAGTGTGGGAGCGGGCTTGCTCGCGAATGCGGTGTGTCATTCAATGTAGATATTGACTGATCCACCGCTTTCGCGAGCAAGCCCGCTCCCACATTTGTTATGTGCCAGGCGTCAGGTTATTTGGCAGAAGACACGCGCCACACCTTGTTCCCCACGTCATCCGCAACCAGCAAGCCACCTTGCTGGTCGATCACCACGCCCACCGGGCGGCCCAGCGCGTTTTCGTCCTTGTCGAGGAAACCGGTCAGCACATCCACCGGTTGCCCGCTCGGCTTGCCGCCGGTGAACGGTACGAAAATCACTTTATAGCCACTGTGCGGCTTGCGGTTCCACGAGCCGTGCTGGCCGATGAAGGCGCCTTCCTTGAACTGCGCCGGCAAGCTGTTGCCTTCAGCGAAGGTCAAACCGAGCGAGGCGGTGTGCGGGCCAACGGCATAATCCGGCACGATGGCTTTGGCGACCAGATCGAGGTTCTGCGGTTTGACCCGTACGTCGACGTGTTGGCCGTAGTAGCTGAACGGCCAGCCGTAGAAGCCGCCATCCTTGACCGAGGTGATGTAATCCGGCACCAGATCGCTGCCGATCTCGTCGCGTTCGTTGACTGCCGTCCACAGCGCGCCGCTGGTGGGTTCCCACGCGAGGCCGTTGGGGTTGCGAATGCCTGAGGCGAAGATGCGGTGGTTGCCGGTTGCCCGGTCCACTTCCCAGATGGCGGCGCGGCCTTCTTCCTGATCCAGACCGTTTTCGCCGACGTTACTGTTCGAGCCAACCGTGACGTACAACTTGCTGCCGTCCTTGCTGGCGATGACGTTCTTGGTCCAGTGGTGATTCAGCGTGCCGCCAGGCAGGTCGACGACCTTGATTGGCGGCGTCTTGATCTCGGTGGTGCCAGGCTCGTAGTTGAAACGCAGCAGGCGATCAGTGTCCGCTACGTACAAGTCGTTGCCGACCAGCGTCATACCGAACGGCGAATTAAGATTCTGCAGAAACACGGTGCGGGTTTCTGCGACACCGTCGTGGTCAGCGTCGCGCAGCAGGGTGATGCGGTTGGGGCTCGGTACGCCAGCGCCGGCCTTGCCCATGACTTTTTTCATCACCCAGCCGCGAATGCCTTTGCTGTCGTCAGGCTTGGGCGGCGCGTTGGTTTCCGCCACCAGCACATCGCCGTTTGGCAGCACGTAAAGCCAGCGCGGGTGGTCGAGACCCTCGGCAAACGCCGCCACCTGCGTGCCTGCCGCCGCCGTCGGTTTACCACCCTCGGGCCAGCCGACGGCCGGGGCGATGTTCACCGTCGGGATCAGGGTCTTGTTCGGTTCTGGCAGTTTCGGTGTCGGCCCGGTGCCGTCGGAGACTTGCAGGCTGGAGGTTTCACCGCAGGCGGCGAGTCCGCCGGCCAGGGCGATGACGAAAACGAGTTGGGGCTTGCGCATTGCTGATCTTCCCTATGAATGCATTCCTAAACATAGAGGAGGGCGCAGGCCCGATGGTTCAACCGCTCAACCGCGGGCTTCCTTGAACAGGACGGCGATGCCGGGGTGGTAGTTGCCGGCTTCGCTGTGCAACTTGCGGTAGGCGTAAGGGAAATACCAGGCGACGGCGCAGGTATGCTCCTTTTGCAGGTCGTCGACCATGTCCTGCAACTCTTCGGGGCTGGCGCTGTGCTGGGCTTTTTGCGGTGCCACGAACAGGCAGCCGAGCTTGAGGTCGCTGGCATAGCTGATGCGCCTGGCATCGAAGGTGATATCGAGCAGGGCCTGGGTCAGGTTGAGGTTGCTGACTTTCGGCCAGCGTTGCGTAGCCTGAATGAACGCGCGGTCTTCGGCGCCGGCAATGAGCAGATCGGCACGGGCGTTGCGCTCGCCTTCTTCGTTCTGTTTGCGCGTGGCTGTATCGTTCAGTGTGACCATTTCGGCCATCCACGCCGCTGCCGAGAGCAGCCCGAGATTGGCTTTTTCGTCGTGCCAGTACGGCGTGTCGTTGTCGCCGCGTACGGTGTTGTAGCGATCGATACAGTCAAACCAGCGTTCCAGCACCGGGCGCAGAAATTCCAGACGCGGGTTGCTGATGATCATGCCTTGCATCGTCGTCATCCTTATTGTTGTAGTGGGCTTTTTCGGAAGATCATGGCTCTTTGATATCACTTGTCACAGTCTGGCACAAGATTGCCAGCCGATAATTGATTGGCGGCAGTTATTCATCATCCGGACGCCTCTTTAATTGACGCTCCACCCCCAACCCTCTAACCTTCGCCGCTTGTTTCAGGTGCTCTGTGACGTGCGTCGACAGAGTGAAACAGGGAAGCCGGTGAGGGTGTCTTCAAGCGAAGCGCATCACGATCCCGGCGCTGCCCCCGCAACGGTAAATGAGTGAAAACTGCGCCTTGAGCCACTGCCTCGAAAGAAGCGGGAAGGCGCGCAGTCAGGCGTACGCCGCTCATGAGCCCGGAGACCGGCCTGATCCATCCAGCGGCATCACGGTGGGCGATGCCAAGCTTTTTGCCGTCTATTCCTGTGCCTGCCCGCCGTTATCCAGCCTCAACGGAGAGCTCCCCCATGACTGATTCCCCCGAGCGTGACGAGCGCCATCTGGCGCGTATGCAGCGCAAAAAAGCCGTGATCGACGAACGCATCGCCAATTCGCCCGACGAGTGCGGACTGGTGCTGGTGCTCACCGGCAATGGCAAAGGCAAAAGCAGCTCGGCCTTCGGCATGCTCGCGCGCGCCATGGGGCACGGCATGCAGTGCGGCGTGGTGCAGTTCATCAAGGGTCGCAACAGCACCGGCGAAGAGTTGTTCTTCCGCCGCTTCCCCGAGCAGGTGCGTTTCCACGTCATGGGCGAAGGCTTCACCTGGGAAACCCAGGATCGCCAGCGCGATATCGCTGCCGCCACTGCCGCCTGGGAGGTTTCGCGCGAGTTGTTGCGTGATCCGTCGATCGGTCTGGTGGTGCTCGATGAACTGAACATCGCCCTCAAGCACGGCTATCTCGATCTCGATCAGGTACTCAGCGACCTGCAGGCGCGGCCGCCGATGCAGCACGTCGTCGTCACCGGTCGCGGCGCCAAGCCGGAAATGATCGAAATGGGCGACACGGTCACAGAAATGGGCATGCTCAAACACGCTTTCCAGGCCGGCATCAAAGCGCAGAAAGGCGTCGAACTTTGAATCAGCCCCGTCACTGCCCGGCGGTGCTGATCGCCGCGCCGGCCTCCGGTCAGGGCAAGACCACCGTCACCGCCGCGCTCGCCCGTTTGCATCGCAATCAAGGGCGCAAGGTACGCGTATTCAAATGCGGCCCGGACTTTCTCGACCCGATGATTCTCGAGCGCGCCAGCGGTGCGCCGGTGTATCAACTGGACATGTGGATGGTCGGCGAGCAGGAAAGCCGTCGCCTGTTGTGGGAAGCGGCAGCCGAGGCGGATCTGATTCTGATCGAAGGCGTGATGGGGCTGTTCGACGGTACGCCGTCCAGCGCTGATCTGGCGCGGCACTTTGGCGTGCCGGTGCTCGCGGTGATCGACGGCACGGCAATGGCGCAGACCTTTGGCGCACTGGCGCTGGGTCTGGCGCGCTATCAGCCAGACCTGCCGTTTGCCGGCGTGCTGGCCAACCGTGTCGGCACCTTGCGCCATGCGCAATTGCTCGAAGGCAGCCTGACTGAAGGCCTGCGCTGGTACGGCGCGTTGTCCCGCGAGACCGGCATCGAACTGCCGAGCCGACACCTCGGGCTGGTCCAGGCCAGTGAATTGAATGATCTGGATCTGCGCCTCGACGCGGCGGCCGATGCGCTGGCCAGCAGTTGCCAGGTCGCGCTGCCGCCGGCCGTCGAATTCGCCGCGCCGGATGTGTTGACTGCCGAGCCGTTGCTCGAGGGCGTACGTATTGCCGTCGCCCGTGACGAAGCGTTTGCCTTTACCTACGGCGCCAGTCTCGATCTGCTGCGTGCGATGGGCGCCGAGCTGCGCTTCTTCTCGCCGATCCGCGACAGCCAATTACCCGAGGCGGACAGCCTTTATCTGCCGGGCGGTTATCCGGAGTTGCATCATGTTGCGCTGTCGAAAAACACGCCGATGCTTGAAGCGATCCGCGCGCATCATTTGGCGGGTAAACCATTGCTCGCCGAGTGTGGCGGGATGTTGTACCTGCTCGACTCCTTGACCGATGTCGACGGCACCCGCGCGGAACTGGTCGGGTTGCTGAAAGGCGATGCGGTGATGCAGAAGCGTCTGGCGGCGTTGGCGCTGCAAGCGGTCGATCTGCCGGAAGGTTCGTTGCGCGGGCATACCTATCACCATTCGCTGACCACAACAGAGTTGACGCCGATTGCCCGGGGCTTGAGTCCGAATGGCGGGCGTGGGGCGGAGGCGGTTTATCGGCAGGGTCGGATGACGGCTTCTTATGTGCATTTTTATTTTCCATCGAATCCTGCGGCTGTCGCTGCGCTGTTTGCGCCACACCTTGAAACCGCTATCGCGAGCAGGCTCACTCCTACAATGGAACACCCAAACCCTGTGGGAGCGAGCCTGCTCGCGAAAGGGCCATGACCGACCACACCTTCTCCGAAGCCGAACGCGCAGCGGTTTACAAAGCCATCGCCGAACGCCGCGACATGCGCCATTTCACCGGCGGCACCGTTGCGCCCGAGCTACTGAGTCGTCTGCTTGAAGCTGCACATCAGGCGCCGAGCGTCGGCCTGATGCAGCCCTGGCGCTTCATCCGCATCAGCGACCGCAGCCTGCGCGGGCAGATCCGCAACCTGGTCGAAGAAGAGCGTATCCGCACAGCCGAAGCCCTCGGCGAGCGTAGCGACGAATTCATGAAGCTCAAGGTCGAAGGCATCAACGACTGCGCCGAAGTGCTCGTCGCGGCGCTGATGGACGATCGCGAAAAACATATTTTCGGCCGGCGCACGCTGCCGGAAATGGACATGGCGTCGCTGTCCTGCGCGATCCAGAATCTCTGGCTGGCCTCCCGTGCCGAAGGCCTGGGCATGGGCTGGGTCTCGCTGTTCGAGCCGCAGGCGCTGGCCGATTTGCTCAAGCTGCCGGCGGGCGCCAAGCCGCTGGCGGTGTTGTGTCTGGGGCCGGTCAGGGAATTCTATCCGGCGCCGATGCTGGTCCTCGAAGGCTGGGCGCAAGCGCGGCCGCTCAACGAGTTGCTGTATGAAAATTATTGGGGAGTGAGGCCATGAGTGTGGCGTTGTTGAGTGTCGCCGCGGTGGCGCTGGATGCGCTGCTCGGTGAACCGAAACGCTGGCATCCGCTGGTTGCGTTCGGCAATTTTGCCGGGCGTATCGAGCAACGTTTCAACGCCGGTGGCCGTGGCTGGCGCAGCCATGGCGTCACCGCATGGGTGATCGCGGTGCTGCCGCTGACCTTGCTCGCCACCGCGTTATCCTGGGCGCCCTATGTCGGCTGGATCGTCGAGATTGTGGCGCTGTATTGCGCCCTCGGCATGCGCAGTCTTGGCGAGCATGTCGCGCCGGTCGCAGCTGCCTTGCGTGCCGATGATCTCGGCGAGGCGCGCAAGCGTGTCGGTTATCTGGTCAGCCGTCAGACCGATGAACTCGACAGCAATGCTGTGGCCCGCGCCGCCACCGAATCGGTGCTGGAAAACGGCAGTGATGCGGTGTTTGCCGCGCTGTTCTGGTTTGCCATTGCCGGTGCGCCGGGCGTGGTCCTCTATCGCTTGAGCAATACCCTCGACGCGATGTGGGGTTATCGCAACGAACGCTTCGAACGGTTCGGCTGGGCGGCGGCGAAAATCGACGACGTGCTGAACTACATTCCTGCGCGTCTGGTGGCGTTGACCTACGCGCTACTGGGCAAGACCCGACTGGCCTTGAAGTGCTGGCGCACCCAGGCACCGCAGTGGGACAGCCCCAACGCCGGGCCGGTGATGGCCTCGGGTGCCGGGGCACTGGGCGTCGAACTGGGTGGCCCGGCGATCTATCACGGCGAACTGCATGAGCGTCCTCAGCTCGGCGAGGGGCAGGCGGCGGATGCCGATTCGATCGAGCGTGGCTGGCAATTGGTCCAGCGCGGGGTATGGTTATGGTTGCTGATTCTCTGCGTGGGGGCTGAATTCTATGCTTGAGCACGGTGGCCGGCTGCGCAAGGCGGCACTCGATTACGCGATTGCCGAAGCCGACTGGCTCGACCTGTCCAGCGGCCTGGCGCCATGGCCGTTCCCGATTCCGGAAATTCCGCTGCGCGCCTGGGCACGCTTGCCGGAAACCGATGACGGTCTGGAGCAGGCCGCGTGCGATTACTACGGCGCCGCGCAGGTGTTGCCGGTGGCCGGTTCGCAAATGGCCATCCAGTTGCTGCCGCGTCTGCGCCGGGCCGGTAAGGTTGGCGTGTTGTCGCCGTGCTATGCCGAGCATGCCGAAGCCTGGCGCCGCAGCGGTTACATCGTCCGTGAAGTGCTGGAGCAGGAAGTCGAATTCTTTCTCGACAGCCTCGACGTGTTAGTGGTGGTCAACCCGAACAACCCGACCGGCCGGAGTCTGACCCCGGCGCGCCTGCTCGACTGGCATGCACGGCTGGCGCAACGCGGTGGCTGGCTGGTGGTTGATGAAGCGTTTATGGACAACACCCCGCAACTGAGCCTGGCGCCGTATGCGCATCAGGTCGGGCTGGTGGTGTTGCGTTCGTTCGGCAAGTTTTTCGGCTTGGCGGGGGTGCGACTCGGCTTTGTCCTGGCCGAGCGCAAGTTGCTCAAACTGCTCGCCGAGCAAGTAGGACCGTGGGCGGTGAGCGGGCCGACGCGAGTGCTCGGTACGGCTTGTCTGCAAGACACCGAGGGCCACACTCGCCAACGGATACGCAGCGATGAGGCCAGCGAACGGCTGGCGGCATTGCTGGCACGTTACGGTTTCGAGCCGCAGGGCGGCTGCGCGCTGTTTCAGTGGTTGATCACCGAACACGCCCAGACGCTGTACGAATTCATGGCCCGTCGCGGCATCCTCCTGCGCCTCTTTACGCACAACAGCAGTGTGCGTTTCGGCCTGCCTGCCGATGCGGCTGAAGAGTTACGTCTCGAACAGGCGTTAATCGCCTTCGCCAAGGACCGCCCATGACCACTTTGATGGTGCAAGGCACCACTTCCGACGCCGGCAAAAGCACGCTGGTGACCGCGTTGTGCCGCTGGGCGACCCGCCAGGGCGTGGCGGTGGTGCCGTTCAAGCCGCAGAACATGGCGCTCAACAGCGCCGTGACCGCTGACGGCGGCGAGATCGGCCGCGCGCAAGCGGTGCAGGCACAAGCGGCGAATCTGCAACCGCACACCGACATGAATCCGGTGTTGCTCAAGCCCAACAGCGACACGGGCGCCCAAGTGATTATTCATGGCCGCGCTGTGACCACAATGAACGCTGTCGCCTATCACGACTACAAAGCCATCGCGATGCAGGCGGTGCTCGCCTCCCACGAACGTCTGAGCGCCGCGTATCCATTGGTGATGGTCGAAGGCGCAGGCTCGCCGGCCGAGATCAATCTGCGCGCCGGCGACATCGCCAACATGGGGTTCGCCGAAGCGGTGGATTGCCCGGTGTTGTTGATTGCCGACATCAATCGCGGTGGCGTCTTCGCCCATCTGGTCGGCACCCTGGAGTTGCTCTCGCCGAGCGAACAGGCGCGGGTCAAAGGCTTTGTCATCAACCGCTTTCGCGGCGACATCGCCTTGCTGCAACCGGGCCTCGACTGGCTCGAACAGCGCACTGGCAAACCGGTGGTCGGCGTGCTGCCATACGTCATGGACCTGCATCTGGAGGCCGAGGACGGTATCGATCAGCGGCAGACCGACAAGGCCGAGCAGGTGTTGAAAGTGGTGGTACCGGTGCTGCCGCGCATCAGCAACCACACCGACTTCGACCCGCTGCGCCTGCACCCGCAGGTCGATTTGCAATTTATCGGGCCGGGGCAGGCGATTCCGGCTGCCGACCTGATCATTCTGCCGGGCTCGAAAAGCGTGCGCAGCGATCTCGCCTATCTGCGCGCCAATGGCTGGGACACGGCGATCAGCCGGCATCTGCGCTACGGCGGCAAGGTGCTGGGGATTTGCGGCGGTCTGCAAATGCTCGGCGAGCAGGTGCATGATCCGCTCGGGCTCGAAGGCGCTGCCGGCTCCAGTACCGGGCTGGGGTTACTGGCGTTCGAGACGCAGCTCGAAGCCGAGAAGCAACTGCGCAACGTCCGTGGACGGCTGGCGCTGGAAAACGCCGAAGTCAGCGGTTATGAAATTCATGCTGGCGTAACCACCGGGCCGGCGCTGGAGAATGCGGCGGTGCATCTGGACGACGGCCGTTGTGACGGTGCGCAAAGTGCGGACGGTCAGGTGTTCGGCACCTATTTGCATGGCTTGTTCGAATCGCCCCAGGCCAGTGCCGCGTTGTTGCGCTGGGCCGGGTTGAGTGACGTGCAAGAGGTCGATTACCACGGCTTGCGCGAGCGTGATATCGAGCGCTTGGCGGATCTGGTGGAGAAGCATCTGGATACCGGGCTGTTGCGTCAGCTCTGTGGGATTTGAGTGGGCTTCAAGGGCCTCATCGCGAGCAGGCTCACTCCTACAGGGGAACGCATTTCAAATGTAGGAGTGAGCCTGCTCGCGATAGCGCCCTTAGCTTCAATGCATATTTTTCGGGATGAACTGATGCTCCAACTGATCCTCGGCGGCGCCCGCTCCGGCAAAAGTCGCCTGGCGGAAAAACTCGCCAGTGACAGCCATCTCGCCGTCACCTACATCGCCACCAGCCAACCGCTGGACGGCGAGATGAACCAACGCGTCGCCCATCACCGCGCGCGCCGCCCGGCCGAATGGGCGTTGATCGAAGAGCCGCTGGAACTGGCCCGCGTGCTGCGCGAAAGCGCCAGTGCCGAGCGTTGCCTGCTGGTCGATTGCCTGACGCTGTGGCTGACCAACCTGCTGATGCTCGACGACGCCGAACGTCTCAGCGCCGAACGTGAAGCCCTGCTCGAGTGCCTGGCCGCGCTGCCGGGTGAAATCATTTTTGTCAGCAACGAGACCGGAATGGGTGTCGTGCCGCTGGGCGAATTGACTCGCCGTTATGTCGATGAAGCCGGTTGGCTGCATCAAGCTCTCGCCGAGCGCTGTCAGCGTGTTGTCCTGACCGTCGCCGGCCTGCCCCTGACTTTGAAAGGACCTGCGTTATGACCCAACCCTGGTGGCTGAACCCGTGCAAACCGGTCGATCTCGACGCCGTTGCAAGCGCGGCAGCGCGACAGCAGCAACTGACCAAACCGGCCGGCTCGCTCGGGCGGCTGGAGTCGGTGGCGGTGCAACTGGCCGGTCTGCAAGGTCAGGTCAAACCGACGCTTGCGCAGGTGTGGATTGCGATTTTTGCCGGCGATCACGGTGTGGTGGCGGAGGGCGTTTCGGCTTATCCGCAGGAAGTTACCGGGCAAATGCTGCTCAATTTTGTCAGCGGCGGCGCGGCGATCAGCGTGCTGGCGCGTCAGCTCGGTGCGCAGCTGGAAGTGGTCGATCTGGGCACGGTGAATCCGGCGCTGAATCTGCCGGGCGTGCGTCATTTGAACCTCGGCGCAGGCACGGCGAATTTCGCTCTAGGTGCAGCGATGACTCAGGCGCAGGGCGAGCTGGCGTTGCAGGCCGGTCGCGACAGTGTGTTGCGCGCCAAAGCCGCCGGCACGCAATTGTTTATCGGCGGCGAGATGGGCATCGGCAACACCACGGCGGCCAGTGCGCTGGCGTGTGCCTTGCTTGATTGCCCGGTGGCGCACCTGACCGGTCCCGGCACCGGGCTGAATGCCGAAGGCGTCAGCCATAAAGCGCAAGTGATCGAGCGCGCGCTGGCGCTGCACGCCGCACAGCGTGGCGATGTCTTGCAGACGCTGGGCAATCTCGGCGGGTTCGAGATTGCCGCGTTGGTCGGCGCTTATCTGGCCTGCGCGCAGGAAGGGATCGCGGTGCTGGTCGACGGTTTCATCTGCACCGTCGCTGCGCTGGTTGCGGTCCGTTTGAATCCGGCCACGCGTGATTGGCTGTTGTTCGGCCATCGCGGCGCGGAGCCGGGCCATCGCCATGTGCTGGAAACCTTGAGCGCCGAGCCGTTGCTGGAGCTTGGCCTGCGCTTGGGCGAGGGCAGTGGCGCGGCGTTGGCGGTGCCATTGTTGCGCCTGGCGTGTGACCTGCACGGGCAGATGGCGACGTTCGCCGAAGCAGCGGTGGCGGATCGTCCGGCATGACGCTGCGGGTGGATCTGCTGCGCCATGGCGAGACGGAGCTGGGCGGCGGCTTGCGCGGCAGCCTTGACGATGCGCTCACCAAAAACGGTTGGACGCAGATGCGCACAGCGGTGGTCGCGGGTGGGCCGTGGGATCGCATTGTCAGCTCGCCGTTGCAGCGCTGCGCGCGGTTTGCCGCCGAACTCGGTGAGCAACTGAATCTGTCGGTGCACCTCGACAAGAATTTGCAGGAGCTGCATTTCGGCGCCTGGGAAGGGCGGAGCGCAGCAGCGTTGATGGAAACGGATGCCGAGGCGCTGGGGCTGTTCTGGGCTGATCCGTATGCGTTCACGCCACCGCAAGGCGAGCCGGTCAGCGAGTTTTCCTTGCGGGTGCTGGCGGCGGTTGCGCGGTTGCACGCGGCGTACGCAGGAGAGCGGATTTTGTTGGTCAGCCACGGCGGTGTGATGCGCCTGTTATTGGCGCAGGCGCGCGGATTGCCGCGCGAACAATTGCTCAATGTCGAAGTCGGCCACGGCGCGCTGTTTGCGCTGACGGTCGCGGCGGACGGCGCGCTCAAGGAAGGTCACTGACATGTTGCCGCTGTGGATCGCCTTGCAGTTTCTCAGCAGCCTGCCCATTCGTCTGCCAGGCATGCCTGCGCCGGAACAACTTGGGCGGTCGCTGCTGTTCTATCCGCTGGTGGGATTGCTGTTCGGGCTGATCCTCTACGCGTTGAATCTGTTGCTGGCCGGTGCGCCGTCGTTGCTTCATGCGGCGCTGTTGCTGACGGTGTGGGTGTTGCTCAGCGGTGCGCTGCACCTGGATGGTCTGGCCGACAGCGCGGATGCCTGGCTCGGTGGTTTCGGTGATCGCGAACGCACGCTGACGATCATGAAAGATCCACGCAGCGGGCCGATTGCAGTAGTCACGCTGGTGCTGGTGTTGTTGCTCAAGTTTGCCGCGCTGCTGGCGCTGATCGAGGGTGGGCAGGGCATGGCGCTGATCATCGTGCCGGTGCTGGGCCGGGCGGCGCTGCTGGGGCTGTTTCTGACCACGCCGTATGTGCGTAAGGGTGGACTGGGGCAGGCGCTGGCCGATCATCTGCCGCGCAAGGCCGGGTGGTGGGTGCTGGGGTTGAGTGCGCTGGGTTGCCTGTTGATCGCGGGGTTCAGTGCGGTCGTGGCGCTGCTGATTTCACTTGGGGTGTTTGTCTGGTTGCGGCGGGTGATGCTGCGACGGTTGGGCGGGACTACCGGGGATACGGCGGGGGCGTTGCTGGAGTTGCTGGAGATGCTGGTGTTGGTTGGGCTGGCGTTAGGCTGACAGTTTTGTAGTGATAATGCCGGCCTTATCGCGAGCAGGCTCACTCCTACAATTGAACTGCGTACCCCTTGTAGGAGTGAGCCTGCTCGCGATGGCGATTTTTCAGGCAGCAAAAATATCAGGAATTTCATCTGTAACTTGATTTAACACAGTCGCGGGTATATACACGCATCATGCTTCCTTCTCAGTGTTTGTGCACCAACCTGCGTCGCGCCGCGCGTGGCGTCAGCAGGCATTACGACGGCGCCCTCGACGGCTTCGGGATCAACGTTGCCCAGTATTCTCTGCTGTGCAATCTGCAGCGTCTGGATCAACCGAGTATTTCCGAACTGGCCGAAGCCATGGGACTGGACCGCAGCACCCTGGGGCGCAATCTGCGCGTGCTGGAAGGCGAAGGGCTGGTGGCGTTGGCCGAAGGCGACGACCTGCGTAACCGCATCGTCAAACTCACCGAAACCGGCGTGCAACGCCTGGCAGCAGCGCTGCCCGCCTGGGAAGCGGCGCAACAGCGGTTGATTGACCGTCTCGGTGTCGAGAAGCGCGAAACCTTGCTCAGACTGCTGGATGAACTGGCCTGAGGCCGGTTTTTTTCCAAACTCAAGCGGGTATATACCCGCAAGCGGAGAACAATAATGACAACGATGTGGCGTACGTGCGGTTGGGTGTTGCTGGGGAGTGCGCTGATCCTGGCGTTGTCATTGGGCATACGGCATGGCTTTGGTCTGTTCCTGTCGCCAATGAGTGCGCAGTTCGGCTGGGGGCGTGAGGTATTCGCCTTCGCCATCGCCTTGCAGAACCTGATCTGGGGCCTGGCACAACCGTTTACCGGCGCGCTGGCCGACCGCTTCGGCGCGGCGAAAGTGGTGCTGATCGGCGGCGTACTGTATGCCGCGGGCCTGGTCTGCATGGGGTTGGCTGATTCGCCGCTGAGCCTGTCGCTGAGCGCCGGCCTGCTGATTGGTATCGGTCTGTCCGGCACCTCGTTTTCGGTGATCCTCGGCGTCGTCGGCCGCGCCGTGCCGCCGGAGAAACGCAGCATGGGCATGGGCATCGCCAGCGCCGCCGGCTCGTTCGGCCAGTTCGCCATGCTGCCGGGCACGCTCGGTTTGATCGGCTGGCTGGGCTGGTCGGCGGCGCTGTTGGTGTTGGGGTTGCTGGTGGCGATGATTGTGCCGCTGGTGAGCATGCTCAAAGACAAACCCTCGCCGCTGATGGGGCATGAACAGACGCTCTCCGAGGCGCTGCGTGAAGCCTGTGGGCATTCCGGTTTCTGGCTGCTGGCGTTCGGTTTTTTCGTCTGTGGTTTTCAGGTGGTGTTCATCGGCGTGCATCTGCCGGCCTATCTGGTTGATCAGCATCTGCCGGCGACCGTAGGCACCACGGTGTTGGCGTTGATCGGGCTGTTCAATATCTTCGGCACCTATACAGCCGGCTGGCTCGGCGGGCGCATGTCCAAGCCGCGCCTGTTGACGGCGTTGTACCTGCTGCGTGCGGTGGTGATCGTGCTGTTCCTGTGGCTGCCCGTGACGACCACGTCGGCTTATCTGTTCGGCATGGCGATGGGGTTCCTGTGGTTGTCGACGGTGCCGTTGACCAACGGTACGGTGGCGACCTTGTTTGGTGTGCGCAATCTGTCCATGCTCGGTGGCATCGTGTTCCTGTTCCATCAGCTCGGCTCGTTCCTCGGCGGCTGGCTGGGCGGGGTGGTGTATGACCGTACCGGGAGTTATGACTTGATCTGGCAAGTGGCGGTTCTCTTGAGCCTGCTGGCGGCGGCGCTGAACTGGCCCGTGCGCGAGCGTCCGGTCGAGCGCCTGCAACCGCGCGCGAGCGCCGCATGAGCCGAATCGGGTCGCGACTGGCCCTCATCACACTCGGCGCCGCGCTGCTGGCGCTGGCGTGGTGGGGCTGGCAGCGCGGCGGGCTGGCGTTGATGCAGTTGGGCATGAGCGTTTGCTAGAAGCCCGCGTGGCGAGTAACGTCGGCAGTCTGATGACTGCTCAAAGGATGCTCGACATGCTGAAGCGCTGGTGTGCTGTTCCCGCGTTGCTGATGACGTTGACTGGCCTGGCCGGGGCTGCGGATTGTCCGGACCTGCTGCAAGGTTCGTTGCCCAAGCTGCGGGCCAAGGAATCCATCGACCTGTGTCAGCGCTACGCCGACAAACCGCTGGTGGTCATCAATACGGCGAGCTTCTGCGGGTTCGCTCCGCAATTCGAAGGGCTTGAGGCGCTCAATCAGCGCTACAAGGCGCAAGGGCTGGAAATGCTCGGTGTGCCGTCCGACGATTTCAAGCAGGAGTCCAAGGACAGTGCCGAAACCGCCAAGGTCTGTTATGCCAACTATGGCGTGACGTTCAACATGACCGAGCCACAGAAGGTCCGCGGTGATGGCGCCACGCATCTGTTCAAGGTGCTGGCCGAGCAGAGCAGTGCGCCGAAGTGGAACTTCTACAAGTACGTGGTCGATCGTCAGGGCAACGTCATCGCCAACTTTTCCAGCCTGACCAAGCCGGATGATCCGGAGTTTATTGCGGCGATCGAAAAGGCCATCGCTTCAAAGCCGCTGAAGCCTTGATTCACTCTGTACCCTGTAGGAGCGGGCCTGCTCGCGAATGCGGTCTCTCATTCAAAGTAAGAGTCGGCTGATCCATCGCTTTCGCGAGCAGGCTCGCTCCCACAATGGCTTGGCGTAGTGCCAGAAACCAAAAAGCCCCGCCTCTGCAAAGAGAGCGGGGCTTTTTTTATGGGCGAGGGGTTAGCCTCGCCGTGCAGCATCAGAAGCGGTAGGTCGCGCCGACACCGAAACCGTTTGCCGAGTTTTCATACTTGGACTCGTAGCTTTGGCCACGATTGTTTTCGTTGCGGATGTTGACCGACTCTTCTTTCAGGTACGAATAAGCGACGTCGATGGTCAGGTCTTCGGTCGGACTCCAGCCGGCACCGATACTGAAGATGGTGCGGTCGCCGGTAGGAATGCGTGGCGAGCGATCTTCGTTATTGGTCGGCGACTGGTCGAAGGTCAGGCCGGTACGCAGTACCCATTCCTTGTTCAACTGATACGACGTACCCACGGCGTAAGCCCAGGTGTCATGCCAGTTCTGATCTTCGTTGATCGAGCCGAACTGACCGGCCAGCAGTGGCTGCACGCCGGAGTTCTTGACGGTGATCTTGTCCAGTTGGCTCCAGCGCGTCCAGGTGGTACCGGCGTAGACGTTCCAGCGATCGTTGATCGCCTGGGTAACCGACAGGTCGACGGATTCAGGCGTGGTGATCTTCAACGAAGCGTCGTATTTCTGGTTGGCGCCCAAGCCCGCCAGCGCCAGTGCGCCGTACTTGACCTTGGTGTCGCCTTCGAGCTTGTAATCGACTTTGGAGTGGTAGGTCAGGCCCACGCGGGTGGTGTCTGTGGCTTGTACCAGCACGCCGATGTTGTAGCCCAGCGCGGTGTCGTCACCCTTGATCTTGACCTTGCCGTCCGGCAGCGCCTGGGTGATCGACAGGTTCGACTCCAGGGAGCCGTCGATGCGGTTGATGGTCGGGCCGAAACCGATCGACACCTTGTCATTGAAGGCGTAGCTGACGGTTGGCTGGAAAGTGATGACCTGGACTTCGGACTTGCTGCCGAAGTAACGGCCGGCAAAGCCGTTTTCGTAATCGGTGATCAGGCCGAATGGCACGTAGACGCCCAGGCCGAATGCCCAGTGATCGTCGATTGGCTTGACGTAGAAGCCCATCGGTACGGCGGTGAGGGGCACCATGTCGCCTTTATTGCTGCCGCCGTTCGGGCTGGAGCTGCCGTTACTGATATCGGTATGAGCATCGACAAAAGCGACGCCGCCGGTGACCTGTTCGCGCTTGAGGCGCGACATGCCGGCAGGGTTGCCATAAACAGTGCTTGCGTCGTCGGCAGCAGAAGATCGCCCGGCAAAACCAGTCCCCATCCCGCTAATGCTTTGTTCGTTGAGGGCAAAACCCGCCGCGAAAATCTGGGTGGATGCCATGGCAACGGCGAGGCTAAGGGTGGTTTTGAGCATTACTTTTTTCATTATTAGAACTCCTGGTGATCACCGGGGCGAAAATTACCAACATTTTCGTCCCAGCGCTATAGCCTGTATGCCTTGAGTTAGAGCGGTTTTGTAGGACAATCCGACCAAAATGCCGACCTGTTGCGAGAACTTGTGGAACCGCTCGGTCAACAAGCGACCTGATTCAGCGGTGAAACACAGGTCTGCCAGGCGTCGGTGAAATCGCGCAGACGACCCTGAGGCTGGAATGTCTGGCGCCAGATACGCGCCATGCCCAGCAAATCGTTCGGGTCGGGGAGGGTGGGGGCTTGCTCTTCGATCAATAGCCAGGCGATGGCAGTGGCGTAACGCAGATTGACGGTCAGTTCCAGGTGCGGCCCGCTGAGGAATGCGTGCTGGCTGGCCAGGCCACGCACCAGGCTGGCGCGCTCCGGATCGAGCGCCAGGTAATCGTCCCACAGCATTTGGTGGCGCTGCTCGGCGATGCGGTACAGGCCATGGCCGCGGCGGTCATGCAGTGCGGAGCCGAGGGCGGACTGGCTGGCGGCGATACCCAACAGCAGGGATTCGGCAGTTGCACAGTGGCGTCCCAGATAGATCAAAGTAGGACGGATCACGTAGCGGCACAGTTCGCTGGCAGCGATACCCATAAAACCCTCGGATCTTGTAAGGGGGGCGAGTCCTGAAAGGGGGCTTGGCAGCGGTGGATCGGCTCAGGCTCGCCACAAGCGGATCAAGCCGCTCGAGTTGAAGTGTAGTGTCATATTCAGGGTGTAAAGGACTGTTTTTAAAATATTTCCGGCTTCCAGTTTTAACCGTTATATCCAATGATGCTTAACGGCGAAGCGGTAAAAGCGAAACATCAGGCAATAAAAAGCCCCGCATTGTGTGCGGGGCTTTGGCTTTTGCAGCGCGTTCGGCTATCAGGCAACCAGTGCCTGGCGCGTACGGTCGATCACTGCCTGCAGCGGTTCGGCGCTGGAGTATTGATCGGGGTACAAGCGCTCGCTGTGACGAGCGATCCCGTGTTCATTGACCACGGTGAAGCTGAAGCAGCCTTTGCGAGCGGCCATGATCAGGCAGTTCATCGGGGCAAAAGCGTTGGTTAGGGTGCGAATGGCATCCTGAGTGTGGATTTGAGTAGACATAGTTATTAGGTGTTCCTACAAATGACACGGATAAGAACCGTGCAACGTTAAAACGTTCCAGTAACGTCGATCACCATTGATCGAACGAAGAACCCGACTGGAACAAAGCAGCCAGTTTGAAGCGCTGATAAGTGGGCGCGCTTGGGCTGGCAGGTAGGTACTTAGGAGGACAGGCATCACAACAAGGGCAAAGGTTCTGGGCCCGGGGTGAAGATCCTGATCAATTTGCAGGTTGGTTCGGTCAGAGTAAACGGTCTTCGCAACACCCTTTGCATTCGATCAAAGGCTGTGTCGTCGCAAGATTTACCTGGAAACCATCGAGGGGTCGTTCCCGCTCTTTTCGGCAGAGGCTTCGATAACGAAGGTTTACCGTGGGGATGTGTTCGACCGGAATTGACTTTCAGCTTGGTACTAACGCCGCGGATAGTAACGGATCGAATGATGCAAAGCAAATGCCTCGCAAAAAAACTTCCCGTGCGCCGGTTGGGACAGCTTGCCGGCAGGCCGGATCGCTTATGTCGGGTCAGTTTTCTTCGCCGTTTGTCGGCGCAACGTGCTTGCTCTCAAGGTGATCAGGCCGGTTTATCCCCGGTAGGCTGCCAGACTGGCCCGAAAAAGCGCACCGATATAACCGGGCAGCAGGTACTTGTGCACATCAGTGGCGCGGACTGTCACCGCACTGTCATATCAATCCTGACCCTGACGGCTGCCTGTATCAAAAGTTTAAGTCAATGAAAAACATCGCTTTTTTTTGTTGGTGAAAAAATCGTCAGTTTGACTGCGAGGCCCATTCCATAAGGCTTTGCGAGGGTTGCAAGGCGGTTGTCCACTGAGTTATCCACAGCTTCTGTGGATTGTCCCGAGCGCTTGCTCTAGCACGGGCGTGCCGACTGATGTTTCGACTTTACCTGTAAGAAAAAGAGAGTAGAGTGGCGCGCCTTCCGATCTGCCCCAAGTGCTTTATGAAGTTTCGCTCAGTATCAGACTCTGTTACCTCAGAACCTCCTCGTGTTACCTCCCCCAAGCGTTTTTCCGTGCGTGTGGCCGAATGGTTGCTCGACAGCCCGCGTCTGGGCGATAGCCGTAATGCCAAACACCTTGCCGGGCGTTTGCTTAAGCAGCCTGCGCGTGAGGGCGTCGTCGTTGCGCAGAGCCGTCTGGGCCAGTTGATGTGTCGCGAGTGCGGCAATGCCCGCGACCGGCGCATCGGCCAGGACCTGTTGCGCCAGGCCGCCCGCGCCGGCGACGTGCGTGCGCAACAGGAACTGGGCCTGATTGAAGACTGAGCTGTCCAAGCTCTGACACCTTGGTTAACCTTCAAGCTTTATCGGATCGGCAGGAGTCGCTATGGCTATGGACTTGACCAGCGTGTTGCTGGGGCTTGCAGGCGCAGGGTTGCCGCTGTTGGTGCTGGCCTGGCAGTTGCAGCGCCGCGCGCGGGATGGCCAGGCCGACATCGCTGTGCTTGAAGAGCGGCTGGCCATGGCGCAGCTGGCTCAGGATGGCCTCAACGCTCAGTTGGAAGCCAGTCGTGACGAGATCGCTGACCTCAGCCAGGCCAATACCCTCAAACAGGCTGACCTGGCGGCCCTGCGTCGTGAAGTCGAGTTACTGCAAATCGAGCGCGATGACGCTCGCGATGCGTCCCATGCCTGGAACCTTGAGCGTGCCAACAAGGAAGCCGAGCTGCGGCGTCTTGATGCGCAGGCCGCCTCGTTGAGCGCCGAGCTGCGTGAGCAGCAGGAAAGCCATCAGCAGCGCCTCAGTGACCTGCAAGGCTCGCGTGACGAATTGCGTGCGCAGTTCGCCGAGTTGGCCGGGAAGATCTTCGATGAACGCGAACAGCGCTTTGCCGAGACCAGCCAACAGCGTCTCGGCCAACTGCTTGATCCGTTGAAAGAGCGCATTCAGTCCTTCGAAAAACGCGTGGAAGAAAGTTATCAGGCCGAAGCCCGCGAACGCTTCTCCCTGGCCAAGGAGCTGGAGCGTTTGCAGGCGCTCAACCTGCGCCTGAGCGATGAGGCGACCAACCTGACTCGCGCACTCAAGGGGCAGAAGACCCAAGGCAACTGGGGCGAGCTGATTCTGGAGCGAGTGCTTGAACACGCTGGCCTGGAAAAGGGGCGCGAATATCAGACCCAGGTCAATCTCAAGGGGCCGGACGGCGAGCGCTTCCAGCCTGACGTGATTATTTATCTGCCCGGTGACAAGCAGGTGGTGGTCGATTCCAAAGTCAGTCTGACGGCCTATCAGCAATACGTCGCAGCGGACGATGACAGCCTTGGACAGATCGCGATCAAGCAGCACGTGCTGTCCTTGCGCAACCACGTCAAAGGCTTGGCCGGCAAGGATTACAAACGGCTCGACGGTCTGCACAGCCTCGATTTCGTTTTGCTGTTCGTGCCGATCGAGGCGGCGTTTTCCGCAGCCTTGCAGGCCGAACCGACGCTGTTTCAGGAAGCCTTCGACCGTAACATCGTGATTGTCAGCCCAACGACGTTGCTGGCGACATTGCGCGTGATCGACAGCCTGTGGAAGCAAGAGCGGCAAAGCCAGAACGCACGGGAAATCGCCGAGCGTGCCGGCTGGCTGTACGACAAGTTCGTGCTGTTCATTCAGGATCTCGACGAGGTCGGCAATCGCCTGCAACAACTGGACAAGGCTTACAGCTCAGCGCGCAACAAGCTGACCGAAGGACGCGGCAACCTGGTCAGCCGCAGCGAACAACTCAAATTGCTCGGAGCGCGGGCGAGCAAGAGCTTGCCGGCGGAGCTGCTGGAGCGGGCGATGACTGATGTCGATGGGTTGGTTGAGCTTCCGGAATAAAGATCAAAAGATCGCAGCCTTCGGCAGCTCCTACAGGGTATACGCCAATCCCAAGGTAGGAGCTGCCGAAGGCTGCGATCTTTTGCTTTTAAAGTGGCAAATACCGACTGAGCAATGCCCGCAACGCCGCCGGCTTCACCGGTTTCGCCAGATAATCCAGTCCCGCCGCATGCACCTGCGCCACCGTCTCCGGGCGTCCATCGGCGCTGATCACTACGCCCGGCACCGGCTCGCCCAAGGTAGTGCGCAGCCAGGCCATCAGCTCGGTGCCGGTGTCGCCGTGGTCCAGGTGGTAGTCGACCAGCGCCAGTTGTGGCCGCATCCCCTCATTCAACAGCGCCGCACATTCTTCACGGTTGCGCGCGGTCCAGACCTGGCAGCCCCAGCGGCTCAACAGGCTGTGCATGCCGATCAGAATGCTGTCTTCATTGTCGACGCACAGCACCTGCGCGCCGCTCAATAACGTGCCATTCAACTCCACCACCGCGCTGGCGGCTGGCGTTTGGGTACGAGCCAGCGGCACCGTCACACTGAATACGCTGCCGCGTCCCGGCCACGAGCGCACGCGCAAGGTATGACCGAGCACGCGGCACAGGCCATCGGCGATCGCCAGGCCTAATCCGAGGCCTTTTTCCGCGCGGGTCTGATGGCTGTCGAGGCGTTTGAATTCCTCGAAAATCACCTGCTGCTTGTCTTCTGGAATACCCGGCCCGCGATCCCACACCTCAAGGCTTAACGCTGAACCGTTTCGACGTACACCGAGCAAAACCGGGCCTTTGGCATAGCGGAAAGCGTTGGTGAGGAAGTTCTGCAAAATCCGCCGCAGCAGTTTGATGTCGCTGTCGACGCGCAAGTGCGTGCCACGCACGCGGAATGTCAGGCGTTGTTCTTGCGCCAGTGCCTTGAACTCGGCGCCGAGAATGTCGAACAACTCGTTTACGGCAAACGGTTTGCGATCAGGATTGATCTTGCCGTTCTCCAGGCGCGAGATGTCCAGCAGATCGCTGATCAGGTCCTCGGCTGAACGCAGTGAGCTGTCGAGGTGCTGCACCAGTTTCTGCGCCTCGCTGCTCAGGCCTTCAGCCTGATGGGAAAGGGCGGCCGAGAACAGGCGCGCAGCGTTCAATGGCTGCATCAGATCGTGGCTGACGGCGGCAAGGAAGCGGGTCTTCGACTGGTTGGCGGATTCGGCCGTGCCTTTGGCTTCGGTCAGCGCGACGTTGAGCTGCGACAGTTCCTGGGTGCGTTCGCTGACCCGCTGTTCCAGCCCTTCGTTGGCCTCGGTCAGCGCCTGTTCGGCTTCGCGGAACGCGGTAATGTCGGTGAAACTCATGACGAAGCCGCCGCCGGGCATCGGGTTGCCGATCAGCTCGATCACCCGGCCATTGGGGAACAGGCGCTCGGAGGTGTGCGCCCGGCCCTGGCGCATCCAGTGCAGACGCCGCGCGACGTGGACCTCGGCTTCGCCGGGGCCGCATAAACCGCGCTCGGCGTTGTAGCGAATGATGTCAGCAATCGGTCGCCCGACGCTGATCAAGCCATCGGGGTAATTGAACAATTCCAGATAACGGCGGTTCCAGGCCACCAGCTTCAGCGATTGATCGACCACGCTGATGCCCTGAGTGATGTTCTCGATGGCGCCTTGCAGCAGCGCGCGGTTGAACTGCAACACTTCCGAGGCTTCGTCGGCGATGCGCACGACGTCCTCCAGTTGCATTTCCCGGCCTTCGATGGCGGCTTTTACGACAGCGCGTGTCGAAGAGGCGCCAAGCACACCGGCGAGCAGACGTTCGGTATGGGCAATCCATTCATCGTCAGCGTTCTGGTTCGGGTTGAAGCCTTTGCCCTGGCGGTAGGCGAAACGGATGAAGCTCTGTCGCGCCCGTTCTTCACCCACGAAGCGTGCCGCCAGTTGCAGCAAGTCATCGATCTGCACGGCCAGCATCGAGCGGGCGCTGGGACGGGCGCTGATTTCCTGACCGATAAAACGCCCGGCCTGCCAGTGCTCCGAAACCCGCGTGCGCGACAGCACCGAGACCCAGGCAAACAGCGTGAAGTTGCCCGCCAGCGACAGCACCACGCCTTGGGTCAGCGGCGTGATCGGCAGGTTCAGCGGGTTGCTGTGCAGCCACGCCAGCCCCGGAAAACTGTTAAGCGACCAGCCGAGGCTGTGCGCGGCGATCGGCAGAATCAGCGTGTAGAACCACAGGAACGTCCCCGCCGCGAGACCGGCAAACACGCCCCGGCGATTGGCCTGTTTCCAGTACAGCGCGCCGAGCATGGCCGGTGCCAGTTGGGTCACGGCGGCAAAGGCAATCTGGCCGATGGTTGCCAGGCTCGCGGTCGATCCCAGCAAGCGGTAACTGACGTAGGCCAGCAGCAAAATGACCACAATGCTCACGCGGCGCACCGACAGCATCCACTGACGGAACACCTCGAACGGCCGCTCGGCGTTGTTGCGGCGCAGCAACCACGGCAACAGCATGTCGTTGGAGACCATGGTCGACAGTGCCACGCTGGCGACGATCACCATGCCGGTCGCCGCCGAAGCCCCGCCGATGAAGGCGAGCATCGCCAGCGCCGGATGCGCCTGCGCCAGCGGCAGGCTGATCACGAACGAATCGGGCAGCACATCATCGGGCAGCATCATCTGACCGGCGAGGGCGATCGGTACGACAAACAACGCCGCCAGGGCGAGGTAAGCCGGAAACACCCATTTGGCCAGGCGCAGATCCTGTGGGTCGATGTTCTCGACCACCGTGACATGGAACTGCCGCGGCAGACAGATGATCGCCATCATCGCCACGCCGGTCTGCACCACCATCGACGGCCAGTTGATGGTTTCTTTCCAGTACTCCTCCAGGCGCGGTGCGAGCATGGCCTGATTGAACAGGTCATCGAAACCGTCATAGAGGCCATACGTCACGAAAGCGCCGACGGCGAGAAAAGCGAACAGCTTGACCAGCGACTCGAAGGCAATCGCCAGCACCATGCCGCGGTGGTGCTCGGTGGCGTCGAGGTTGCGGGTGCCGAAGACGATCGTGAACAGCGCCAGCACCAGCGACACGATCAGCGCGGTGTCCTGGGCGCGGGTGCCCATGGCGTCGGCTCCGGCGCCAATCAACAGATTTACACCCAGGACGATGCCTTTGAGTTGCAGGGCAATGTAGGGCAGGACGCCGACCAGACAGATCAGCGCGACGACCACCGCCAGCGATTGCGATTTGCCGTAGCGCGCGGCAATGAAGTCGGCGATGGAGGTGATGTTCTCTTGTTTGCTGATCATCACCATTTTTTGCAGCACCCATGGCGCACCCACCAGCAGCAGGATCGGCCCGAGGTAGATCGGCAGGAACGACCACAACTGCTCAGCCGCCTGGCCCACCGCGCCGAAAAACGTCCAGCTGGTGCAGTAGACCGCCAGCGACAGGCTATATACCCACGCGCGCACGCGCGGCGGCAACGGCGTGCTGCGGCGGTCGCCGTAGAAGGCGATGGCGAACATGATGGCCATATAGGCCAGGGCGACGACGGCGATCAGCCCGGTGGACAACGACATGCAGCACTCCCGACAAAAGACTCCCCCGGCACTCCTGCCCGGGCGGACAGTCTCGCATGAGCGCGGCGGTTAGTCAGTGTCGACCAAGGTCGTGGCGTGGCGGGGTGTCGCAGGGAGTAAAGGCGGGTGGTTTTTGCGGTGGCCGGTCGGGCCTCTTCGCGAGCAGGCTCACTCCTACAAGGGGGACGCATTTCAAGGTAGGAGTGAGCCTGCTCGCGATAGCGTCAGTCCAGACGCAGCGCAATATCGATCAGCCGATGCAACTCATCCACCTCCAGCGCCGCCGCCGAAAACAGAATCCGGAACACCACCGGCGCAACCACCAGATTGATCAACCGATCGACACTCGGCGCGGCCTCGTGCGGGTGGCGATCAAGGATGGTCTGCAACTGCGCGCCAATAATCGCCACGCAGTACCCCGGCGTAGCGCTCGCCTGCACATCGCGCATCATGTTGCGCCCAGGCTCGGAACTCATTTCGTCGAGGTATTGCTCGGCCCAGGCGCGAATATCGCTGCGCAAACTGCCGGTTTCTGCAGGCTCGCTGTCGGGGCGCATGCGCGCCAGGGCGACGTCAGCCAGCAACGCTGCCAGGTCACCCCAGCGTCGATAAATCGTCGACGGTGTGACGCCAGCACGCGCAGCGATTTGCGGGACGGTCACCGTCGAGCGCTCCTGTTCCTGCAGCAGCGCGCGGACTGCCGAATGAATCGCACCTTGCACCCGGGCACTGCGGCCACCGGGGCGTAAACCTTCTTTAATAGCCATGGGGCAGACCTTAACACAAAGAATTTGCTTTAAGCGCGGGGCGGTAGCACACTCCGCAAAAGCAAAAGATTAGCTTTTGCGGAGTGTACCCATGACCAGCCCCTTGAATAATGTCGCTTCCCACCGTGCCAGTCTGTGGTTTCTGGCGATTACCTTACTGAGTTTTCTCGCCGCTTCCACCGCGCCGACGCCGTTGTACCACCTGTATCAGGATCAACTGCATTTTTCGCCAGCGGTGCTGACACTGATTTTCGCGGTCTACGCTTTCAGTCTGCTGGCTGCATTGCTGACCGTCGGCTCGCTGTCTGATCACCTGGGGCGCAGGCCGGTGATTTTCACCGCGGTGTTGCTCAATGGGTTGGCCATGTTGTTGTTCATCTATGCCGACAGCGTGGCCTGGTTGATCGGCGCCCGCGTGCTGCAAGGTTTTGCCACCGGCATGGCGACTGCGGTGCTGAGCGCGACGCTGCTCGACACCGATCGCCAGCATGGGCCGTTGATCAACAGTGTCGCGCCGCTACTGGGAATGGCAATCGGCGGCATGGGCTGTGGTTTGCTGGCGGAGTACGCGCCGGCGCCGCTGCAATTGACCTATTGGCTGCTGCTCATACTGTTTGCGGTGCAGGGCGCCTATGTCTGGCGCTTGCCGGAGCACGTTACCCGGCAGGGCGGGGCATGGGCATCGTTGCGGCCAACCTTGCATGTGCCGGTGCAGGCACGTTCGACCTTGTGGCGAATCCTGCCGCTTAACACCGCAACCTGGGCGCTCGGTGGTTTTTACGCATCGCTGGCACCTTCACTGGTGCGCACCGCCACGGGGTCCACCTCCAATCTGATCGGCGGTGCGACTGTCGCGGCATTGACCGTGACCGGGGCGTTGATGATCTTCACGATGCGCAATCGTCCGGCGACTCAAGCGTTGCGTCTGGGGACACTGCTGCTGCCGCTCGGTCTGGGGTTGATTCTGTTCGGCGTGCACAGCGCCAGCCTGTCGCTGTTTTTTCTCGGCACACTGGTCGCCGGTTGCGGTTTCGGCTCGGGCTTTCTTGGCGCGGTGCGCAGCCTGGTGCCGCTGGCCTTGCCCCATGAGCGAGCCGGGATGATGTCAGCTTATTACGTACTGAGTTATCTGGCGTTCTGTTTGCCAGCCTTGCTCGCCGGGCACCTGACCCGCAGCTATGGCTTGCTGGCAACCACTGATGGCTATGGGGCGGTACTGATTGTTTTGGCGCTCGGGGCAGCGGTGCTCAGTTTGCGCGCACCTGCTGTCAAGGTGTGCAGCGCTCCTTAAGCGCAGCCGTTTGGGTTAGCCTTGGCTGACTTCTTTCCGGGATCGGCACATGAAGATTATCCGCAGCAAAACCTTTACCGCCGAACGCGCCTGGGGCGCGCTGGACATTGCCAGCATGAACGGCATCACCACGCGCTTGCACTGGACGGATCAGCCCTACAAATGGCACGTCAACGACGGCGAGGAAGTCTTCGTGGTGCTCGATGGCCAAGTGCAAATGCGCTATCGCGAAGAGGGTGAAGAAAAGCACGTGCTGCTGGAGGTAGGCGACATTTTCTACGCCTCGGTGGGCACCGAGCATGTCGCCCATCCTCAGGGCGCGGCGCGGATTCTGGTCATTGAAAGCGCAGGCAGCGTCTGAGTTCTTATTGGTAAAACAGATAACAGTTAGAGATATTACCCGTTATATAGATATTCGATTCGGTTCTACCATGGACTCAACCTCACACGAGGAGAGGAGTCCACGATGAGTTATCCCAGCAACACCAAACCCGGTCTCAAGCCGTTCAGCCAGCTTCAGCACCCGCTCGAGGTAATCCGCCAATTCACCCCCAACTGGTTCGCCGCGACCATGGGCACCGGTGTGTTGGCATTGGCGCTGGCGCAACTGCCCCTGACGATTGCCGGCCTGCACGGCATCGCGGAAGGCCTGTGGTTGTTCAACATTCTGCTGTTTACCCTGTTTACCGCAGCCTACGCGGCCCGCTGGATCTTGTTCTTCGACGAAGCGCGGCGGATTTTCGGTCATTCCACTGTGTCGATGTTCTTCGGCACCATTCCCATGGGGCTGGCGACCATCATCAACGGCTTTCTGTTGTTCGGCCTGCCACGTTGGGGCGAGGCGGTGATCGATCTGGCCGAGGTGTTGTGGTGGCTGGATGTGGCGATGTCGCTGGCGTGCGGCGTGTTGATTCCGTACATGATGTTTACCCGCCAGGAGCACAGCATCGACCAGATGACTGCGGTCTGGCTGTTGCCTGTGGTCGCGGCGGAAGTGGCGGCCGCCAGCGGTGGCTTGCTGGCGCCGCATCTGAGCGATGCCCATGCGCAACTGGTGGTGCTGACCACCAGTTACGTGCTTTGGGCTTTTTCCCTGCCGGTGGCGTTCAGCATTCTGACGATCCTGTTGCTGCGCATGGCCCTGCACAAACTGCCCCATGAAAATATGGCCGCTTCGAGCTGGCTGGCGCTGGGTCCGATCGGCACCGGTGCGCTGGGCATGTTGCTGCTGGGTGGTGAGGCGCCGGCGATTTTCGCCGCCAATGGCTTGCCGGGCGTCGGTGAAACCGCGGCGGGGCTGGGGCTGGTGGCGGGCATCACGCTGTGGGGCTTCGGGCTTTGGTGGATGCTGATGGCGCTGCTGATCACCGTGCGTTATCTGCGTGACGGTATCCCCTTCAACCTTGGCTGGTGGGGCTTCACCTTCCCGTTGGGCGTGTATTCGCTGGCGACGCTGAAACTGGCGAGTCTGCTCAACCTGATGTTTTTCAGTGTGTTCGGCACGGCGCTGGTGGCGTTGCTGGCGGTGATGTGGTTGATCGTCGGCAAGCGCACTGTGCAAGGCGCATGGCGTGGCGAGCTGTTCGTCTCGCCGTGCATCGCAGGTTTGAAGAAATAATCTGAAAAGTTTAGGTAAGGTGTGGCCTGGACCGCGGTTCGAGATTCCAATGACAAGCACCCAGGCCTCTCTACCTAACATCAGGAAACACGGAAGATGAGTCACCCCTCACAGTTCACCCTGCTGCGCACCCGGCGCTTTTTGCCTTTCTTTATTACCCAGTCCCTCGGCGCGTTTAACGACAACGTATTTAAACAGTCGTTGATCCTCGCCATTCTTTATCGGCTGACCATCGAGGGCGACCGTTCGATCTGGGTCAACCTCTGCGCGCTGCTGTTTATTCTGCCGTTTTTCCTGTTTTCCGCGTTGGCCGGTCAGTTCGGTGAAAAATTCGCCAAGGACGCGCTGATCCGCCTGATCAAACTCGCGGAAATCGCCATCATGATCGTAGGATCGATCGGCTTTCTCTTCGATCATCTTTGGCTGATGCTGGTGGCGCTGTTTGCCATGGGCACGCACTCGGCGCTGTTCGGTCCGGTGAAGTATTCGATCCTGCCGCAGGCCTTGCGTGACGACGAACTGGTCGGCGGTAACGGTCTGGTAGAAATGGGCACCTTTCTGGCGATTCTTGCCGGGACTATTGGCGCCGGGGTCATGATGTCGTCGGAGCACTACGCGCCGGTGGTGTCTGCTGCCATCGTCGGCATCGCCGTGTTGGGCTATCTTGCCAGTCGCAGCATTCCACGCGCGGCGGCATCCTCACCGAACATGCGCCTGAACTGGAATATCTTCAGTCAGTCCTGGGCCACCCTGAAGCTCGGCTTGGGCCAGACCCCGGCGGTGTCGCGCTCGATTGTCGGCAACTCGTGGTTCTGGTTTGTCGGGGCGATCTACCTGACGCAGATTCCGGCGTATGCCAAGGAATGGATGCACGGTGATGAAACCGTAGTCACCCTGATTCTTACGGTTTTCTCGGTCGGTATCGCCCTCGGTTCGATGCTGTGTGAAAAGCTCTCGGGGCGTAAGGTCGAGATCGGTCTGGTGCCGTTCGGTTCGTTCGGTCTGACCGTGTTTGGCCTATTGCTGTGGTGGCATTCCGGCGGGATTCCCGACAGCGTCACCGGGCATAGCTGGATCCAGGTGCTGGGCTTCGTGCACACCTGGGCGGTGTTGATCGACATCCTCGGCCTGGGCATTTTCGGCGGCTTCTATATTGTGCCGCTGTACGCACTGATCCAGTCGCGCACGGCGGAGAACGAGCGCGCGCGGGTGATCGCCGCCAATAACATTCTCAACGCGCTGTTTATGGTGGTGTCGGCGATTGTTTCGATCGTTTTGTTGAGCCTCGCCAAGCTGTCTATCCCGCAACTGTTCCTCGTGGTCTCGCTGCTCAACATCGGCGTCAACGCCTACATCTTCAAGATTGTTCCCGAATTCAGCATGCGCTTCATGATCTGGCTGCTCAGCCATTCGATGTACCGTGTCGAGCATCGCAATCTCCAAGCGATCCCTGACGAGGGCGCGGCGCTACTGGTGTGCAACCACGTGTCGTTCGTCGATGCCTTGCTGATTGGCGGTGCCGTACGTCGGCCGATTCGCTTTGTGATGTACTACAAGATCTACAACCTGCCGGTGCTGAACTTTATCTTTCGCACGGCGGGGACCATTCCCATCGCCGGTCGCAACGAAGATATTCAGATCTACGAAAAGGCCTTCACCCGCATTGCCCAGTATCTGAAGGACGGCGAACTGGTGTGCATCTTCCCGGAAGGCAAGTTGACCGCCGATGGCGAAATCAACGAGTTCCGCAGCGGTGTGACGCGGATTCTCGAAGAGACGCCGGTGCCGGTGATTCCGCTGGCGTTGCAAGGACTGTGGGGGAGTTTCTTCAGTCGCGATCCGAACAAGGGCTTGTTCCATCGCTTGTGGTCGCGGGTGACGTTGGTGGCGGGGCCGGCGATTACCGAAGGGACCGAGCCGGCGAAGTTGCAGGTCTTGGTGGGGGAGTTGCGCGGATCCGTCAGATAGTTGTTGACTGGACGGCCCTCATCGCTGGCAAGCCAGCTCCCACAGGTTCGATGGTGTACACCAATCTTGTGGGAGCTGGCTTGCCAGCGATGGGGCCGGTGGCTTAGGCGCTGACCTTAAGCCCGATCAACCCAGTAATGATCAACGCCACACTGGCCAGCCGAATCAACGCCATCGATTCGCCAAACAGAATGATCCCGGCAATCACCGTGCCCACGGCACCGACCCCTGTCCAGATCGCATAAGCCGTGCCCAACGGTAATTCCTTCATCGCCAGACCGAGCAGGCCAAGGCTGATGGCCATGGCAGCAACGGTCAGAACGGTAGGCAGCGGGCGGGTGAAGCCGTCGGTGTATTTCAAGCCGACGGCCCAGCCGACTTCGAACAGGCCGGCGAAAAACAGAATGATCCAGGACATGGCAAACCTCCATCGATTGACGGGGTCGTCCCCAGATTAAATGACTCGATCGAGCCGCGGGGTCGTCCCCGCGTTGCGCGATAGTTTGACCAGCCTTAACCCGGGGATCAAGTTTTGCGCTCAGTCCGTCGCTTGACGCGACAGCTCCTCGCGGTCTTGTTTTTCGCTCATGCGCCGGAAGTACGTCGACAGCAGCGCCCCGGAAATATTGTGCCAAACGCTGAACAAGGCACTCGGCACCGCCGCCAGTGGCGAGAAATGTGCGCTGGCCAGCGCGGCGCCCAGTCCCGAATTCTGCATGCCGACCTCCAGCGCCAGCGACTTGCGCTGCGCCAATGGCAAGCCGAACAGGCGCCCGGTGAAGTAACCCAGCAGATAGCCGAAGCTGTTGTGCAGCATCACCACCGCCATGATTAACAGGCCGGATTCGGCGATTTTCACCTGACTCGCCGCAACGACGGCAGTCACGATAATCACGATGCTGACCACCGACACCAGCGGCAATACGTCCACCGCATGGCGGACCTTGTCACCCAGCAAACGCTGCGCGGCCACGCCGAGGACGATCGGCAGCAACACCACTTGCAGGATCGACCAGAACAGCTCCATGAACGACACCGGCAGCCAGGCCGAGGCCAGCAGCCAGATCAGCGCCGGGGTCAGCAATGGCGCGAGCAGGGTGGTGACGGCGGCGATAGCCACCGACAGCGCCAGATCGCCGCGCGCCAGCCAGGTCATCACGTTCGACGAAGTGCCGCTCGGGCAGCAGCCGACCAGAATCACCCCGACGGCGATTTCCGGCGGCAGGTGAAAGACCTGGCAAAGCAACCACGCCACACCGGGCATGATCACGAAATGCGCGACCACGCCCAGCGCCACACGCCATGGATGGCGGGCGACTGCGGCGAAGTCGTCAAGTTTGAGGGTCAGGCCCATGCCGAACATGACCAGACCCAGCAGCGGCACGATCGCGCTTTTAAGGCCGATAAACCACGCCGGCTGCAGGAACGCGATGACCGCGAATATCAGAACCCAGTAAGCGAAGGTGTTGCCGACAAAACGGCTGAGTGCAGCCAGTGCGCGCATGGCTTGATCCTTGTTATCAAAAGAACACCATAAAACAAATGTAGGAGTGAGCCTGCTCGCGATAGCGGTCTATCAGTCAACATATTCGTCGAATGTCAGTCCCTCATCGCGAGCAGGCTCACTCCTACAGTTTGGACCTCGCAAGGCTTTAGATCCCCTGCGGCATCTCTTCCCCACCCAACGCTTCAACCAGCGCTGGCAGGAAGTCGCCAAACGTCAGCATCATCAGGGTGAAGCTGGCATCCAGCTGACCCAGTGCCTCATCGCCGCCATCCTGTTCTGCCTGATCCTGCAACAGATCTTCGAACTTCAGGCGTTTGACGGTCATCTTGTCGTCGAGCATGAACGACAGTTTGTCCTGCCAGGCCAGCGACAGTTGAGTCACCACTTTGCCGGTGCTCAAATGCAGCTGGATTTCATCGCTGGTGAGGTCCTGGCGCTTGCAACGGACGATGCCGCCATCTTCGTGGGTGTCGCGCAGCTCGCACTCGTCCAGCACATAGAAATCGTCGGCGGCTTTCTGCGTGGTGACCCACTCGGTCATGACCGCGGTCGGCGCCATTTTTACCGTCAGCGGGCGGACGGGCAGGGTGCCGATGACTTCGCGCAGGGTCGAGAGCAGGTCTTCGGCGCGTTTCGGGCTGGCCGAGTTCACGAGGATCAGGCCCTGTTTCGGCGCGATTGCAGCGAACGTCGACGAGCGACGGATGAACGCGCGCGGCAGGAACGCCTGGATGATTTCATCCTTGATCTGATCGCGCTCCTTCTTATAGACCTTGCGCATCTGTTCGGCTTCGATCTCTTCGACCTTTTCCTTGACCGCGTCACGTACGACGCTGCCCGGCAGAATGCGTTCTTCCTTGCGTGCGCTGATCAGCAGGAAATCACCGCTGACGTGCACCAGCGGTGCATCTTCGCCCTTGCCGAACGGCGCGACGAAACCGTAAGTGGTCAACTCCTGGCTTGCACATGGACGCGCCAGTTTGGTGGCCAGTGCAGTTTCCAGCGCCTCGGCATCGACAGGCAGGTCTTGGGTCAGGCGATAGATAAGCAGGTTCTTGAACCACATGGGGTGAGTCTCTCCTTTATACAAAGGGGGGCATTATTGTCTTCGCCGGGGCATAGGCCAACCCTTCTCTAAGCCTTTGGAAGGCCTCGGAAAATTATTTAAAAAAGTGCTTGCCAGAGGTGGGGACGCTCCGTAGAATGCGCGCCACACCGAAGCGAAGGGTGATTAGCTCAGCTGGGAGAGCGTCTGCCTTACAAGCAGAATGTCGGCGGTTCGATCCCGTCATCACCCACCATTCGTTTCAAGTGTTACGCGCAGCGGTAGTTCAGTCGGTTAGAATACCGGCCTGTCACGCCGGGGGTCGCGGGTTCGAGTCCCGTCCGCTGCGCCATATTCGGTAATCTGGAACACTGAACGCCAGGTCACCACGGAAAAACCCGCCAAGGCGGGTTTTTTTCTGCCTCAAGGTTGTACTCGCGGGACGTGTCGTTTCACTTGTTTTCGGATTTAATTTGAAAAAAATTCAATTAAATCAACACATTACGAAAACTTGTGGCATAATGCGCCCCGTAACGAAGCGAAGGGTGATTAGCTCAGCTGGGAGAGCGTCTGCCTTACAAGCAGAATGTCGGCGGTTCGATCCCGTCATCACCCACCATTCGTTTCAAGCGTTTCGCGCAGCGGTAGTTCAGTCGGTTAGAATACCGGCCTGTCACGCCGGGGGTCGCGGGTTCGAGTCCCGTCCGCTGCGCCATATTCGGTACCTGGAACTGAACGCCAGATCACCACAGAAAGCCCGCCTTGTGCGGGCTTTTTGCTGTCCGGGGTTCATGAAAATCATGTAGGAGCTGCGGAACGCTGCGATCTTTTGATCTTGTTTGAAATATTCGAAAGATCGCAGCCTCGTTGCACTCGACAGCTCCTACAGGGGCTGTGAAGCGCCATTTTGGCTGTGCCGGTAATCGCTGACCGCCTCATACACCGCCTTGCGCAGGCGATTGATCCCGCCAATCGGCCGATGCGCCTCGATCCCGAACCACGGATTGAACGACAGGTTGTCGCACGCCAGATTCAGCGCTGGCGTATCGAAGTCCTGCGCTGGCAGGGTAATCCGCGCGACTGTCTCGAACGGCGAATCCGCTTCGCGCCATTCAATACTGGTGTCTTCAATCGGCATGTACTGGTGCGCATCCTGGCGCTGAATCTGCAAGACGAAACACGCCGGCACCCGATCCGCCGACAGTTGTTGCTTCAGCGCGCCGCGCAAGAAGTTCGGCAAGTCGTGATTCTGCCGGGGCAGCGTGTAAGCGGGGCAACTGCCGGGATCCGGCATCACGCGGAATTTGGCATTGGCCTCACCGAATTTGTAGGGCGATACCGAAAAGTACGTGGTCGCGGTCGGGCTGTCAGGCGGCGGTGACAGGGTGGCCAGGGCAATGAACAAATGACGGACCTGCCAGGTGCGTGGGTCCCATCCCGGAAAAAACGCCATGACTTTTTTGCCATCCGCCTGCGCCGCCACGTTCTGACGGTATTCGGCGACATCGCTGACAAAGAAGTTCGGATGGCTGAACATCACGAAGTCTTGCTCGTGCTGTTGCTGGCGGTTGTCGAGCAATTGCCTGCCCGGTACGTCCAGCAGCTTGATCGCCATGCCACGGGCGTCGCGCAGGCTGTCGAATTGCGGATAGGCATTGCCGTTGGACAGACGAATCAGCGCCTGCCAGGTCTTGCCAGGTTCGCTGAATACACCCTGACGCAGCGGCTGCGCCAGCTCCGGCAATACCTGCACTTGCGCCTTCACGCAGCCATGCGCCTTGGCGTGTGCGTCACGCAGATAGCGCGTGCCTTCGCGGTGTTGGTCGACAATTCGCACGGCGGTCTGAATCACGTCCTGAGTCATCGCCGCTTCACCGGCCGGAACCTGCTCCTGCGCCGACACCGGACCGCGATGTTGCCAGGTCCACCAGGCCGTGGCGCTGCCCCAGCCAAGCAGGCCGATGACCAGCACGATCAACACGACCCTGCCGAGCAAGCGTCCCAGCCCTAACCAGAGGCGGGCCATTAGCGGCAGTTGTGTTTTGAAGGTCGGCATGGTCATGGCAACTGCGCCTCCAGGGGGCCACCCAGCACTTTCAGGTATTCGAGCAGCGCCCAGCGCTCCTCGGGTTGCAACAGTCTGCCGATGACACCGTTGCCGCGCTCGCCGGCACGAAATTCGTGGCCGCTGTTGTGGTTGCCGCTAATCCGCGTGTCGAACAAAAAGCCATTGGCGAAGGCTTCGGTGCGATAGCCCAAGTGACGTGGATCGTATTCGAAGGTGCCTTTATAGAACGTGCTTGCGCGTTCATCCTGAGGCGAGAGCAACTGATAGAGGCTCGGCACCGAACCGTTGTGCAGAAACGGTGCAGTGGCCCAGACACCGGCCAGCGGTCGCGCCTTGTAGGCGACTTTTTCACGCACGCCGATTGGCAGACCGAAACCGTCCAGGCGAGGTTTTTCCGCAGGCGTCACACCTGCCTCGCGATAGGCGCGGTTTTCCACGAAGGCGGTGACATAAGCCAGCCCCTTGGCGACCGACAACTGGCTCAGGTCGAGCGGTTCCTTGGGCGTCGGATGAAGTTTCACATCCATGCCCTCAAGCTCTTTCAAGTCCCATTGCAGGGCGGTCAGGTCAAAGCGATGGCTGGCAATGTTATTGGCCGCGTTCGGGTCGGTGCCGATGGCGGCTAAGGGCACCATTGGCAACTGCAGCACTCGGCGTTCGCCTTCCTGCGTCTGCGGCGGTACGTGACAAGCGGCGCAGTTTTCGGCAAACAGTGCGCGGCCTTTCGCCGCCAGCGGTTTGTCGATGGCGCCGAACAGCTCTTGAGGCCAGGAGGGCGGCTTTAATTGCTGCAGGGTTTCTTCGATCTTGTGCAGATCGCGCACCCGCACGCTGGAGGCATAGCGCTCATCGCCGCGCAGTGGCTGGCCGTCGGCATCGAAGAAATTCAGGGTTGCGCCGACGCCCAGTGCTTCGCCGATGTTACGGGCCATGGGCTGCTGCGCGGAGCCGTTCCACTGCACCCAGTCGAACGTCCACATGTCCCATAGCTGCGGGTAATCCACCGGGGCGTTGGCCACGCGATAGTTGGCCGGAGAAATGGCATCACCGAACGTGGCGTTGGCGATTCGCCCGAACGCATCTGTGCGGCCGGGGCCCTCTTCGGTGGGATAGAGGCCACGATGGGTATCGTTCAATGCGACTTTGAGAAAAGTATCCAGCGAGGTTTTGAAGTCCCGACGCAGTTGCTCATGGCGCGCGTCGTATTCAGCGCCGAGGACGTGACGGGCGAAGCGTTCGAATTTCCAGGGGTTGTAGTAAGTCGCTGTCAGGCTTGCGACCAGAGCTTGTCCGAAACTGCCACCACGTAGCGTCGGAACACTGGAAGGCAGCACATGCTGCGCCGTGCCGCCATCAATTCGCACAGCCTGGCCTTTAAAACGCAATTCGCCGGTGTGGCAGGCCGCACAAGTGATGTCCAGATAGTGCTCGGAACTGCCGGGATTTTGATGGCGCGCAAAGCCAACGGGCAGGTTGCCAGGATTATTCGGCGTGGCTTTTTGTTGTGGGTCGACCAGAAAACCGAAGCGGGCGAGGTACTCGGGAGCGGCAAAACGCTGCTCGGAGAATGGCAACTCCAGTGCCTGAAACCATTCGTAACGCAGGCCCTTGACCTGTGTGCCCTGGGGCGTGAAATAGTAGGTTTGCCGTTCTTGCTCGCTCCACTGATCCAGGTAATGCACCTGTTCGACGGGGGAGTAGAAGGGCAGTTTCGGGTTGGCGACGTAGTACAACACTACCGCGAGGACGAGTCCCAGCAGCACCACGATCAGGGTCAGCACACGGAATAAGAGGCGCAAGATAAACATCCTTGTCAAATTGTTGCGTTGTTATGCCTGAGCAGGCCCTTCTGGGCAAGTGGCCATTACGTTAAACATTCTCCGAAGATCGTGCGGCCATTGCCGGGCCCGGATGACAGAAGCTTCATCATGCTGCGCGGCCAATGCGTTTTAATCCCTGAACTTATCGGAAGTTTCCTGCTCTCATGCCGGTAGCCATTGGTCGTGGCGGCCTGATAAGCTCGCGGCTTTACTCGATTGCCCATTCGGCGCATGAACAAGGAAATAGCATGAAACAGCATCGGTTGGCGGCGGCGGTAGCCCTGGTTAGCCTGGTCCTCGCAGGTTGTGATTCGCAGACCAGCGTAGAGCTGAAAACCCCGGCGCAAAAAGCTTCCTACGGCATCGGCCTGAACATGGGCAAAAGCCTTGCTCAGGAAGGCATGGATGATCTGGACTCCAAAGCGGTAGCCCAGGGCATCGAAGATGCCGTCGGCAAGAAAGAACAGAAGCTGAAAGATGAAGAACTGGTCGAAGCCTTCGCCGCGCTGCAAAAGCGTGCTGAAGAGCGCATGGCCAAGATGAGCGAAGAGTCGGCAGCCGCCGGCAAGAAATTCCTCGAAGAAAACGGCAAGAAGCCTGGCATCACTACCACCGCTTCCGGCCTGCAATACGAAGTGGTCAAGAAGGCCGACGGCGCACAGCCCAAGCCGACCGACGTAGTGACCGTTCACTACACCGGCAAGCTGACCAACGGCACCGTATTCGACAGCTCCGTCGAGCGTGGCAGCCCGATCGATCTGCCGGTCAGCGGTGTGATCCCGGGTTGGGTTGAAGGTCTGCAACTGATGCACGTTGGCGAGAAGTACAAACTGTACATCCCTAGCGATCTGGCTTACGGCGCTCAGTCGCCAAGCCCGGCGATCCCGGCTAACTCGGTTCTGGTTTTCGACCTGGAACTGCTGGCCATCAAGGATCCAGCCAAAGAAGACGCCGCTGCCAAGTAACTCGCAACGGCTTTAAAACAACGCCTCGCTTATGCGGGGCGTTGTTGCATCTGGCCGTCGGCAAGGGTAAACAGAGCGAACTGACGCCGATCAACACAGTCATAGCTTTGAGGCTGCCCGCGCTAGACGCCCTGAGCCGCCAAGTCAATGAAATATTGGGGTTTTTTATGTGAGTAAAAAACGCCCGATCTGAGCGCAGCCCTTATGAAACGGGGCTCTCAGCGCTGAAATGCAGCTCTGTTCACAAGGTTATCCACAATTTGTGTGGATAACATTTCAACGGGAAGAATAGATGAAAGCTCCGTGGAATTTCGCTCGATTCCTGCCCTTGGCCGGTCGCCTGCTGGCCCGTGGACGTCTGCCAACGCTTTTGTTTGCCGTGGCCAGTAAAGGTGCTGCGCAAGGTAACCGTCTGGGCAAGCTCAAGGATGATCTGCGCTTGCTGCAGGCGCTGTGCCTGGCTTACTGGCGCGGCGAATACCGCGCGATCAGTACCAAATCGCTGATCTCTGTCGTCGCGGGCCTGATGTACTTTCTCAGCCCGGTCGATGCGATCCCGGACTTCATTCCAATGTTCGGCATGCTCGATGACATCGCCGTCCTTGCCTGGCTGATGAAAACCCTCGATAACGAACTCAACGCCTTCCGCCTCTGGCGCAACCGGCAGAATCCGGAAAAGCTGGCAGTGGTAGAACGCCTGCCCGATTCTCCTGAGCAATTGCAGTTGCAGGGGCCGAAAAAGCCCTGACTGACGAATACTGCCTACAGATAGATACCCCCCGCGACCTTGGCCGCTGTTAGGATTACACTTCTAGGGAAAAGTGCCGACTCGCTAAGTGTTGTTGTCCTACGGGGTAGTCATGGATATTCAGATAATTGCACGCGATGGCGAACCCGAATACGCGGTTCTGCCGTGGGCTCAATATCAGGCTTTACTGAAAGCAGCAGGGATCAACGAAGCACCGTCGCGACCGGCTCCAGCGCCACTCGCGACTTCACCAGACCCGATTCTTCCAGGTCTGGATCAACTACGCAGTTTGCGCGAAGGGAAGGGCATCGCCATCGAGGCGCTGGCCCGCACGGTAGGCATCAGCCCGTCTTATCTGGCCATGATCGAAAGTGGTGAGCGTCTACCCGACGCCGCGATTCGCCGCAGCCTGGCCTGGGAATTGACGGTGCCAGGTTGGAGGGACGAATCGTGAGCGTACGCATCAGTCGTCAACATTGGGACGGATTGTTGGGGGAGCTGGATCAGGCGCGCCGCCAGCGCCATCTACTGACGTATCGAGCGCTGCTGGAACGTTTGCAGTTGCCGACACCGGCGATGCAAACCCTGACGGCCGCGCTCGAGCATCTGGCCGCGCTGGACGCCAAAGCCGAGCAGCCGTTGCGCAGCTCGCTGGTCATCAGTCAGGGTGCCAGTCGCTTGCCGCGTACCGGTTTTTTTGAATGTGTCGAGCGTCTGGGGCGATTCTCCGGGCCGTCTGATGGCGTCGCCGCGGCGTCCTGGCATGCGTCGGAAGTGGTCCGGGTTTTCGAATACGAGTACCCGGAATCGGCGGAGGCCTGAGTGTTTTTACGCCTCAAGGCGCGGGTCGGTTACTGGCTGGCCCGCAGGCTGTTTCATTGGTCGTGGTTTGTCCGCCAGCCGCGCGGCTGGCATTGGCTTGAAGGCCAGTTTGCGCGCATGGCCAATCTCGGCGATGTCAGCGCGCAAAGCTTTTATGGGCATATCCTGACTTTTCGCGGCGTTGGCCTGGGCGCGCGTGAAGAAGGCGTACGTTTGCTGCGTCTGGCGGCGTTGGCCGGGGATGGCAAAGCGGCCTATCAAGTCGGTGTAATCAGCCTCGCCGGCACGCCGAGCCAAACGCCGGACCCTGCTGAAGCGGCGCGCTGGTGGAGCATGGCCGCCAAGGCCGGACATCCGTTGGCTGAGATGAAGCTACAGCAGATGAAGGCTGGAGATTCAACGCAGTAAATCCAATTATGTCTTTGCCGATAAACGCGGCGTGAGGTTTTCCTCACGCCGCGTTTGCGTTTTTGCCTGCCTGTTTCTGCTCGTGGTTCGATTGCAGATTAGTCCTACGTCCTTTGCCTACTCGCCTGACTTCTTTCCTGTTTGATCCCCAGCACAGTTCCCGCGACTAATTTTTGCGCGAGGGACCGCTCATGCTCCAGCCCGTTTTTCAGCTCACCTTGTCCGCCTGCGTGTGTTGATGGAAGTCATCGCTCGCATCGAGCAGGAACTCGACAGCTTTCCCGACACCCTCAACCTCTACCGCAAACAGCTTGATCACTGGTTCAGTCGAGCGGCGAACCAGATCAGCGACGCAGCGGACCTGCCGTCGCTGATGGGCATGGAGCGGATCATCCGTTTCGGCGATCGCAGCACGGCGGTCAGCAGCAGCGACGGCGAATTTTCCACCAGCGTCGTCCAGTGCCCGCAGGGCGGGCTGATGGAGATCGAGAGCAAATTCGAATCGGTCTACGACATCCCGCTGGGCAACATCACCGTCGATGTGGTTGACGTGGAAAGCGGCGAGACCGCCCCGATCACCCTTGATCAGCAGGGCAAGGGCCAGTTCAGAGGCGACGGGGGCAAGTTCTACCGCGTTCTGGTGCACAGCGCTGTCACCTCCAATCAGGTCGCGGAGCTGTTCAAGTCCTACGACGGCTTGACCGGCGAACTGGACGGCTGGCTGCGTAGCGAGTGGCAGGGTTTCAAGCCGCAGTGGTCGCAGTCGGTGGCGACAGCGGCGAGCAACGGCATGCTTGCGGGAAGCTGGGCAGCAATCGAAGGGGTATGGGACAGCCTCGGTTTGCTGTCGGAAATTCTCCAGGACCCCGGCAAGTTCGCCGGGCGTCTAGGCAGCGGCGCGGCTGACCTGATCAAGCTTGCGCAGACCGCGCCGGATCTCATGGAAAAGCTGCAGTTGCTGGTCAGTGACGAGGCGGCGATGTGCTTGCTGCTACGGTCGGCGAGCCTGTGGCTGGACATGCTGCCGCCCAGCGAGATTGCCGGCAAGTCCGCTGAAGTGGCGTCGATGATGATCGTGCAATTGATCATCGATGTGTTGATCAGCGTAGTTCTGACGTTTGTCGGGGCGGGGGCAGGGATCGCTTATCTGACGCTGCGTCTGGCTGACCGTGCAGCGCAGTTGTTCAGCGTGGCCAAGCGACTGGTCAAGGCGCTGTTCGGCATCGTCAGCACGTTTATTGAATACGTCGACCGCTACAAAGCCGTTGCCGCGCGGGGCATCGCCGCCGGGGTGAAAAAAGGCCGCATGCAATTGCGCTGGGATGCCAAGCGCAACACCACGCTGAAGAAAGACGAACCTCACGACGACTCTCCCGACCAAGCGAAAAACCCCAACGGCGATGCCGCCGATTGCTCCTTGCTGACCTGTACCAACGGCTGCCCGGTATCGATGGTCACTGGCGAGGAGCTGCTGACCCTCACCGACGCGGTACTGGATGGCGTGCTGCCGTTCGAGTTCACCCGTTTGTACCGCTCCAGCGCGGTGGAGATCGATATCGGCCTCGGGTTTGGCTGGAGCCATTCGCTGGCCCATCGCCTGGCTTTCGATGGCGACGGCGTCGTCTGGATCGA
>NZ_JABWQR010000031.1:0-84230 GCF_014270125.1 Pseudomonas sp. SWRI99 | reverse complement strand
CAGGACAAACCGCTATCGCGAGCAGGCTCACTCCTACAGGGGGGATTTGCGGTGTGTCAGGTAGAGAAGGGGGTTACTCGGTACTGCCCAGCCCTTGCCAGTGCTTGAGGCCGATAAAGATGAAGCGCAGTTGTTGGGTAATCTTTGCCTGGGGCGTCAGGTGCTCCGGCAGGGCGGCGGCGGGTGGGTCGATGATGTCCGGCAGGGTGGCGAACACCGATTTGACGATCAGGTCGGCCACCACACCCAGACCGGCAGGGTCCAGGTGCTGGAGCTTGGGCATCAGGGTCAGGTCGGCGGCCAGGTCGGCACTGATGTTTTCGCGCAAGCGCCCGATGGCCTGGCGCACCGGCAGCGAGCCGCCGTACTGCTCACGCGCCAGAAACAGAAATTGCGAGCGGTTGGCGCTGACCACATCAAGAAAAATCCGCACCGAGGCATCGATGATGCCGCCCATGACGAATTCGTTGTGGCGCACCAGGCGGATGGTTTCGCGGAAGGTCTGGCCGACTTCGCTGACCAGCACCAGGCCGAGTTCGTCCATGTCGGCGAAATGGCGGTAAAAACCGGTGGGCACGATCCCGGCGGTTTTGCTCACTTCGCGCAGGCTCAGGCTGCCGAATCCTCGGCCGCTTTCCATCAGGTGGCGGGCAGCGTCCATCAGGGCGTTGCGGGTCTGTTGTTTCTGTTCGGCGCGGGGCAGCATCGCAGGGTGTTCTTCGACAGGACAAGCGCCGCACTCTAGCAAATCGGCTTTATCGGCGTCGAACGGGAGAAGGTGGCGCGCAGGATTTTACGGGGTTTGAAAAGTCAAAAGCCCAATCCGGTGATTGGGCTTTTTTGCCAGGCCGCCATGGGCTTAGCTCAATTGGCTGTTGCGTTCGATCACACGGTCACCACCGCCTTCGGCGAGTGCTTGACCCAGTGGGGTTTTATCGAAGCCGTCATCCGCCAAGGTCTGGCCTTGTGGAGTGCGGTCGCTGCCGTCGGATGCCAGGGTCTGGCCTTGAGGAGTACGGTCGCTGCCATCAGATGCGAGGGTCTGACCTTGTGGGGTGCGGTCGCTACCGTCGGATGCCAGAATCTGGCCTTGTGGCGTGCGATCGGAACCGTCTTGAACCAGGCCTTTTTCTTCCAGGCGATCACGACCGCCTTCAGCCAGGGTCTGACCTTGTGGGGTACGGTCAGAGCCGTCCGCAGCAACGGTCTGGCTGAATACCGAGTGGCTGGTTTTCACTTGTGGGGTCGCCTGATCGGCAGCCGGCAGGGCAAAAGCGGTACTGGCTAACATCGACAGGGTAAGGCTGAGCAGTAATTGGCGTTTCATGATGGGTTGCTCCTTGGGAGGGCGATAAAGTGGGTACGGAGGCAATGCTACTCTCGATAAGTCGATATAAAAGTTCATAAACGCAATGGTAATAATCAACAGAATTGATTGTTCTGCGGGGAGGCTCTAGATCGGGCCTTTGCGGGCGACGGTTGTGCACCGTCGTGGGTATTTTCGACTCACTCGCGCCTCGCAAATGTGCGGGTTGCGGTAACACACCTAGACCGATCGGTCAGATTTGCTGCGCTGTTTATGGCTTAAACTGCCTTTGGATAAAACCTGCGGGCCTTTCGCCAGTCACAGACTGCATAAGGGCCGCTTCGGTCTGCCGTTTTAGCTGTGCGTCGGGGTTGGCGTGCGGTCGTGATCAGGAGCTTTGTGCATGACGCGCACTGGAAAAATCTTCAGCTGGACCTTCGCCATTTTCGCGCTGCTGCTGGCAGCGCTGATTCTGATCATCGTGTTTTTCGACTGGAACCGGATCAAACCGACCATCAACGCCAAAGTGTCGGAAGAACTGCATCGGGCGTTCGCCATCAACGGCAATCTCGCGGTGATCTGGCAGCGCGAGCCGGAGCAGGGCGGCTGGCGCGCCTGGGTACCGTGGCCGCATGTGGTCGCCGAGGACTTGAGCCTGGGCAATCCGGACTGGTCGAAACAGCCGCAAATGGTCACGCTGAAACGGGTCGAGCTGCGCATCTCGCCGCTGGCCTTGCTGGCGCAGCGCGTGGTGATTCCGCGGATCGACCTGACCGAGCCGAATGCCCAGCTGCAACGCCTGGCCGATGGCCGGGCCAACTGGACGTTCCAGTTTGATCCGAAAGACCCGAATGCCGAGCCGTCGAACTGGGTCGTCGACATCGGCGCGATTGGCTTCGACAAGGGCCACGTGACCCTCGACGATCAGACGCTCAAGACCGATCTCGATGTGTTGATTGATCCGCTCGGCAAACCGATTCCGTTCAGCGAGATTGTCGGCGACAAAGCGGCAAAAACCGCTCAGGACAAGGGCGGCGCACCACAGGATTACGCCTTTGCGCTCAAGGTCAAAGGTCGATACCACGGGCAGAATCTGACCGGGCAGGGCAAGATCGGCGGCTTGCTGGCGTTGCAGGACGCGAGCAAGCCGTTCCCGTTGCAGGCGCAGGCGAAGATCGGCGACACGCGTATCGAACTGGCCGGCACCCTGACCGATCCACTCAACCTCGGCGCCCTCGACCTGCGCCTGAAACTCGCTGGCGACAGTCTCGGCAATCTTTACCCACTGACCGGCGTGACCCTGCCGGACACACCGCCGTACTCCACTGACGGTCATCTGATCGCCAAACTGCATGAACCGGGCGGTGCGACATTCACCTATGAAAAATTCAACGGCAAGATCGGCGACAGTGACATCCATGGCGATCTGACTTATGTCGCCAGTCAGCCACGGCCAAAACTCAGTGGCGCGCTGCTGTCCAATCAACTGCTGTTTGCCGACCTCGCACCGCTGATTGGTGCCGACTCCAACGCCGAGCAAAAAGCCCGTGGCGGTGCGAGCAAGCAACCGGCGGACAAGGTGTTGCCGGTCGAAGAGTTCAAGACCGACCGCTGGCGCGCCATGGACGCCGATGTCGAATTCACCGGCAAGCGCATCGTTCACAGCGAAAAGCTGCCGTTCAACGACCTCTATACCCACCTGAAACTCAACGATGGCGAGCTCAGCCTCGAACCGCTGCGCTTCGGCGTGGCCGGCGGCACGCTGGATGCGCAGATCCGCCTCAATGGCCGCACCGAGCCGTTGGAAGGCCGGGCGCGATTGACCGCACGCAAATTCAAGCTCAAGGAGCTGTTCCCGACGTTCGAGCCGATGCAGACCAGTTTCGGTGAGCTGCACGGCGATGCCGATATCAGCGGTCGCGGCAACTCCGTGGCCAGGCTGCTCGGTAGCGCCAACGGTAGCCTGAAGATGCTGATCAATGACGGCGCCATCAGTCGTGAACTGATGGAGTTGGCCGGGCTCAACGTTGGTAACTATGTGGTCGGCAAAATCTTTGGCGACAAGGAAGTGAAGATCAACTGCGCGGCGGCCGACTTCGACATCAAGACCGGCCTGGCGACGACGCGCCTGTTTGTGTTCGACACCGAGAACGCGATCATCTACGTCGACGGCACGGCGAACATGGCCACCGAGCAACTCGACCTGACGGTGACGCCGGAGTCCAAGGGCTGGCGCCTGATCTCGCTGCGGTCGCCGTTGTATGTGCGCGGCAAGTTCATCAAGCCGGATGCGGGCGTCAAGGCCGTGCCGTTGATGCTGCGCGGGGCGGGGATGGTCGCGCTGGGCGTGATCGCGGCACCGGCGGCGGGCTTGTTGGCGCTGGTCGCGCCGAGCGGCGGCGAGCCGAATCAGTGTGCGCCGTTGCTGGAACAGATGAAGCAGGGCAAGGCGCCTGTGACTGTTAAACCCAGCAAGTAATGGGGCGCCTGTAGAGGCCCCTTCGCGAGCAAGCCCGCTCCCACATTCGAATGCATTCCTTCAGTTGAAAGGTGATCAAATGTGGGAGCGAGCCTGCTCGCGAATGCGGCCTGACTGGCGTTACAAATCTTTCAGAATGTCCGCCATGTCATCGGCATGCTCTTCTTCCTCGGCCAGGATGTCTTCGAAGATGCGCCGGGTGGTCGGGTCCTTGTCGCCCAGGTACTGGATGATCTCGCGGTAGCTGTCGATGGCGATGCGCTCGGCGACCAGGTCCTCGTAGACCATCTCTTTCAAGGTATTGCCGGCCACGTATTGCGCGTGGGACAGCTGGCTCAACAGGTCGGGGTTGAATTCGGGCTCGCCGCCCAGTTGCACAATGCGTTCGGCCAGGCGATCGGCGTGCTCGGCTTCCTGATTGGCATGCTCGAGAAACTCATCGGCGGCGACGTTGGCTTTCAGGCCGTTGGCCATGAAATAGTGGCGCTTGTAGCGCAAGGTGCAGACCAGTTCGGTGGCCAGCGATTCATTGAGCAGGCGCAGCACCTCTTCCCGGTTGGCGCTGTAACTCTCGGTGACCGCGCCGTTTTCCACGTGTTGCCGGGCGCGCTCACGCAGGGTTTGAACATCAGACAAATGCAGGTCACTCATTTCATTCTCCTGGAGGCTAATCCGTCAGGCGCCACGTTCTGCTGACGCGGTCGCTACCCAGGTTGTGATTCCTGCGCGCCGGGAAAAGTTTTATCGGTTTCATGCCGGGTTCCCTGCGGTAGCGGCCGAAGGCTGCGCTCTTGGCGTCAGCCCGGACAACCGCGCTTCGTCCTGCAACCAGCGAAAAAATGCGCGTACCGGCGGATGCCGTTCCCGTCCCGGCACGCAGAGCGCGCTGTAACCGGCGCCGTCGACCTGTACTTCACCGCGGTAGGGCACCAGCAAACCGCTGGCGACGCTTTCCGACACCAGAACATTGCTCGCCAGCACCAGGCCCTGGCCGGCGATGGCCGCTTGCAGTGCGTAATGTTCCTCGTCGTATTCGCGGTTGACCGGCTGCTGATCGAGCCAGCGCTCGCCGGCCTTGTCGCACCACGCTTGCCAGCCATGCGCATAAAGTCTGGAGTTGTGCCAGCGCACGCTGATCAGCGTCGGCGTGCGTCGCGCGGCCAGCGCCACCTGCTCGGGCGAGCCGTACACCGCGAACGACTCGTCGAACAGGCACAGGCCATAAAGGTTCGGGTAATCGTCGAGGCTGTAGCGCAGGACCAGATCGACACTGGCGTCCTGATGCAGATCAATGACTTCGCAATGGGTGTCGATGCGCACATTGATGTGCGGATGTTGCGCATAAAACCGGCCGAGGCGTGGCACCAGCCACAGCGCCGCAAACGCCGCCGTGGTCGACAGCGTCAGGCTGCTGCCGCTGCGGTGGGGGCGCAGGGTGTCGACGCTCTGCGCCACTTCCAGCAGGGCGCCGTGCAGGCTGCGAAACAGCCGCTCACCGCCCTCGGTCAGGCGCACCTGACGCGGCAAGCGTTCGAACAGGGCGACGCCGAGCCAGTCTTCCAGCGAGCGAATCTGGTGGGAAATCGCCGTCGGCGTCACCGACAACTCCTCGGCGGCGGCTTTGAAACTGGATAACCGCGAAGCCGACTCGAAGGCGCGCAGGGCGGTCAGGGGCAGCGAGGCAAACATTCAACACTCCATGGATGAAATGAACTCATCCCGACTGACTTTTGCTCATTTGAATAGGGGCAGCTATGAGCTTCAAGCTTCAAGCCACAAGTGGTTTGATTCTAGTCGGAGGAATTATAGATGAGCAGGATTCTTGTGGTGCATGCCAGTCCCAGAGGGGATCGGTCGACTTCGCGGCGTCTGGCGGAGGGTTTTTTGAGCGCTTGGCAGGCGCGTCATCCAGAGGGGCATATCACCCGTCGGGAGGTCGGCCGAGTGCTGGTGCCGCCGGTCAATGAGGCGTTTGTGGCGGCGGCGTTTTATCCCGAGCCTGACGCGCGTCCGTTGTCGATGCAGGCTGATCTGGCGCTGAGCGATCAACTGGTCGGCGAATTGTTCGAGCATGATTTGCTGCTGATCTCCACGCCGATGTACAACTTCAGTGTGCCCAGCGGCCTCAAGGCCTGGGTGGATCAGATCGTGCGCCTGGGGCTGACTTTCGATCACACGTTGGACAACGGTGTCGCCCAGTACACCCCGTTGCTGCAAGGCAAAAAAGCCTTGGTCGTCACCAGTCGCGGTGGCTTCGGCTTTGGCCCGGGCGGCGCGCTTGAGGCGCTGAATCATGCCGATCCGTGGTTGCGCACGGCACTGGGGTTCGTCGGCATCAACGATGTCAGTGTGGTGGCCGCAGAAGGCGAAGAATCTGCCGAACGCACTTTCGCCGTGTCGGTGGCCGAGGCCGAGCAACGCCTGCTCGACCTGGCCAGGGTGTTCTAGATGGCCTGGCTGTTCTTGCTGATCGCCGCCGGGTTTGAAGTCACTTTTGCCATGGGCATGAAATACGCCGAAGGCTTCACCCGGCCCTGGCCGTCGCTGATCACGGTGGTTGCGGCGGTCGGCGGGATTTACTTTCTGACCCTGGCGATGCGCGACCTGCCGGTGAGCATTGCCTATCCGATCTGGACCGCGATTGGCTCGCTCGGCACGGTGTTCCTCGGATTTGCCTTGCTGGGCGAAAGCCTGACCCTGGTCAAACTGCTTTCGGTGGGGCTGATTGTGGCGGGGGTGGTGGGGCTGAAGTAGGCTGGAGGTGGAGTTGTCATCATCGGGGTGGATGCTTGGCGGGCGTCTTGCACGTCTTGCAGCCACTCACCGACCACAAGGACGTTTACCCATGTCGACACGTTATCCACTGGTGCTGGTGCCGGGCATGCTCGGATTTGTCCGGCTGCTGCTTTACCCCTACTGGTACGGGATCATCAAGGCGCTGCGCCGTGGTGGTGCGACGGTGATCGCCGTGCAGGTCTCGCCGCTCAATTCGACCGAGGTGCGCGGCGAGCAGTTGCTGGCGCGGATCGACGAAATCCTGCGTGAAACCGGCGCGCTGAAGGTCAACCTGTTCGGCCATAGCCAGGGCGCGTTGACGGCTCGCTACGCTGCTGCAAAACGGCCGGATCTGGTTGCTTCGGTAACCTCCGTGGCAGGCCCCAATCACGGCTCGGAACTGGCCGATTATCTGGAAAAACACTATCCCGCCGACAGTGCCAAGGGCCGTCTGCTCGAAGCGCTGCTGCGCTGGGTCGGCTGGCTGATGGCGCTGATGGAAACCGGCTACCACGGGCCGAAACTGCCGGTGGATATCCACGCCTCGCACCAATCGCTGACCCGCGCGGGCGTGGCGCTGTTCAATCAGCGTTATCCACAGGGCTTGCCGCCAACCTGGGGCGGGCACGGGCCGGAGGAGGTCAATGGCGTGCGCTATTACTCATGGTCGGGGACGTTGCAGCCGGGCAAGACTGATCGTGGCGGCAATCTTTTTGACGGGACGAATCGCAGTTGCCGCTTGTTCGCCAGAACCTTTGTCCGCGAACCGGGGCAGTGCGACGGCATGGTCGGGCGCTATAGCTCGCACCTGGGCATGGTGATCGGCGATGACTATCCGCTGGATCATTTCGACATCGTCAACCAGTCGCTGGGACTGGTCGGCAAGGGCGCGGATCCGGTGCGACTGTTTGTCGAGCATGCGGCGCGGCTGGAGGCGGCCGGGCTTTGATTCGCTGCTGTGGCGAGGGAGCTTGCTCCCGCTGGACTGCGCAGCAGGCCCCTGCTTTGGATTTTCAAGAGCGGGGCCGCTTCGCGCCCCAGCGGGAGCAAGCTCCCTCGCCACAGGGACGGTTCAGGCGACGCTGATTTTGCGGCCCAGCACCGTGGTCCAGCGCTCAGACAAAACCACCCCACCCAACGTAAGCAACCCACCCACCAGGTGATACAGCGCCAACTGCTCTTTCAACACCACCGCCGCAATCAATGCCGTAATCAACGGCAGCAGATTGAAAAACAACGTCGTGCGGCTCGGGCCCAGGCGCTGCACAGCCTGCATCCATGCCAGCGGCGCGACCATCGAGGCGAGCAGGCAGGCATACAGCACCAGCGGAATGTTCTGCAGGGTCAGACCGGTTTTCGGCGAGACGGCAAACAACGGAAACAACACCACAATCGCCACCAGCACCTGCAAGTACAGCAGGACCAAGGGCGGCAAACGCAGCTGCCATTTTTTCAGCAAGGTGCTGTAAACCGCGTAGGCGAGGGTGGCGATCAGCATCATCGCGTCACCCAGATTGACCCCGTGCTGCAACAACGCGCCGAGGCTGCCGGACGACACGACCACCAGCACGCCGGCAAACGACAGCACCGCACCGACCAGTGCCCCGGCGGTGAGGCGCTGGCCGAGGCTGATGATCGCCATGGCCAGTGACATCAGCGGCATCAGCGACAGAATAATGCCCATGTTGGTCGCAGTGGTCAGGGTGGCAGCGAAATACGCCAGGCTTTGGTACACGGCCATGCCGAGCACGCCGAGGACGAAAATCCGCCCCAGGTTGGGACGAATCTGCGGCCAGTGCGCAATCACCTGTTTAAGCATGAAAGGGGTAAACAGCAACCCGGCCAGCAGCCAGCGGTAGAAACCGATCTCGGCGGGAAAAATCGCCCCGACGGCCAGTTTGTTGATTACGGTATTACCGGCCCAGATAAAAATCGCCAGCAGGGGAAACGCGTATTGCATGAGTTGAAACCAGTACGTTGATGAAGCGCAATTATCCTCTGTCTGGATGCAGGCCTATACTGCGAACCGGACAACCTGCCTTTGCAACCGGACAGCATGAACAGCAAACACATCGATCTGCTGGATTTCAGCGAACTGCCGTCAGCGGTGTATTTCCGCTATGCCGATTTCAGCGCCCACGAGTTCGCCGCACCGCACCGGCACCCTTGGGGAACGCTGGAATACGCCGCCCACGGCGTGCTGCACATGGACGTCGGCGGCAGCCGCTTCATGTCGCCCCCGCAGTACGCCGTGTGGGTGCCGCCGCAGATTGAACACAGCTTCTACAGCCATCAGCCGGTCAACTATCGTGCGGTGTGTCTGGACCGGCAGGTCTGCGCCGGACTGCCGGCACAGGCCTGCACACTGGCGATCAGTGACATTCTCAAGGCGATTCTCAAGGACTTCGCCGCCCGCGACGTGAAGATACCCGAGCAGGAATCCGACCGGCGTCTGGCCCAGGTGCTGGTCGATCAGTTGCAACAGGCGCCAGTGCATGAGTGTTATCTGCCCTACGCCAGCAGCCCCGGTTTGCTGGCGATTCTCGACGCCTTGCAGGCCGAACCGGGCAGCAATCAGCCGCTGGCGCATTGGGCGGCGCAAGTGCATGTCAGCGAGCGCACGCTGGCGCGGCAGTTTGTCCGCGAACTGGGGATGAGTTTTGGCGAATGGCGTCAACGCTTGCGTTATCTGGCGGCGATCGAGCTACTTGATACGGCGCGCAGCGTGCAGGAAATCGCCTTTGATCTGGGCTACAGCAGCGGCTCGGCGTTTATCGCCATGTTCGCCCGGCAGGCCGGCTGTACGCCGGAGCAGTATCGGCGCAGTCACCTGGAAGGCAGGAAGGTGTAACAGGATTTGGCTACACTCCTGCAGAGGCTGCATCCATCGGTGCGGCGACAAGGAGAAAACTCCATGAAGATGTTGCGTGTCCCGTTGTTGATGATTGGTTTGCTCCTGTGTTCCCAGGGTTTCGCCGCCACGGCGCAACAAAACAAGATGACCACCTGCAATGCCGATGCGACCGCCAAGAGCCTCAAGGGCGACGAGCGCAAAGCCTTCATGAGCACCTGCCTGAAAGCGGCGCCTGCGGCCAACGATGGCAAGGTGCTGACGCCGCAGCAGCAGAAAATGAGCACCTGCAATGCCGATGCGAAAACCCAGGCGCTGACGGGGGATGCGCGCAAGGCGTTCATGAGTGATTGCCTGAAAAAGAAATAAGATCAAAAGATCGCAGCCTGCGGCAGCTCCTACATGAGACCGCGATCCTGTAGGAGCTGCCGCAGGCTGCGATCTTTTCGGCGGGCGGGCCTCTTCGCGAGCAGGCTCGCTCCCACATTTGAAATGCATTCCCCTGTGGGAGCGAGCCTGCTCGCGAAAGCGTCGGTGAGCGCACCGCCAATCTCTCACCCGCATATCCCTAGTGCTAACCCCGGATCGCTGGCAGACTGCCCATCCTTTCACGCCGTTCGTTTTGAGGCTGTATGCCAACGTTTTCTGAGCGTCATGTTGTGTTCTGGGTCAGCTGCATCATCATATTTGGCGGTTTGCTGCTGGTGCTGCCACTGCGCTTGCTGCCGAGCCTGTTGGCCGGCTTGTTGGTGTTCGAGTTGGTCAACATGCTCACCCCGCAACTGCAACGGCTGATCGAAGGGCGGCGTGCGCGCTGGCTGGCGGTGGCGTTGCTGGGCACGTTGGTGGTCAGTGTGCTGGCTTTGCTCTTCGCCGGGGCCATCAGTTTTCTTTTGCACGAAGCGGAAAACCCGGGCGCCTCGCTCGATAAATTCATGGGCGTGGTCGACCGTGCGCGCGGGCAGTTGCCGCCGTTCATCGACGCTTATCTGCCGGCCAGCGCGGCGGAGTTTCGCGTGGCGATCGGCGAATGGATGAGCAAACACCTGTCCGACCTGCAACTGGTCGGCAAGGACGCCGCGCACATGTTCGTCACGTTGCTGATCGGCATGGTGCTCGGCGCGATCATCGCTCTGCAGCGCATTCCCGACGTGACCAAGCGCAAGCCTTTGGCCGCCGCCCTGTTCGACCGTTTGCATCTGCTGGTGCAGGCGTTTCGCAACATCGTTTTTGCGCAGATCAAGATTTCCCTGCTCAACACCTTCTTCACCGGCATCTTCCTCGCGGTGGTCCTGCCGATGCTGGGCATCAAGCTGCCGCTGACCAAGACCCTGATCGTGCTGACCTTCCTGCTCGGCCTGCTGCCGGTAATCGGCAACCTGATATCGAACACGCTGATCACTATCGTCGGCCTGTCGCTGTCGATCTGGGTGGCGATGGCTGCGCTGGGTTATCTGATCTTTATCCACAAGCTCGAATACTTCCTCAATGCGCGCATCGTCGGCGGGCAGATCAGTGCGAAGTCGTGGGAGTTGCTGCTGGCGATGCTGGTGTTCGAAGCCGCGTTCGGCCTGCCAGGGGTGGTGGCGGGGCCGATTTATTATGCGTACCTGAAGAGCGAATTGAAGCTCGGAGGAATGGTTTAACAGCAGCTGCAAGCTTCAAGCCGCAAGAGAAAAGCAAGAACGGGTGATCGCTCTTGCTTCTGCTTTGACTTGTAGCTTGAAGCTTGCAGCTCGAAGCTGGCGTCAAACGCCGTAGCGTTTGCGGGCCTCAATCGCCAAGCCGCTACCAATGCTGCCAAAGATATTCCCTTCAACATGCCGCGCGTTCGGCAGCATTGCCGAGACGCTGTTGCGCAGCGCCGGGATGCCGCTGGAACCGCCAGTGAAGAACACCGTGTCGACCTGATCGACCGCCACGCCGGCGTCATTCAACAGCTGCGTGACACTGCCGCGCACCCGCTCCAACAGCGCTTCGATCGCCGATTCGAACAGCGCACGCGTCAGCTCTACACTCAGCCCGGCCTCGATGCGGTCCAGCGGCACGTGGCGGCTATCGGCGTGGGTCAATTGAATCTTGGTTTCTTCCACTTCCATCGCCAGCCAGTGGCCGGCACGTTGTTCGATCAATTTGAACAGACGATCGATGCCGCCGGTGTCCTCGATGTCGTAACGCATGCTGGCCAGCGCCAGGCTGGTTTTCTGTGAGTACACCGAGTTGATGGTGTGCCAGGTCGCCAGGTTCATGTGGTGGCTGGTCGGCATGTAGGCGCCGCTCTTCATGCGGCTGCCATAACCGAACAGCGGCATCAGGCCTTGCAGGCTCAGTTGCTTGTCGAAGTCGGTTCCACCGATGTGCACGCCGCCGGTGGCGAGGATGTCGTCGTGACGGTTCTCGACACCGCGCCGCTCGGGCGACAGGCGCACCAGCGAGAAGTCGGACGTACCGCCGCCGATGTCGACGATCAGCACCAGCTCTTCCTTTTCGATGGTCGACTCATAGTCGAATGCCGCCGCGATCGGCTCATACTGAAACGACACGTCCTTGAAACCGATTTTGCGCGCCACTTCGACCAGAGTGTCTTCGGCTTCCTGGTCGGCCAGCGGATCGTCATCGACGAAAAACACCGGACGGCCCAGCACCACTTGCTCGAATTCCCGCCCGGCGGTGGTCTCGGCGCGGGCCTTGAGCTGGCCGATGAACAGCCCGAGCAAGTCCTTGAACGGCATGGCCGTGCCGAGAACGCTGGTGTCATGCTTGATCAGCTTGGAGCCGAGCAGGCTTTTCAGCGAGCGCATCAGCCGGCCTTCGTAGCCTTCCAGGTATTCGTGCAGCGCCAGACGACCGTACACCGGGCGGCGCTCCTCGATATTGAAGAAGACCACCGACGGCAGGGTGATCTTGTCGTCTTCCAGCGCAATCATGGTGTCCATGCCGGGGCGCAGCCAGCCGACGGTGGAGTTGGACGTGCCGAAGTCGATGCCACAGGCACGGGCTGGAGAGGCGTCTTTCATGTCTTTCGGTTCCGGTCAAAAAACGGCCGCGCAGTGTATGTCAGTGCGCGCCAGATTCGAAGGCCGGTCATCTGCTATTTCGCGACTGAACCGGTTGAAAATCGCCGGTTCGCCCCAAACTTGCTGGCATGGGCCGGCAGACACACCGGCGGTCGCAAGAACCGCCGTCCACTGCCGATAAACTTCTGCGGCGCCACCCGGTCACAACCTTGAGATCGGTCAACCCGGCACGCGCCTATTGGCGCACGCTGGGACAGGCGCGAAATCGATAACGGATGGTGATCCTTCAATGGACTTCAAAGACTATTACAAGATACTCGGCGTGGAGCCGACAGCCGACGACAAGGCCATCAAGGCGGCCTATCGCAAGCTGGCGCGCAAATACCACCCCGATGTCAGCAAGGAAAAGGACGCCGAGGCCAAGTTCAAGGACGCCTCGGAAGCCTATGAAGCGCTGAAAAGCGCCGACAAGCGCGCCGAATACGACGAACTGCGCCGTTATGGCCAGCACGGTCAGCCGTTCCAGGGGCCACCGGGCTGGCAGAGCCGTGGCGGTTTTGGCGGTGGCGGTGGCGATACCGGCGACTTCTCGGACTTTTTCAGTTCGATCTTCGGCAACCGCGGCCCCGGTTTCGGTGGCGCGCAGGGCGGCCAATCACGCGGACGGCGAGGGCAAGACGTGGAAATGGAACTGCCGGTCTTCCTCGAAGAAACCCTAGCCAACGAGTCGAAGAAAGTCACCTTTCAGGTGCCGCAATACAACGCCAACGGCCAGCACGTCAGCAACACCAGCAAGAGCCTGAACGTGAAGATTCCGGCCGGCGTGGCCGACGGCGAGCGCATCCGCCTCAAAGGCCAGGGCGCACCGGGCGTTGGCGGCGGGGCGAATGGCGACCTGTACCTGACCATTCGTTTTGCGCCGCACCCGAAGTTCGATGTCGAGGGCGAGAACCTGATCATCACCTTGCCGCTGGCCCCGTGGGAGCTGGCGCTGGGCACCGAAGTGGCCGTGCCGACCCTGACCGGCAAGATCAACCTCAAGGTGCCCGCCGGCAGCCAGAACGGCCAGCGCATGCGTGCCAAAGGCCATGGTCTGAAGAACAAGGCCGGCGAGCGCGGTTATCTGTTTGTGCAACTCAAAGCGGTCATGCCGAAAACGTCTGACGATGAGGTCAAGGCGCTGTGGCAGGAACTGGCAAAAAAAGCTGCGTTCAATCCGCGAGAGAACTTCTGAACCCGACGACGGAGTAGCCCATCATGAGCAGCCCCCTGAGCGTTCAACTGGACCTGGCAGAATTCTGTGAGGCGGCCGATTTGACGGACGTCTACGTGATCGAAATCGTCGAACACGGCATCCTCGAACCTCAGGGCGCACAGCCCCGGGAATGGCGCTTCACCGATTACGAACTGGCCTTGGCCAAGCGCGCCGCCAAGCTGCGCCGCGATTTGGAGCTGGAATGGGAAGGAGTGGCGCTGGCGCTGGATCTGCTGGAGGAAGTGCGTGAGTTGCGCGCCGAGAACCGGATGCTGCGTCAGCGGTTGGGGCGGTTGGTGGTTGAGTAGTCAGTTCAGATGTCTGCCATGGGCTGAGTTTGCCCATTCGCGAGCAGGCTCGCTCCCATCGGGTTTTGTTTGCGGGTGTTTCACGTGGTGTTAACCGCCAGTTCGGTCTGATAGTTTTTCGCGCAAGGATCGGCAATGGACGCCGATCATCATGGCCCATCCGTGTTGGCGGGTGCCGGCTAAAACTTGCAAGGAAGAGTATTCATGCCATTGAAAGCAAAACCCCCGACCACAGGCCGGGTAACAGGCGATGTTCAAAACACCCCGCGCCTGGCCTCCGATCTCCCCGTCCCGCAGTCTGAAACATCACTGCGTTCATCGCTGGGCTCTGTAACCCGAAGCGCTGCGGCTGATGCATCCGCAGGCAGCAGCAAGGTACCCAACGTCGACGTCGACGTGGCAGGGGCAATACCGAGAGTGCATGTACACGAAGCGCTGATCACTTCCGGCGCCGCCCCCGATGTCGCAGCGCTGTCGCTGCATGATTATCTGATTCCAACGCTGATGGCCTTGCCCAGCGCCGACGCGCAGGGATTCCGGGTCTTCAAGGGCCGTCGCTACGTCGATATTCAGGGTGGCGGCACAGTGCAGGTCGCTTTCGATCCTGTCACCGGTCGGCAGAGGGCCAGGTTGTCAAGCGAACTGAATCCATCCGGACCAGTTCTGGTTCGAGGTCCGGCGAACGATTTCTGGTACCCGTTGGACACGTCTGATTCAAGTGTTTTGCGCTCAGCCGCAAGCAAAGCGCAGGAAATCGAGTTCAACGGTAAACAATATTTTACGGCCCAGCGGCCCGATGCCGGCGACGGACAACATTATCTGCTGCGCATACTCGACCCGAACAATCCGTCGACGCTACTCAGTAGCGCAATCATCGCCGCGCCGGACCCGCTCGGGGTGTGGAAACGTCGCGGCCGCAAAGGCGGCATGAAAGCTGACGAGTCCGACGAAGAGTTCGTACTGGCCCCGGAACTCCCACCCAGGAAAACCTCTGTCGACGAGGTCTTCGAAATGGCTTCCGAGTCCATGCCCTTCAAGCCCTATGGCAGTGAAGAACTGAGCTTCATGCGCCAGCCCGTGCCCTATTCAGCGGCAAACAACAAGCTGGGCTCCTACAACCGCGCCAACAATGGCAAATATCCGATCAGAGGGGCAGATGGTCAGCCCATGTACCTCAAGGTAATCGAGCCCAGCTCGACGCTGGCCAATGGCAACGTCTATACCGTGGCGCAGGTTGTGCCTTACTTGAAAGCCGGAGGGTTCGAAACCGTCGCCAGGCTTTACGAAGAAAAACTGCAACTGCGCACTTTTACCGAAGCCGACATCATAGTGCCCGGCGAGAAAGCCCTTGTGGGTCAATCCATGGTGGTGGCGAACCGTCGAATAGCCAAAGGCGAAGTCATTGGCGTTTATGGCGGAGATCTGGTGCCTTATGCTGTTCTCTCGCGTGAAGAACAAGTATTCGCGATGATGGCGGCTACTGGCGTCGTGATAGAAAGCGGCCGAGCTCGCGAAGTGAAAATTGCCATCGTCGGCGATAACATTGTTTCCCGGATCAACAGCAACTTCGTCTTCAACACCGAAGGCCGACCAATACGCCAGGCTCCCGGTGGGTACAACGTTGAAACCGTGCCGTTTGCGGTGCAAGTCGAGGATCGTTCTGGCGCGCAAGTGGTACGCCGAGGTTTGGAATTGGGCACTGTTTTCGCGACGGCCGACATTCCTGCCGGCAAGGAACTGAGGCTCAATTACCACTATTCGCCAAGAGATCTGGAATTGTTCTTTGGCTGAGACAGGCCGCCATCATTATGGCGCGGTTACGGTATGGCCCGGGACGTTTCACTCCCGACCCGCTGGCGATACCTACAACTACAACTACGACGAGCAGCAGATGTCGTGGGCGTTTCCTTGACTGGCCCGACCGATTGCGGATACGAATTTTCACGTTCGTATCCGCATCCTGGCTTAATCAAAAGAGGAAGTAACGCTGCGCCATCGGCAGCGTTTCTGCCGGCTCACACCACAGCAACACACCATCGGCCTTGACCTGATACGTCTGCGGATCGACGTCGATGTCCGGCAAATAGTCGTTGTGAATCAGATCGGTTTTCTGCACGTCGCGGCAGCCTTTCACCACGGCGATTTTTTTCTTCAGCCCAAGCGCTTCCGGTAGCCCGGCTTCGTGCGCGGCCTGGCTGATAAAGGTCAGGCTGGTCGCGTGCAACGAGCCGCCGTAACTGGCAAACATCGGTCGGTAGTGCACCGGTTGTGGCGTCGGAATAGAGGCGTTGGCATCGCCCATGAGGCTGGCGGCAATCGCGCCGCCCTTGAGGATCAGCGTCGGTTTCACGCCGAAAAACGCCGGGCGCCACAGTACCAGATCGGCCCACTTGCCGACTTCCACTGAACCGACTTCATGGCTGATGCCATGGGTGATCGCCGGGTTGATGGTGTATTTGGCGATGTAGCGTTTGGCGCGGAAGTTGTCGTTGCCTGCGCCGTCCTGCGGCAGCGGGCCGCGCTGTTTTTTCATTTTGTCGGCGGTCTGCCAGGTGCGCGTGATCACTTCACCGACGCGGCCCATGGCCTGGCTGTCGGAGCTGATCATCGAGAACGCACCGAGGTCATGCAGGATGTCTTCGGCGGCGATCGTTTCGCGGCGGATGCGGCTTTCAGCGAAGGCGACGTCTTCGGCAATGCTCGGGTCGAGGTGGTGGCAGACCATCAGCATGTCGAGGTGTTCGTCGATGGTGTTGCGGGTGAACGGTCGGGTCGGGTTGGTCGAACTCGGCAGCACGTTGGGGAAACCGCAGGCCTTGATGATGTCCGGCGCATGGCCGCCGCCGGCACCTTCGGTGTGATAGGTGTGAATGGTGCGACCCTTGAACGCGCCGAGGGTGGTTTCGACGAAACCGGATTCGTTGAGGGTGTCGGTGTGGATTGCGACCTGGACGTCGAACTGATCGGCGACGTTGAGGCAGTTGTCGATGCTCGCCGGGGTGGTGCCCCAGTCTTCGTGCAGCTTGAGGCCGATGGCGCCGGCCCTGACCTGCTCGATCAGCGGTTCCGGCAGGCTGGCGTTGCCCTTGCCGGTGAGGCCGATGTTCATCGGGAACGCATCGGCGGCCTGGAGCATGCGCGCCAGATGCCATGGCCCCGACGTGCAGGTGGTGGCGTTGGTCCCGGTGGCAGGTCCCGTGCCGCCGCCGATCATGGTGGTGACGCCGCTCATCAAGGCTTCTTCGATCTGCTGCGGGCAAATGAAATGGATGTGCGTGTCGATGCCACCTGCGGTGAGGATCATGCCTTCGCCGGCAATCACTTCGGTGCCGGCGCCGATGGCGATGGTCACGCCGGGCTGGACGTCGGGGTTGCCGGCCTTGCCGATGCCGGCGATGCGCCCGTCCTTGAGGCCGACGTCCGCCTTGACGATGCCCCAGTGGTCGATGATCAGCGCGTTGGTGATCAGCGTGTCGACCACCTCGGCGGCGAGCAACTGGCTCTGGCCCTGACCGTCGCGGATGACTTTGCCGCCGCCGAATTTCACCTCTTCGCCGTAGGTGGTGAAGTCCTTCTCGACTTCGATCCACAGTTCGGTATCGGCCAGGCGCACCTTGTCGCCGACGGTGGGGCCGAACATGTCGGCGTAGGCTTGACGGGAGATTTTCATTTCAATTCCTTGCACAAATTTATTGTGGCGAGGGAGCTTGCTCCCGCTGGGCTGCGCAGCAGCCCAAAAACCTGCCAATGATTTCTTTCAGACATACCGCGTTCCCCGGGTTGGCGAGTGCTACGCACTCGAGCGGGAGCAAGCTCCCTCGCCACAGGATTGTGTGCGCCTCAGTCGAGATCACCCATGATGCGTCCGGCAAAGCCGAACACCCGGCGATGTCCGGCGTAATCGACCAGCTCGACTTCGCGGCTTTGCCCTGGCTCAAAGCGCACAGCGGTGCCGGCGGGAATATTCAGGCGCATGCCGCGACTGGCCGCGCGGTCGAAGGTCAGCGCGTCGTTGGTTTCGAAAAAGTGATAGTGCGAGCCGACCTGGATCGGCCGGTCGCCGCTGTTGGCGACATTCAGGCTGACGGTGCGACGGCCGGCGTTGAGTTCGATGTCGCCGGGCTGGATCTGGTATTCGCCGGGAATCATGGCTGGGCTCCTTGCAGAATCTTGTAATAGAGAGCGGTCGGGCGGTAAGTGCCGTTCGGGTCACAGGCGTAGTCGGGAATTTCGCCGGCGCGGATATAACCCAGGGCTTGATAGAACGCTTCAGCCGGCGAGCCTGCTTCCGTGTCGAGGTAGATCAGGCCGCGCTTGAGATGGCGCGCCTCAAGCTCCAGCGCACTCATCAATTGCTGACCGAGGCCGCGGCGGCGGGCGTCTTCGCGCACCAGCAGTTTCTGCACTTCGGCGCGATTCAAGCCGTTGGCCTTCTGGCACAGCGCCAACTGCACGCTGGCCTGGACCTGTTCGTCCTTGACCACCACCCAGAGCAGCACATGGCCTTTGTTCACGTTGTCCTGGACGTCATCGAAATAGGCGTGCGCCTGCGCGGCATCGAGATCGCCCATGAAGCCGACGCTGGCGCCGTATCCCACAGCGTCGAGCAGCAGATCGATCAGGCCCTGACGGTAATGGGCAAAACTTTCAGCGTTGACGCGACGCAGTTGGGCAGCGTTCATCAGTGTCACTCCTTGTGGGCGTCAGGCGGCTCTGCGCCGGGATTGAGGGTCAATTGCATGAAGGTCAAGTCGAGCCAGCGACCGAACTTGGTACCGACTTGCGGCATCTGCCCGGTGACGATGAAACCGGCGCGCTGATGCAGACGAATCGAGGCGGCGTTGCCGCTTTCGATCGCGGCGACCATGACATGCTTGTTGCAGGTTTTTGCCCGTTCGATCAGCGCAGTCATCAGTTGCGGGCCGAGGCCGTTGCCGCGCTGGTCGCTGCGCACGTACACCGAGTGTTCGACGGTGTGGCGGAACCCGTCGAACGGCCGCCAGTCGCCGAACGAAGCGTAGCCGAGTACGCCTTTGTCGCCGTCGACGATCACGAGAACCGGATAAGCCTGAGCCTGACGCGCGCTGAACCACGCCTGGCGGTTAGCGAGGTCGACGGCCTGTTCATTCCAGATTGCCGTGGTGTTGAGCACGGCGTCGTTATAGATGTCACGGATCGCCGGCAGGTCGGCCTGAGTCGCATCGCGGATGCTGTAAGTCATGGCGCGGCCTCAGACGATTGGCTGGTGGACGGTGACCAGTTTGGTGCCGTCGGGAAACGTCGCCTCGACCTGGATTTCCGGGATCATTTCCGGGATGCCTTCCATCACTTGCTCGCGGCTGAGCAGGGTGGTGCCGTAGTGCATCAGCTCGGCCACGGTCTGGCCGTCGCGGGCGCCTTCGAGCAGCGCGGCGGAGATGTAGGCCATGGCTTCCGGGTAGTTGAGCTTCACGCCGCGGGCCAGCCGCCGCTCGGCGACGAGGCCGGCGGTGAAGATCAGCAGCTTGTCTTTTTCGCGTGGGGTCAGGTCCATTGTCGGGGTTCCATCAGGGCAGATTGAAAAATTATTCAGGGTTGCAAACACATTCCCCTGTAGGAGTGAGCCTGCTCGCGATAGCGGTGTGTCATTTCATTATTTTTTGGCTGACACACCGCTATCGCGAGCAGGCTCACTCCTACAGGGGGAATGCATTTCAGGTGTTCCAGATTCGTGGTGGCATCGCTTCGCGGCCGAGCAGCGCAGGTCTGAGCAGTCGCCATAAATCAATCAGCCACGCCCGGGCGAGTAATGCTTCAGAGGCCAGACACCGCGCCACCACTAACCCCGGCAACTGGGTCAGATCCCCACGCACCGCATGCCCCAGCGAGCGGCAACGCTCCAGCAGCTCGGCATCGATCTCACCGGTGACCAACAGCGTCGCAAACACCGGTTGCCCATCCAGACCGATCGGCGAATCAAGCAAACCATCCGCGCCGACAATGCGCTGCCGTTCATGCCAGAGCAACCGGCCGTCGCGGCGAATATCCAGGTGCGCCTGAAAATGCCCGAGGTCAAAACGCTCGCCACTGGCCGGGCGACCCAGCGCCACCACGTCCCAGTAGAACAGCCGCGCGTCGCCTTCAAGCTCGATCGTTGTGGTGAGTTCAGCCTGCGCGGCGCTGTAGACGATGGTTTCCTGCGGCAGCCATTCCAGCGTCGCGCCAGCCGCGACCTGCAAGTCGAGTTGCTGATAGGCCGGGCCTGCTGCGCGATACCACTTGGCGGCGCCGGGACTGGTGATTTGCGCCCAGGCGTTGTGTTCGACGCGGGCGCTGATGTTCAGCCGGTCGCCCCCGGCGATCCCGCCCGGTGGGTGGACAATGATGTGCTGGCAAACTTCAGGGCCTTCGGCATACAGGTGCTTTTGCACCCGCAACGGGCCGAGGTGACGCCGCTGGATCGGGCGCGTGCAATCGCCAAAACGCGCGTAAGCCAGTTCCAGCTCGGCGTGCCAGCTCGGGGTAAACAGGGCAGGTGCAACAATCGAATTCATGGTTTTGTGATTATCGTTAGGAAGCTACAGATTAGACCGCCGCGTTAGATCGTGACCAGTCCGCGTACACCTTCGGCCTCCATATTTTCACCGCGACCCTGCTGGACGATCTCACCGCGAGACATCACCAGGTATTGATCGGCCAGTTCGGCGGCGAAATCGTAGAACTGCTCGACCAGCAAAATCGCCATGTCGCCCCGTGCCGCGAGTTGCTTGATCACCGCGCCGATCTCCTTGATCACCGACGGTTGAATGCCTTCGGTGGGCTCATCAAGAATCAGCAAGCGCGGACGGCTGGCCAGCGCTCGGCCGATCGCCAGTTGCTGTTGCTGACCGCCGGACAGATCGCCGCCACGACGCTGCTTCATTTGTAGCAGCACCGGGAACAGTTCGTAGATGAACGCTGGAACTTCTTTGGCTTCGGAGCCGGGAAAACGCGACAGGCCCATCAACAAATTTTCTTCCACGGTCAGGCGGCCGAAAATTTCCCGACCCTGCGGCACGTAGGCGATGCCGGCGTGCACCCGCTGATGCGGCTTGAACGAGGTAATCGGTTTGCCTTCCCAGCTCACCGCGCCGTCCTTGGCCGGCAGCAGGCCCATCAGGCATTTGAGCAGGGTGGTCTTGCCCACGCCGTTACGGCCGAGCAGGCAGGTGACTTCGCCGACCTTCACGTCAAAGCTCAGGCCGCGCAGGATGTGACTACCGCCGTAGTATTGATGAAGTTGTTGGACCTGTAGCATCGGAACTCCGTTAGTTGAGCTGCAAGCTTTGAGCTTCAAGCCGCGAGCAAGAGCAGGGCGGTGTATGACTTGGCTTTTACTTGCCGCTTGAAGCTTGCCGCTTGCAGCTGGCCGATTCACCGTCCCAAATAAACCTCAATTACTCGCTCATCGGCCTGCACCTGTTCCAGCGAGCCTTCAGCCAACACGCTGCCCTGATGCAGCACCGTGACGTGGTCGGCAATCGAGCCGACGAAGCCCATGTCATGCTCCACCACCATCAACGAATGTTTGCCCGCCAGCGACTTGAACAGCTCGGCAGTAAACTCGGTTTCGGCATCGGTCATGCCCGCTACCGGCTCGTCGAGCAACAGCAGTTGCGGGTCCTGCATCAGCAACATGCCGATCTCCAGAAACTGCTTCTGCCCGTGGGACAACAGCCCGGCCTGGCGATTGACCGAGGTGGTCAGGCGAATCGTCTCCAGCACTTCGCTGATGCGGTCCTTCTGTTCGCCGCTTAAACGCGCGCGCAAACTGGCCCACACCGATTTGTCGGTCTTCTGCGCCAGCTCAAGGTTTTCAAACACGCTCAGGGCTTCGAACACGGTCGGCTTCTGAAACTTGCGGCCAATCCCGGACTGGGCGATCTGCACTTCGCTCATCTGCGTCAGGTCGAGGGTTTCACCGAACCAGGCCTTGCCGTGGCTGGGCCGGGTCTTGCCGGTGATGACGTCCATCAAGGTGGTTTTTCCGGCACCGTTGGGGCCGATGATGCAGCGCAGTTCACCGACGCCGATGTACAGGTTGAGATTGTTCAGTGCACGAAAGCCGTCGAAGCTGACGCTGATGTCTTCCAGTGTGAGGATCGTGCCGTGGCGGGTGTCGAGGCCCGGGCCGACGCGCTGGCCGAGGCCGATCGAGTCGCGGCTGGTGCCCTCGTCCTTGTTCGGCTCGACGGGAAAGAACGCCGGTTCCAGCATGAATTCAGCACTCGCTGTCACTCTCATGATTCACCTCGTTTTTTCAGCAGACCGATCACGCCTTTGGGCAGGTACAGCGTCACGACGATGAACAGCGCGCCGAGGAAGAACAGCCAGTATTCCGGGAAGGCCACGGTGAACCAGCTCTTCATGCCGTTGACCACGCCGGCGCCGAGCAGCGGGCCGATCAGGGTGCCGCGCCCGCCGAGGGCGACCCACACCGCCGCTTCGATGGAGTTGGTCGGCGACATTTCGCTGGGGTTGATAATGCCCACCTGTGGCACATACAGCGCTCCAGCGAGACCGCACAACACCGCACTCAACACCCAGACAAACAGCTTGAAACCGCGCGGGTCGTAGCCGCAGAACATCAGGCGGTTTTCCGCATCACGCAGCGCCGTCAGCACTCGCCCGAATTTGCTTTGCGCCAGTCGCCAGCCAATGAACAGGCTGGCCACCAGCAACAGCACAGTGGCCAGAAACAACACCGCACGGGTGCCCGGTTCGGTAATGCCGAAACCGAGAATCGTGCGGAAATTGGTAAAGCCGTTGTTGCCGCCAAACCCGGTCTCGTTGCGGAAAAACAGAAGCATGCCGGCGAACGTCAGGGCCTGGGTCATGATCGAGAAATACACGCCTTTGATCCGCGAACGGAAGGCGAAGAAACCGAACACCAGCGCCAGCAGACCCGGCGCCAGCACCACCAGGCACATCGCCCAGAGGAAACTGCTGGTGCCGGTCCAGTACCACGGCAGTTCGCTCCACGACAAAAAGGTCATGAACGCCGGCAAGCCATCCCCAGCAGCCTGACGCATCAGGTACATGCCCATCGCGTAGCCGCCGAGGGCGAAGAACAAACCGTGGCCCAGCGACAGCAGACCGGCGTAACCCCAGACCAGATCCAGCGCCAGGGCGACGATGGCGTAGCAGAGAATCTTGCCCACGAGTGTCAGGGTATAAGCCGAAACGTGCAGGGCATGGTCCGGCGCGAGCAGCGACAGCAACGGCAAGACGATCAGCAACGCGAGGACTACGCCACCGATGGCAAACGTGACTTTCGGCCCGGCCTTTTGTGTGGCGGTGACAAGTAGAGGCTGGTTCATCAGTCGATCACCCGTCCTTTCAGTGCGAAGAGGCCTTGCGGACGTTTCTGGATAAACAGAATGATCAGCGCGAGGATCAGGATCTTGCCGAGCACCGCACCGATCTGCGGTTCGAGAATCTTGTTGGCGATCCCTAAGCCAAACGCGGCGAGCACGCTGCCCGCCAGTTGGCCGACGCCGCCGAGTACCACCACCAGGAACGAGTCGATGATGTAGCTCTGACCGAGGTCGGGGCCGACGTTGCCGATCTGGCTCAGTGCGACACCACCGAGGCCGGCGATGCCCGAACCGAGGCCGAAGGCGAGCATGTCGACCCGCCCGGTCGGCACGCCGCAGCAGGCGGCCATGTTGCGGTTCTGGGTGACGGCGCGCACGTTGAGACCCAGGCGGGTCTTGTTCAGCAGCAGCCAGGTCAGCGCGACGACGAATAGCGCGAAAGCGATGATGACGATGCGGTTGTACGGCAGCACCAGGTTTGGCAGCACTTGGATGCCGCCGGACAGCCACGCCGGGTTGGCCACTTCAACGTTCTGCGCGCCGAACAGCAAACGCACCAGTTGGATCAGCATCAGGCTGATGCCCCAGGTCGCGAGCAGGGTTTCCAGCGGCCGACCGTAGAGGTGGCGAATCACCGTGCGCTCCAGTGCCATGCCGATGGCGGCGGTGACGAAAAACGCCACCGGCAATGCGATCAGCGGATAGAACTCGATGGCTTGCGGGGCGTAACGCTGGAACATCAACTGCACCACGTAGGTCGAGTAGGCGCCGAGCATCAGCATTTCGCCGTGGGCCATGTTGATCACCCCGAGCAGGCCGAAGGTGATCGCCAGACCGAGGGCGGCGAGTAACAGAATCGAACCGAGCGACATACCGCTGAACGCTTGGCCGAGCACTTCGCCAATCAGCAGTTTGCGCTTGACCTGGGCGAGGCTGGTTTCGGCGGCCGTGCGCACGCCGGCATCGCTTTCAACACCGGGTTCGAGCAGACCTTCCAGGCGCGTGCGCGCCAGCGGGTCGCCGGTTTCGCCGAGTAGACGCACGGCGGCGAGACGCACTGCCGGGTCGCTGTCGACCAATTGCAGATTGGCCAGCGCCAGACTCAGGGCGGCGTGAACGCTTGCGTCTTTCTCAGCGGCGAGTTGCTGGTCGAGAAATTTCAGCTGTGCCGGTTTTGCGCTTTTCTGCAATTGCTGCGCGGCGCTCAGACGGAGCTTGGCGTCAGCGGCGAGCAATTGATGGCTGGCCATGGCGGTGTCGATCAGACCTCGCAGGCGATTATTCAGGCGCAGGGTTCTGGTTTCACCGTCGATGCTCAGCTCGCCTTGCTGCAGGGCGTTGAGCAATTCGATACGGGCCGGGTCGGGCTGCGCAGCCCAGGCTTCCAGCAGTTTGGCCTGCTGCATGGGATTGGCCGCGACGAAGTCTTCGGCGTCGCCGGCGTGGGCCAACATCGGCAGCAAAAGTGCGAGTACGCAGATAAATCGGTAAAGGGCAGTGGGCATAGGTGTGGCCTTGCGCAGACTTATGTGAAAGCAGGCTTTTGTGGCGAGGGAGCTTGCTCCCGCTCGGCTGCGCAGCAGTCGGCAAAACATTGCACTCGGTGTACCTGATACGCCGTAGTCGCCAGTTTTTGGGGCTGCCTCGCAACCCAGCGGGAGCAAGCTCCCTCGCCACAGAAAACCATCCCGACAGGGAGTTGTGCCGGGCCTGATCAAACCATCAAGCCCAATGACTCAGTTGCTCTTCACCGCATAATCCGGCTTCTTGTCGTTGCCCTGAATGAACGGGCTCCACGGTTGGGCGCGAATCGGGCCTTCGGTCTGCCACACCACGTTGAACTGACCGTCGCTCTGGATCTCGCCGATCATCACCGGCTTGTGCAAGTGGTGGTTGGTCTTGTCCATGGTCAGGGTGTAGCCCGACGGTGCGGCAAACGTCTGCCCGGCCAGCGCTTCACGAACCTTGTCGACGTCAGTGGACTTGGCTTTCTCGACCGCCTGCGCCCACATGTGGATACCGACGTAAGTGGCTTCCATCGGGTCGTTGGTCACCGCTTTGTCGGCGCCCGGCAGGTTGTGTTTCTTGGCGTAGGCTTTCCAGTCGGCGACGAATTTCTTGTTCGCTGGATTTTCCACCGACTCGAAGTAGTTCCACGCCGCGAGGTTGCCCACCAGTGGTTTGGTGTCGATGCCGCGCAGTTCTTCTTCGCCGACCGAGAACGCCACCACCGGTACGTCGGTGGCCTTCAGGCCCTGGTTGGCCAGCTCTTTATAGAACGGCACGTTGGAATCGCCGTTGACCGTAGAAATAACGGCGGTCTTGCCCCCGGCGGAGAACTTTTTGATGTTGGCAACGATGGTCTGGTAGTCGCTGTGACCGAACGGTGTGTAAACCTCTTCGATGTCTTTGTCGGCCACGCCTTTGGAATGCAGGAACGAGCGCAAGATCTTGTTGGTGGTACGCGGATAGACGTAGTCGGTGCCGAGCAGGAAGTAGCGCTTGGCGCTGCCGCCTTCTTCGCTCATCAGGTATTCAACCGCCGGGATCGCTTGCTGGTTTGGCGCGGCGCCGGTGTAAAAGACGTTCGGCGACATCTCTTCGCCTTCGTACTGCACCGGGTAGAACAGCAGGCCGTTGAGTTCTTCAAACACTGGCAGCACCGACTTGCGCGACACCGAGGTCCAGCAACCGAACACCACCGCCACCTTGTCCTGGGTCAGCAGTTGCCGGCCCTTTTCCGCGAACAGCGGCCAGTTCGACGCTGGATCGACCACGACGGCTTCGAGTTGCTTGCCATTGACGCCGCCCTTGGCGTTGATCTCGTCGATGGTCATCAGCGCCATGTCCTTGAGCGATGTTTCGGAGATCGCCATGGTCCCGGACAACGAATGCAGAATTCCCACCTTGATGGTTTCGGCCGCCTGGACAGTCCAGGTCATGCCCATCGCGGCAATGCTTGCCGAGAGTGTGAAAGCCTTGATCAAACTGCGACGCTTCATTGTGCGATCTCCGTGAACATTTAATTTTTCTGGTTGGCAGAGGCGGACGACTGAAGGGCTGTTTTGCAAGGGCTGTGCCCGGTCGGGTCCAGGCAGCAAAATGTCGTTTTAGAGCGGTTGCGCGCAGAGGGCGCGCACCAGCAACGAACATTGCGGGGGCGCTGGTGCAACGGGGTGCGCCAGATTGGGGCGCCGGTCGCAGGCGCGCAAATCGATACAGAAACGATAAGTATCTACCGCAGCCTGCGCGCGGGACGGGCAGACACTCATTCGATGTGTATGCCGATTTCTTTTGCGCAGGATGTCTTATGAATGATGTGTCGGGCCGGTCTGGCCGTGCGGCGGGTTCCGCGACAAAAAAACTCCCACCTTTAAGTCCCGCGTTCCTTACGCAAGAGGATGCTGCTTATTGGGTTCATTTGCGTATTCCGCTCCAGGCGGACAGAGAATATGGAAGTGTGATTCTGCAGCGTCCGGACGGTAAGTTCGTTGTCACTTCACCCATTGCTGGCGATGTCAGCAGCTTCGACCTGACCACCATTATCGAACTCGATGCGTCGGGCTTGCTGGTTCCACCCAAGGGCTACAGCTTCGCAGCCAACATTCACAGCCATCCGCCTCGCCATGGAGTCTTTCGCAAGCTTTATCCGGATCTGGATGAAATGAACCTGCGGCTGTTCATCAACTTCTTCTCCAGTGAGGATTTCATTGGCGATGTGGCTAATCAGGAGATCTTCCCCAGTGTTTATCTTTCTGGCCCCGATGGCACCTTGCTGAAGTATTCGCCCAGCGGTTCGGAGGAAGAATTCAACTATTACAGCTGGCACGACGCGGGTTCACCTCCCGGCCATCCGCACGGGACCTATGACGTGCCAAGCATCATCAGAAAGTTTGCCACTGTCGGTGAACTCAAGGTGGTCGTTTCCAATGCTGATTGGGGTAACTCTGTCGGCGTTGTGCCACGTAATTGGCAGCGGGGCAAAGCCTTTGCCCAAGGCGTGGTGCGCGAGATGCCACTGATGACCCGCGTCTGCGTCAGTGCCGAACGGGCAGTGCTGGCTGCGTTGAAGCTCAAGGGCACGCAGACTTCGGGTCTGGTGCTGCGCAAACGTGCAGGCAAGGAGTTCGTCGCAACACTCGCACGCCCGGCCGGTCTGGCGGCGTGGGACCCTGCGCGGTTGTTTCCGCCCGGCGAGAGTGGTCAGCTGAAGCTTCCGGACGGTTACGCGCTGGAGGGTTTTTATGACGCGTCCGGACCGCCCCGCGCGCAATTACCTGCCACCCAACCGTGGTTATACGAGAGTTTCTTCACGCCACAGGCAATCGCCTGGGCCGTCGCCTGCCATGGCAAAAGCCGGCAGCTGTCCGCCCCCGGCGAACCGTTGTCGTTGTACTTGCAGACAAAGGACGCCGCAATGCTGAAATACACCTTCAGTGGCAGCCCGATCGAAGCGGCGCTGAGTGTTGCCCAGGCCGACGGAACAATTGGCGATGGCGGCGTGCAGGCGAAACTGGCGAGCGGCGCCCTGCGTCCGCGCGAATTTGTCGCGATGCTGGTCCTCGCAGGTACCGTTGAGGTACTGCGGGGTAGCCCGCTGTGGGCGCGGCTCGGTCGGGTCGACCTCGACTGGACGCCATACGCGGACTTTCCCTGGCCGGTGCTGAGTCGCTCATTTTTATCGGCGGACGATGCCGCGCGGTATGCCCACGAACAGATTGGCGAGCGCCGCGAGCGTCAGCGCGTCGGCTATGTCTTTCAGACTCCAGAAGGGTTTGTTGCGACCGAACCGCTGGCGGGAGACATCGCTTCGCTGAGGCTGGGCACGCTCTATCCCCTCGACAGCAACGGGAGGCCGATTTTCCCCGACGATTGCGTGCTGCATGCCCGGTATGTCGCCCACGAAGCCTTGTCGCGGCTCGACCCGTTGCACGTTCAAAGTTTGCACTGGAGTCGTCAGCAGGCTGCCTTGAGCCTGCAGATGCTCAGTGTCGAAGAGACCCGGCAGGTGTTGCTCGACAACATCGCGCTGTATGTTTCAGGCGCGCCAAACAGTCTGATCAGCTATCAACCGTCCGCAACAGCGTTGGCGCGCGATTTGTCTAGTCGTCTGGGCACGCCCGAACAGCCCGGTGCATTGGCGGCGGGATTGGACAATGGCACTGTCCTGCCTGAAGCGTTGATTCGCGAGCAGGCCGCGGCCGCTCGCATGACGACCCTGCTGGACAACACTCTGTGGGGCGGCCGTGGGCAAATAGCGGCGACGTGGTCTGCGCCGCTGCTGACTGCGGTTTTAACCCTGAGGCGCCCTGAACCAGTGTCCTTTGGCGCAATTTTCTCCAGTGCCGATGACGCGGCGCTGGACCGCTATGCGCACGACACGCGGCTACAGGATCAGGCTCGTCCGTGGTTCGGCTTCATCCTCAAGCACGACAATCGCGAAGCCTACATTGCCAGTGAAGTGGTGCCCGTCAGCGACCAGCGCAACAACGTATTCCAGCTGCAAGCCGTGTTCGGTGTGCAGCGAACGCCACCCTGGTACCAATACCCGCAAGGCTTTCACCTGCACGCCTGCTTCTACTCGCGCCAACGGGTAAAGCTGCCGGCGAATGTTGCCGATGCCTGGCTGGCGCAGCACTTTATCGCGCCTGACGATCTGGCGATCTCGGTGTATTACGCGCGCCGTCGCTCGCTCGCGCCATTGGCAACGGCTGCGCTGTATATCTCCACCCACGATGGTGCCCTGCTCAAATATGTAAAACACACCACCAGCACGCTGTTTGATGACGATTCACCGCTGCTGCGGCTGGACACGCTCAAGCGCAATCTTGTCCAGGGATTGATGCAGGCAGAGGACTTTGTCCGGGTCGTCGGCAGCAGCGGCGAACTGACGGTCATGCGCACGAGCCGGTGCTGGGACAGGGCGGGCCTTGTCACGACCGACTGGCAACCGAGTGCCTACCCGCTACGCCAGGCGCTGACGCCGGTGTTTCAAAGCGCCGATGACGCAGCGGTATATGCCAAAGGGCTTATACCCGGCATGACACAAAAGCCTCATGGCGGCGTAATCCTGAAAAGGCCTGACGGCTTGTATGTCGCGACCACGCCCATCGAAATATCCCGGGAGGATTTTGACATCGGCGAAATCTACCCGGAGGAGAATCCGGCACTCGGCTCGTTTCCGGCAGGCTGCCAGGTGATCGCACGTTATCGCTCAAGAGTCGCCAGAGAACTTTCAGTGCTGTTGTCGTCAGTAGAAAAGCAGATCTACGCCAACATGCTCTCGGTCCACACGCTGTATTCGGCATTTGTGCACCTGCGGGACAGGCACTTGAGTGAATACCTGTTCGCGCCGGACGGTGCCTTGATTCGTTATGAGCCAGGCCTGTGGGATCAGTTGTTCATTGATTTTCTGTTTACCCTCGCCGAGTACCAGGCGGTGCCTGAGTCGTTCGATGCGAAAAAAATCAAACAATGCATTCACAGTGGCGAGTTGCTGCCCTCTGCGTGGGTCGACGCTCTGGCCAAGGCCGGTCATCTGCATGTGGTGGTCGGCAGTTTGCTGTGGGGCATGCCCGGTACGGTGAACGAGTGGCCGACCTCTTCGATCAGCCTGCCGCCGCCGTCGGGTTACAGCAAAGCCACGAGCGCTCCGGCGTGCAGCCCGGCATTTGTTCAGGCCGATGCGGCTGCGCGGTATGTTCACGAGGCTTTGCTGAGTCGAGACACCCAGACCTTCGGTTTCATCTCCTGCTCGCCGCAGGGTTTGTACATCGCCAGCCTGCCAGTCGAAGTGCAAAAGTCGGCGCTGGCACTTGATCGGGTATTCGAGCAAGGCAAGCTCACTGAAGGGTTTGCCCTGTACGGGATTTATCTGCGCTCGGCACTGCCGGCTCTTGGCGCGCCGAACGATGATTTGCAGTATTTCTGTTTCCCCCCGAGCGACGTGCAGCGGGCGTGTGCGCAGGCCAATACACCACAGGGATACAGGCCCATCTATTTCTCTTGCGCCGACGGCGCGCTCTTGCGCCTGCAACTCCATGCGTTCGAACCCGGTGAGTTCCACGACCGCTTCGGCCAGATCGAGTTGCGCCCCAACGCCTTTGTATCGATGGAGCAGGCGGCGGCCGATGAGCGTGACATTGCCAGCGGCACCTTCCGGTTTGCCGACTATCTGCGCCGGATGGCCCACGCCGGCCAGCTCGACGTGATCGAGACCAGCGCATACTGGTCGCGTCATGGCCAAGTGGCGCAAGACTGGCAGCCGCGTCAGGCCGATGTCCGCGCCGAGCAACGCTGGCGGGACCATCCGGTTCCGGCGCTGGGGCCGATATTCCATCATCCCGACGACGCGGCCCGCTATGCCCATCAGCGAACGGATGACGCCGTGGTCGACACCGGTTACGAGGGCGCGGTTCTGGCGCAGCAGTCCAGCGGCCGATTTGTGCCACTGGAGCCGATGGTTTATGTCGTCGGCGACGAAAATCCGCTGGTGCGCATAGTCCGCACCGGGGCAGATTCTGCCGTCAGTTGGCGCAACCCGGCGCCGCGTTACCCTGCGGGATATGCGCTGATGGCCACCCATCAATTCCACGTCTCAGGCAACACCCTGCTGGTGCCGGATGCCGATCAGGTGTACGCGAATTTCGCCTCGCCTGCGCTGGTGTTTGCGCATACCCACGAGCCTGTCGAGAAAGGCCTGAGTATCCAGGACTATTACTATTCGACACCGCATGGCGTGCTGCTCAAGTACACCCCTGTGTACTCGCAGGCGGAAAAAGATCTGTTGTCGACCCGGGCTGTGACGTTTGAGGGCGGACGCTGGGTGAGCCGGCTCAGTCCCGGGGAGTTTCTGGCACGGCTAATGGAACTGGGTGATTTCAGGGTGTTGGTAGCCGGCCATTACTGGCATCAGACCGGCCGCATGGGCAACACCTGGCGGACCCGACGTCAGCAGAGCCCGACTCCGGGGCCTGTCAGGCTGCGCGATGAGTTGTAAGTCTGCATAAAAAAGCTGGAGCGGGCAGTAGAAACGGCCCGCTCCACTTATCTCAGCGTGGCATATCAGCCGTGCGCCGGGCGACTCGCGGCAGCACAAACCGATCGAGCAACCACACCACCACCAGCGAAGCCCCCACCAACGGAAACACCACGGCCAGTACCAGCATGATCGCCACGCCGGTTTTCCATGTCGGCAGATCATGGCGCAGCGGCGGCACGCCAAACTTGCCTTCGGGGCGGCGCTTCCACCAGATCACCACACCGCTGACGGCGCTGAGCAGGATCATCAGGCAAATCAGCAGCACGACGATCTGGTTGAAAGTGCCGAACATTTTGCCTTCGTGAAGCATCACGCCGATTTCGGTGGCTCGGGCGACCGTGCCGTAGTGCTCGAAACGCACATCGGCGAGGACCTTGCCGGTGTACTGATCGACATGCAGCGTCGCGTCGTTGCGTGGGTCGTCGGCGAATACGGCGATGGTGAACACGCCGGTGGCGGTGGTCGGCAGGGTGATGCTGTAGCCGGGTTCGACCTTGCGTTCGCTGGCGATGTCCTGCACCGCTTGCAGGCTGACGTCGGGGGCGGCTGGACCGGCGTGGGCGTTGCCGTGGGCCATGTGTTCGGCGTGGTCGCCGGACATCGGCATCGGTGTGTTTTCCATCGCCCAGGGCACGGTCTGGCGAGTGGTGCTGTTGAGGCTGCGGGCTTCGATGTCCGAGGTCGGCACGTTCTCCCACATCGCCGCCGGGAACACGTTCCAGACCTGCGCGTATTGCTTGCCCCAGAAGCCGGTCCAGGTCATGCCGCTGAGCAGCATCAGCAGCAACAAGGTCGCGCCCCAGAAGCCGGTGACCGCGTGCAGATCGCGCCATAACACGCGGCCGCGGCTGTTCAGCCGTGGCCACAGAATGCCGGAGGCCTGACCGCGCGGCCACCACAGGAACAGACCGGACACCACCAGCACCACGCCCCAGCCGGCGGCCATTTCGATCAGGCGATCGCCGACGGTGCCGATCATCAATTCACCGTGAATCGCGCGGGCGATGGCTTGCAGGTTTTGCTTGGCATCCTGCTCGCCGAGGATGTCGCCGTGGTAGGGATCGACGAACACGTTGAGTTCGTGGCCGGCATTCTTCACCACGAATTGCGCGCTGCGCTCGGCGTTCGGCGGGGGCAGGTATTGCGTTACCTGACCTTGTGGATAAGCGTTTTTGACCCGTTGCAGCAAGTCATCGGCCGGCACGGTGTGGTGCCCGCTCGGCACTTCAAGCAGGCTGCTGTACATCAATGAATCGAGCTGCGGCTTGAACAGGTAAATGATCCCGGTCAGCGCCAGCATGACCATGAATGGCGCGACGAACAGACCGGCATAAAAATGCCAACGCCAGGCCAGGTTGTAGAAGTTCGGTTGGGGCTTTTGCATCACGTGTGCTCCGCTAGGCTTGGTTCTTTTCGTTGTCTGTCTGGATTGCACATCTGTGGCGAGGGAGCTTGCTCCCGCTGGCCTGCGAAGCAGGCCCTGGCTTTGCAACTCAACAGAGCGGCCGCTGCGCGCCCCGGCGGGAGCAAGCTCCCTCGCCACAGGGCAGTGTTCACACCAGAAATTTCTGTTGGTGCGTTAGAAACTCATATCCGCTTTGGTCCAGAGCGTGCGCCCCGGTTCATTAATCGCTTGCGGGTCATTGGCCGGGTAGCCGAATCCGGCGTTGCCCGCCAGGTTCAGGTGTTCGGCGTAAGCCTTGCCGAACAGGTTGTCGACGCCGCTGCTGACCTTCCAGTGCCGGTTGATCCGGTAGGCAGCGTTGAGCGAAAACACGCCGAAACCCGAGCTCTGGGTGTAATCCTTGCCGACCACGTTGCCCTTGTTCTGATCGATGCGGTGTTGCGCGGCCACCACGCGCCACAGCGCCCCGGTGCTCCAGTGGTCTTCGCTGTAGGTCAGGCCGAAACGTGCGTCCAGTGGCGGCATTTGCGGAAGGGCCGTGCCGTCGCTGCTGTTCTTGCCCCAGGCGTAGGCCAGGGTCGCATCGGCCTTCCAGCGTTCGCTGAGCTTGTAAGCGGCACCGAGCTCACCGCCCATGATCCGCGCGTCGATGTTCTCGGCGCGGGATGTGCTCATGCCCATCATTCCCGGGGTGTAATCGAACAGGATGTAATCGCGCACCACGCCGAGATAGCCCGAGGCCCAGGCCTCGAGTCCGGCGCTTTTGTAGTTCACGCCGAAATCGAGCTGTGTGGTCTTTTCCGGTTTGATCGAATCGAACGCGTTGACCGAACCGGCCGGGCCGGACTTGGGCGAAAACAGCTCCCAGTAATCCGGGAAGCGTTGCGCGTGGCCCAGGCCCGCGTAAAGCGTGGTCGGGCTGTCGGCCAGGTCATGCTCGTAGCGCACGAAGCCGCTTGGCAGGGTATCGGCGCGGGTATCGTCGGCGGTCGGGTTGGCGCGGGCCATCATCCCCGAACCGATGTTCTGCCGATAATCCCTGGCCGAGGCTCGGTCAAGCCGCGCGCCGCTGACCAGGCGATCACGCTCGGCGGCGTACCAGGTCATTTCGCTGAACACGCCGTAGTTGTGGAAATCGGCGTCCTTGCTGTAGGGCAGATGCTTGTAGGTATCGATGCCCATGGCACTGCGTTGGCGATGCTCGTTAGTCTGCGCGTCGAGTCCGGTGATCAGCTCAATGTCTGCCCAGCGCCAGGTCGCCTTGATGCGTGCACCGAGGGTGCGGCGATCGACGTTGGACGCCATGGGCCCCGCCATCATGCCGGTGCCGGAGGGCGTGCGCAGGGTGTAGTTGTCCATCACGTGGTCGGCGTAGTTGTAATAGACCTGCGCTTCGAACTTCTCCAGCACGTCAGTGACATTGGACTTTTCGAAGCGCAGGCCGAGGCTCTCGCGCAGGAACTGCGAACCGTCCATGCCACGCCCGGCGTAGCGCGCCTCGCCGTCGCCCTTGCCGGCAGTGAGTTCGATCAGCGTGTCGGCACCCGGCGTCCAGCCGAGGGCGATGTCACCGTTCCACTTGTCATAGCGCGAGGCGACGATGTCGTTGTTGCCGTCGCGGTAATCGTCGGAATGCGCGGTGTTGCCGATCACCCGCACGTAGCCCAACGGCCCGCCGGCAGCAGCGTCCACAACTTTATCGAAACGCCCATGGGAGCCGGCCAGAATGCTCGCGTTCACCCGGGTGCCGAGTTCGCCGAAGCTCTCCGGCTCACGGTCGAACAGCACCGTGCCGGCCGATGCGCCCGGTCCCCAAAGCACGGTTTGCGGGCCTTTGATCACGGTGAGCTGGTCGTAGGTTTCCGGGGAGATATAAGAAGTCGGCGCGTCCATCCGGCCCGGGCAGGCACCCAGCATCATGCTGCCGTTGGTGAGGATGTTCAGGCGTGAACCGAACATCCCGCGCAGCACCGGATCGCCATTGGTGCCGCCATTGCGCACCAGGGCGAAGCCGGGAATGGTTTTCAGATAGTCGCCACCGTCACTGGCCGGCACCGGCTGGCGCGGGTCCTTGGGGTTGGTGACGATGGTCAGCGGCGAACTCGGGGCGATCGCGGTGATCACCGTCGGGCTCAGTTCGTCGCGGTGCGCGGCATGATCATCGGCCAGCGCCAATGGCGCCAGCAGTACGCCGCAAAGAGCGGCAGTCGCGTGCCTGAAACGAATCGGCGATTCGCTCGCGGCAAAAAACGCGCGGGCAGAATCCACGCGTGAAACAGCAGTAAACCTGGACATGACAATTTCCATCGAACAGTCGTCAACAACACGGCCGGCAGCCTGGAGCTGTCTTCTCAACCGTGTGCAATCAAAGGTGCGGGTTTACGCGGCGATGGGCGGGGCGCGGGTGCGAGCGCCGGGGAAGAAGGGTTGGCGGGCATGGCCCAGACGCGGCGAGGGCGCGGTGAAGGTATTCAGCGGCGGGATGTTGAAGGCGATGAAGTCGCCGCCGCTGGTCAGTGCCGGGCAATTGAACAGCAGGCTGCAATAGCCGCACTTTTCCCAGAGCACATGATGCGAGGATTGCGGCGGGCAATGCTCGGCAGCGGGCTTGGCGTCATGGCCGCTGTGGTCCATGCCCGGCATGTCCATCGACATGTCCAGGCTGATTGGCATTGATGTCGAGGCGTGTTGATCCATCGGCATCGACTGAGAAATCAGTGGGCCGATGAAGATCATCAACATGGCGAACAGGGCGATCCAGCTGCCGCGGCTCAGGTGTGGAGCCTGACGGCGTTGCGTGAATGGCCTGATGCGCAGCGCACGCATGGGCGAAGTCAGCCGGTTCGGTTACTGAGCGTGCACGTGGGGCTGGGTGGCTTCTGGTGGCTTCTTCTGCACGGCAACCTCAACGGTAACGTCACCGGCCTTGTCGAAATGCAAGGTCATCGGGAAACGTTTGCCGTCGCTGAGCAGGCTGCGATCAGTCGGGTTGAGCAGCATGACGTGATAAGCCATCGGCGCAAACGTCACGGTGCCGCCCGGCGCGATGTCCACGCCCGGCACTTGCTGCATCTTCATCAGATCGCCCTGCATGACATGCTCGTGCAGTTGCGCTTCGGGGGCGATGGGCGAGTCGACGCCGAGCAGTCGGTCAGCGGTTTTGCCGGTGTTGTGAATGATGAAATAGGCGGCGACGGTCGGCGCATTCGGCGGCAGCTCTTGCGACCATGGGTGGGCGATTTCCAGCGCACCGACTTTGTATTCATGGGCGTGAGCGAAGCACGCCGGCAGCAACAGCGCAGCGAGGACGATGAGTTTCTTGAACATGGCAGTTCTCCAGAACGATTTGAAACGCGGGGGATTGCGCGAACAAATCAGACCAGAGGGGAAGCACGGGGATTGAGGCTCGGCCATTGCTGGCGCGGTGTCGGGGCTTGCAGCGAGACGGGCGCGACGCTGCGATTGCTCTCGAATCGGGCGAAGTACAACTGCGGCGAATGCCCCGGCAGCGCCACCAGCGGCGCCGAGCCTGAGCAACACCAGCAATGCTGCATGTTCGAATGGCTGTCGTTTGCCGGGGCCTTTTGATCGGTGGCGCCGATGTCGATCGCCACCATCTTCATCCCGCTGCCGGTGCAGAAACTGCTCCAGAGTATTTGCCCGGCCGGGGTACTGGCCGTCTGCGCCATCGCCCCGCTCATCGGCATGGCGAGCATGTTGAACAGCACTGCAAAGCAGGCGATCCAGGCAAATGCTAACCGGCGTCGGTTCATGGGGCAGGTCCGTTGGGTGGGCGATCAGACGCGGCCCATTTAGCCTGATCAGCGCCGATAAGTAAAAAAGCGTCGTGCGGTTTGGTGTCGCAGTGCGGCACGGGTTGCTCAATTCACAGGGACAGCATGAACCTGCATATCTACACCAAGCGTAGTTCGGATTACCGAGAATATTTTGGCGAGATTATCCATGCTCGGATTGCCTTTCGCTGAGAGCATCCGATGCAAGCTTTTACTGGGTCGCTCGGTTTCCCTTGCGAGCTCTTCAAAACCTACGGTGGCGTTAATGAGGTCGCGCAGAATTATCCTGGCCATCTCTGGCTCGCCATTCAAAAATAAAGTCGCGGCTTCATCCAGCAATGCTTGAGCAAATTCAGGATCACGCTGGGCGCGCTCCGCTATTGAATGTTTGTAGCTTCGAGTGAGAACCATCAAATTACCTCCGGTTCTGTTCAGCTTTTTTTCGAGTACGGAATTCGGCTACCAATGCCTTGACCCGTTTGATGTCTTTCTTTTGAGTAGATTTGTCACCTCCGCCGAACAGAATAATCAGGCGTTTTCCTTCTTGTATCAGATAGATTCTGTACCCAGGTCCCCAATTTATTTTGTATTCACCCAGGCCATCAAACCATTTGATATTTGAAGTATTGCCCAATTCCAACCTGACCATCGCATGAGAGACCTTTGCGGCTGCCTGGACACTCAAAGTGGAAATCCACCGCCCAAACGGGCTTGATTCGTCTTCCTGTACATATTCTTCGAGTGTGATCACGGCTGGCCCTGAAGGTAACAAATAGGTTACTTGTCATGCAAGCTGCGGATCTTGCCTCATGAGAGGATCGCCGCCAACGCGGCAAGTGTTTCTTGAAGCGACAGAAATTCCCGATCAACCCCCGGCAACCCCGGCCGCTTCAACACCAGCACTGGCACCCCGCGCTCGCGTGCCACTTCCAGCTTCGGCTCGGTCGCGGTGCTGCCGCTGTTCTTGCTGATCAGCACATCGATCTGCCGGCGTTCAAACAGTGCTCGCTCGTCTTCCAGCAGAAACGGCCCGCGTGCGCCGATGACTTCGCAACGTGCGTTGCCGGGGTAGACGTCGAGGGCACGCAGGGTCCAGAACTGGTGGGCGGGGATTTCGTCGAGGTGTTGCAGTGGTTCGCGGCCGAGGGTGAACAGCGGTCGCTGGAACGGTGCGAGGGCGGCGATCAGTTCGGCCCAGTCGGCCACCTCGCGCCAGTCATCGCCCGCTTGCGGTTGCCACGCCGGTCGGCGCAAGGCCCAGCAGGGGATACCGGTGAGTTGCGCCGCGCGGGCGGCGTTGGCGCTGATTTGTGCGGCGTAGGGATGGGTGGCGTCGAGCAGCAGGTCGATGCCTTCTTCAACTATGAACTGCGCCAGACCTTCGGCGCCGCCATAGCCGCCGACCCGAACCTGACAGACCAGATCGGTTGGCACGCGGCCAACACCGGCGAGGCTGTAAATGTGCTGCGGGCCGAGTGTGCGAGCGATCGCCAGCGCTTCAGTGACACCGCCCAGCAGCAAGATCCGCTTCATGGCAAACCTCCGGCATGCCCGACAATCCCGCCTTGGCGATCGATTGCAAACACCTCGACCTGCACCTGCGCCGGCACCACGCTGCGGGCGAAATCCAGCGCATGGCGACACACCTCATCACCCAAAGCGATCCCCGCCGCACTGGCCATGGCCAAGGCTTGCTGACTGGTATTGGCCTCACGAATGCGCTGTTGCAACGCTGCGTCCGCGCCAATCGCCGCCGCCCACTGCGCCAGTTGCGGCAAATCGATACTGGAATGCCGCGAGTGCAGGTCCATATGCCCGGCCGCCAGTTTGCTGATTTTGCCGAAGCCGCCGCACAGGCTGAGTTTATCCACAGGCACCTTGCGCAAGTGCTTGAGCACCGCGCCGACGAAGTCGCCCATTTCGATCAGAGCGATTTCCGGCAGGTTGTAGACCCGGCGCATGGTGTCTTCGCTGGCGTTGCCGGTGCAGGCGGCGATGTGCAGATAACCGTTGGTTTTCGCCACGTCGATGCCCTGATGGATCGAGGCGATGTAGGCCGCGCAGGAAAAAGGCCGGACGATGCCGCTGGTGCCGAGGATCGACAGCCCGCCAAGAATGCCCAGGCGCGGATTCATGGTTTTCAGTGCCAGTGCTTCGCCGCCCTCGACGTTGACCGTGACATCGAAGCCGCCGCCGTAGCCGGTTTCAGCGGCGAGCAAGGCCAGATGGTCGCCGATCATTTTGCGCGGCACCGGGTTGATCGCCGGTTCGCCGACGCCCAGCACCAGACCCGGTCGGGTCACTGTGCCGACACCGACGCCCGCGTTGAAGCGAATCCCCGGCTCGGCGCTCAGCCGCACCTGCGAATAGAGCAATGCGCCGTGGGTGGCGTCGGGGTCATCGCCGGCATCCTTGATCGTGCCGGCCTCGGCGCCGTCCTCGCTCAGGCGACAGAACTCCAGGCGCATTTGCACCTGCTTGCCCTTGGGCAGAGTGATGTGCACTGCATCGGCGCCGACGCCGGTCAGCAACAGGCGCGCGGCCGCGAGGCTGGTGGCCGTGGCGCAGCTGCCGGTGGTCAGGCCACTGCGCAGGGGCGCGGGTCGTTCGGCGGTCTCGTCACGCATCGAGAGGTTTGACCAGATCGAGCAGGGTGATCGGCAATGCCTGGCGCCAAGTGTCAAACTCGCCAAGCGGCTGCGCCTGGGCGACATGAACGCGCGTCAGTTCGCCGCCGTATTGTTCGCGCCAGTGCATCAGGGCCATTTCGCTTTGCAGGGTCACTGCGTTGGCGACCAGACGGCCGCCGGGCTTGAGTTGTTCCCAGCAAGTCTCGAACACGCCTTCGCGGGTCACGCCACCGCCGATGAAAATGGCATCCGGGCGCTCCAGTCCGGCCAGCGCGTGCGGGGCTTTGCCGCGAACCAGTTGCAGGCCGGGTACACCCAGCGCATCGCGGTTGTGTTCGATCAATTGCTGACGGCCTTCGTCTGCCTCGATAGCCAGTGCCCGGCAGGCTGCGTGGGCGCGCATCCATTCGATACCGATCGAGCCACAGCCGGCGCCGACGTCCCAGAGCAGTTCGCCGGGGATTGGCGCCAAGCGGGCGAGGGTGATGGCGCGCACGTCACGCTTGGTCAGTTGGCCGTCGTGCCGGAAGGCTGAGTCGGGCAGGCCGGCGAGGCGCGATAATTGCGGGACACAGGTATCGGCCAGGCACTCGATCGCGACCACATTGAGGTCGGCAATCGGCATGTCCGTCCACTGGTTGGCTGTGGCATCGAAGCGTCGCTCGGCATCGCCGCCCAGATGCTCCAGAACGCTCATGCGACTGGCACCGAAGCCGCGCTCACGCAACAACTGCGCAACGGCCGCCGGGGTGCTGCCGTCATTGCTCAGCAGCAACAGACGCACGCCACTGAACAGTTGTGCATTGAGCGCCGCCAGCGGTCGCGCCACCAGCGACACAATCGTCACCTCCTGCAATGGCCAGCCAAGCCGCGCCGCGGCCAGCGAGCAGGACGAGGGGGCCGGCAGAATCAGCATCTCATCGCTCGGCACCTGACGCGCCAGGCTGGCGCCGACGCCGTAGAACATCGGGTCACCGCTGGCCAGCACGCAGACCGGCGCGCCGCGCGATTCCAGCAACGGCGCGAGGGAAAACGGGCTCGGCCACAACTGCCGTTCGCCACGGATGCACAGCGGCAGCAAATCCAGCTGGCGCCGGCCGCCGACGATCCGCGAGGCGCCCAGCAGGGCGCGCCGGGCGTTTTTGCCCAGGCCCTTGAAGCCGTCTTCACCGATTCCCACGATCGTCAGCCAGGGTGACATTTATATTCCTCTAAACATGCCGTTCCGACGGGCAGACTTTTCATGCCGCCGGACAAAGCAGGCATAATACCGCGCCTTCGTCCGCGAAGCGCCTTCGCCACACAACCGGTCAGCCCCTTGAACGAACGCCCGATGTCCACCGCCTTACGCCCCTCGGCCTGCCCGGGGTTGCTGCGTATCGTCCAGGCACTGGACGGCGGCATCTGCCGGATCAAGCTCGATGGCGGTTCGATCAGCGCCGCTCAAGCCGAGGCCGTGGCTGCGGCCGCCGAGCAGTTTGCGGGCGGGGCGATCGAAGCGACCAATCGCGGCAATCTGCAGATTCGCGGGATCGGTGAGCAATCGGCAGCACTGATCGCCAGTTTGCTCGCCGCGGGCCTTGGGCCAAAGAACGCTGCCGGCGACGATGTGCGCAATCTGATGCTCAGCCCCACGGCCGGGGTCGACCGGCAGATGCGTATCGACACGCGCCCGCTCGCGGAGCAAGTCCTCGACACCTTGCAAAGCCATCCGCGCTTCCATGAGCTGAGCGCCAAGTTCGCCGTGCAACTGGACGGCGGTGAAGCGCTGGCGATGCTCGAACATCCCCATGATCTATGGCTGTCGGCGTTCGAGCGTGAGGGCGAAGTCCTCTGGGCGTTTGGTCTGGCCGGTTGCCCGACGGATCGCGCACTGGGCGCGGTGACGCTGGATAACGGCCACGCGCTGGTGGTCGCCGTGCTCGAAGGGTTCCTCGACATGGCCCGGCCAGCGCAGACGCGCATGCGCCATTTGCTCGAAGAATTACCAAGGCTCGCATTCCTCGAACAGTTGCGCGAGCGCGTGCCAGTCAAAGCGATCAGCAACTGGCAACGCACGACTCAGGCAGAGCCGCTGCACATCGGCGCGCATGAGCAGCATACGACGGGTCGGTGCTACGTCGGCGCGGTGCCGCCACTGGGGCGACTCGATCCGGCGATGCTGCGCGGCGTGGCGCAACTGGCTCGTCAGTTCGGCGACGGCAGCCTGCGTTTCACACCGTGGCAAAGCCTGCTGGTGCCAAACGTGCAGACGACCGATACCGACAAGGTGCTGGATCAATTGCAGGCGCTGGGTCTGTTGATTGATTCAGCCGAACCGCTGTCACGCCTGATTGCCTGCACCGGAGCCGATGGCTGTGGCAAAGGCCTGGCCAACACTAAACAGGATGCTCGCCAACTGGCGTCTCGGCTACCGGCGGGGCTCAGCGTGCACCTCTCGGGCTGCTCACGCTCCTGCGCCGCGGCCCACTGCGCGCCGGCGACGTTGCTGGCGGTGACCCCCGGTCATTACGACCTCTATTTTCGCAATGCAGACGCGCCCGGTTTCGGCGCGTTGCACGCACGCAATCTTACTATTGAAGCGGCCGCAGCTTTGCTCGACGCCCGCTCCCGGAGCCCCCTTGATGCTTGATTACATCCGCGACGGTCAGGAGATCTATCGCAACTCCTTCGCGATCATTCGCCGCGAGGCCAATCTGGCGCGCATCCCTGCCGATCTGGAAAAACTCGCGGTGCGAGTGATCCACGCCTGCGGCATGGTCGAGGCCGTCGACGGTCTGCAATTCTCCGAGGGCGCGGGCCAGGCCGGGCGCGCTGCGTTGACCGCCGGTGCGCCGATTCTGTGCGACGCGCGTATGGTTTCCGAAGGCGTAACCCGCACGCGCCTGCCGGCCAATAACCCAGTGATCTGCACCTTGCGCGACGACAGCGTGCCAGAGCTCGCTCGCGAACTGGGCAACACCCGCTCGGCAGCGGCGCTGGAGCTGTGGCGTCCGCACCTGGAGGGCAGCGTGGTGGTGATCGGCAATGCGCCGACCGCGCTGTTCTATTTGCTGGAAATGCTCGATGCCGGCGCACCGAAACCGGCGCTGATTCTCGGTTTTCCGGTGGGTTTTGTCGGTGCCGCCGAGTCGAAAGCGGCCCTGGCTGCCGACAGCCGGGGCGTGCCGTTCGTGATCATGCAAGGGCGTCTGGGCGGTAGCGCCATGGCCGCCGCCGCCGTCAATGCCCTCGCTACGGAGATCGAATGATGCAGGCAAAAGGACGTTTGATTGGCCTGGGTGTCGGTCCCGGTGATCCGGAACTGATTACGGTCAAAGCCTTGCGCCTGCTGCGCGAATCGCCGGTGGTGGCGTACTTCGTTGCCAAGGGCAAAAAGGGCAACGCCTTCGGCATCATCGAAGCGCACCTGCAGGATGCGCAGAACCTGCTGCCGCTGGTGTACCCGGTGACCACCGAAGCGCTGCCGGCGCCGCTGTCTTACGAACAAGTGATCAGCGATTTCTACGACGAAGCGGCCGTGGCCGTGGCTGCGCATCTGGACGCTGGCCGAGATGTGGCGGTGATTTGCGAAGGCGACCCGTTTTTCTACGGTTCCTATATGTATCTGCACGACCGCCTCGCCACGCGTTACGAAGCGCAAGTGGTGCCCGGCGTATGCTCGATGCTCGGTGGTGCTTCGGTGCTCGGCGCGCCGCTGGTGTATCGCAATCAGAGCCTGTCGGTGCTGTCCGGTGTGCTGCCCCACGAAGACCTGAAACGACGGCTGGCCGATGCCGATGCTGCGGTGATCATGAAGCTGGGGCGCAATTTCCCCAAAGTACGTCAGGTGCTTGAAGAACTGGGTCTGGCCGAACGTGCGTTGTACGTCGAGCGCGCGACCATGGCCAACCAGAAAATCGTGCCGCTGGATCAGGTCGAGCCGATGTCGTCGCCGTACTTCTCGCTGATCATCGTCCCGGGCGAACGGTGGCAAGGTTGATGAGCCAATCGACTCCCGCCATCGTCATTCTCGGCCAAGGCAGCCTCGCCACGGCCCGACGCATCCAGCAGGTCTATCCGGCGGCGCAGATCCACGGCCTCGCCGGGCGGGTCGACGGCGCCGATTGCTCGTATCAGGAATTTGGCGCGACCCTGCGCACGTTGTATCAGCAGGACACGCCGATCATTGCCCTGTGTGCGGCGGGCATCGTCATCCGCACGCTGGCGCCGCTGCTGCTGGAGAAGGGCGCCGAACCCGCAGTGCTGGCGATAGCCGAAGACGGCAGCGCGGTGGTGCCGTTGCTCGGCGGGCTGGGCGGGGTCAACGTCATGGCGCGTGATATCGCGGCCGCGCTGCAAGTCGCGCCGGCGATCACCACCAGCGGTGAGTTGCGCTTCGGCACCTGCCTGCTCAATCCGCCGAGCGGTTATGCGCTGGCGGATCTGGAGTCGGGCAAGCGCTTTGTCTCGGACCTGCTGGCCGGACACAGCGTGCGCATCGAGGGCGCGGCGCCGTGGCTGGATCAGGCGCAGTTGCCGCAGGATCCACAGGCGCAGCGCTCGATCCATGTCGGCAGCGCCGAACGTGAGGCGAGTGCCAACGAACTGCTGATCTACCCGCGCAGTGTCGCGGTGGCGGTGAGTGCTGAAGTGGCGAACCTGCCGAACGCCGTTCGCACTGCGTTGCAGCAGGCAAATGTCGCCGTGCCGGCACTGGCCTGCCTGGTGGCGGCCGATACCGACATGGCTTCGGCGAACGTGCACCAGGCTGCGCTTGAACTGGGCGTGCCGCTGCGCTTCGTCGCGGCGCAAAGCGATCTTCAGGCATTAGCGCGTGTCGCAGTGCCTGAAGCGAACGTGATTGGCATTGAAAATTTCGCGGTGGCGATTGCCGAGCAACCGCTGGACGTGTCGCGAATCGGCCGTCCACGCGGTCGTCTCGCGGTGATTGGCCTGGGCCCCGGTGCCGCCGAGCTGATGGTGCCGACGGTGAAGGCCGAACTGGCCCGTGCCACCGACGTGCTCGGTTATGAAACCTACGTGCGCATGGCCGGCCCGTTCCGCGACGATCAGGTGCAGCACTGCACCGACAACCGCGAAGAAATGCAGCGCGCCCGCCACGCCTTCAGGCTGGCTGCCGAAGGGCGCTCGGTGATCGTGGTGTCGTCCGGTGACCCGGGCGTGTTCGCCATGGCCGCGGCGGTACTCGAAGCGCTGCATGAGTCGGACGATCCCGCCTGGCACCGTGTCGATCTGGAAATTTTGCCGGGTGTGTCCGCGTCGCTCGCGACCGCTGCACAGGCCGGCGCGCCACTGGGCCACGACTTCTGTGTGATGTCGCTGTCGGACAACCTCAAACCGTGGTCGATCATTGAGAAACGCCTGGACCTGGCCGCCGAAGCGGATCTGGCTCTGGCGTTCTACAACCCGATCTCCCGTGCCCGTCCGTGGCAATTAGGCCGCGCGCTGGAGATCGTCGCGCAGCACCGCCGGCCGGAAACACCGGTGGTGTTGGGACGCGACATTGGACGCCCGGGCCAGACCTTGCGCACCACCACGTTGGGCGCATTGACTGCCGATCAGGTGGACATGCGCACCATGGTGCTGATTGGATCGTCGACGACCTGCACCTTCGCCCGCGCAACGGGCGGGGAGTGGGTTTACACGCCGCGCTGGTATGGACAGAAGCCTGTTTCCTGATAGCACGTCTGTCGACTGTCGAGGAAAGCTGTAAGCAGGTTCGATTGGCTGCAAGCCTGGTTGCAACTTCCTGCGTTTCTTAAGTTTATATAAAAGGCCGTAAGTCCAAGACTTACGGCCTCGTTATTTTGTGCCTGCGTTAAAGCCGGTCTACTTATTGTTACTGATGTATTCGGTGCAGCAGTTGGTATGTGGCTAATTGTTTTCTTTGAAACACCCTGAATGTCTTGAAGTTTGAGCGTTCTGTTGTTGAGCGATAGCGTGTCGTTCGAACGAAAGCTTATAACTAAGGAAGGACGGCATCATGGCGATAAAAGAACGCGAGTCCATCGGTCGCGAATTTGTTTCTCCAGCGGAGTATTCGCAGATAACCCAGGTACTAGAGGAATTTGCCGGCGTACCGGAGTACGCGCGGCTTGACCAGTACTTTCGAACCGCCGGGCAGAGCGCCGACCTGACGGAAAAGTTACAACTGGCAAGTTTGTTTCAGGAACAACTGGCTTCGTTACTCAAGCGCAAGGCTACGCCCGTCCCGGTTGCCATTGATCAGATCGCCATCGGCTTGCAGCAATACATTTCACGTTTATCGGCGGCGCTATCAATGTTGTCGGGAGATGCCAGGCCGGTGCCGAAGATCATGCACTTTGTCTGGGTCGGTGGCAGCGAAGTGGGCGCCATCCAGCGCGATTACATGAATATCTGGCGCCAGGTACTTGAGCCTCAGGGCTATCACTTCAACTTGTGGTACGACAGCGATGCCTTGCTGGCTTTTGAAATGAACCGGGTCATTCTCGACAGCGCCAGGGTGCATGCGATGGAGTCGGGTGGCGATCAGGTAACCCGGCCGGGCCAGTTGGCGACGTTGATCGAAGATCGGGCACGAGTACTGAAACAGCAAATGTTTGAGTATCTGAATCAGCCCCGATGGCACGCCCGCGCCGATGAGGCGCGTATTGACCTGCTGGTTCGCGCGTATGGCAAGGACCGTACGATGCTGGAAGCGTTTCGCCAGAAGTGCTTGGACAGCCACCAGAATATGGTCGGGCCGGATCTACGATTACGCGACGTTCGGCATGAATTCCGCGGTCACTTTTTAGCCGATGTCTATCAACGGGAAGTGGCCATGCGCGGCAACTTCGCCGCGGCGAGCGATGTTGTGCGATTGCAGGCCGTGCATCTGGAGGGCGGCCGTTACAGCGATGTGGATTATCTGCCGCCACTGCTCGATAAGTTGGGGGCTGTGGATATCAGTGATTACAGTCAGACTCAGAAAATCGGCGTTCTGCAACTACTGCTCAACCACAACGACACTTTGATGCCGGGGCGGGATCAGCAGCGTTATCCAGACAGAACGGACAGTATCCCGGCGGAGCACAAAGACGCCTTACTGGACTTTGCCCGCAGCAAGCCCGATACCCGTGCACTGTTCCTGCCGCCGCAGGATATCGCCGCCCCCGACCATGGTTTTCGTATGGGGCGACAGCAAGGCGATGAAATGAACGCGCACTTTCTGGCTCAGCCTGACAGTGGCATGACGCTGTCGATCATGGAGAGGATTCGATTCAACTACGACATTCTTTATGCAGTGGAAAAGCGCCTGGCGGCGTCAGGTTTCGCCTGGGGCGATTATGACCAGTTGGTCCATGTGGTGCAAAACGTCAACAATGAACTCAGGGCGAACGCACGTCTTACCGGTTGGGATGACCTCTACGTTACAAGACTGCTCGAGGCTGTCCTCGGTTATTACCAGGATGGCATCCGAAACGAGGCTAGGGGCACCATCACATTGACTGGGCCGGGTGCGGCACTGGCCGGGCTGAAGGAGTACATCGACGCGCAGTTTCTACCTGCTGCCGAGAACACGGTCTTGTCGCATTTGAAGTTGCGCGAGGGCTATAACTTCGATACAGAGGAGGAAGCCATTTCCGGCTGGACGGTCAAAGGCTCGGACAAGGACTGGCTGGACAAGGAGCATGCCAAGTGGCGCGAAGGCCGGCTCAAATCCCGTTATATCGGCAATTTATCGACGTTGATGATTGAGAGAAGCCTCACCTTTAAACAAGGCTGGCCCGTCATCGAAGGCAACCCGGTGCTGCTGACAACGGTGCTGCAGCAACTGACGGATCAGTTGGGCGAGCCGTTTATTCGCGCCATGGCCGAGAAGTTGAGTGGCGATGTCCGCTTTGATAAAGCCTTTTCCATCGGCTTTGATGTCCGCGAGCAAATCCTCGCGCAACCGCAAGGCGAGCTGCCGGTTTCTCATGGTGCCGAGACCGCGAGCAATGTCAACGAACTGCTGACTCAGTTGGCCAACGGCAAACTGACCCCGGAACACCTCAGCCCTCGTCAGCGCGTCATGCTCGGCGCAATATTCGAGGCCGACAGCCTGGATGCCGCAGGTTTTGCCGGCGCCTGGCAAGCGGCCGTGGACCTCGCCCGGCGCACCGAAACCGGCGGCTTGTTCGCCCGCTACAACGCCATCGAAAACCTCCTCCGTCAGGGCAAATCACCGATGTTCGAGGCCGGGCTTGCCCGTGGTCTGGCGTCTGATACGCAAACGGCGCGGGAGCTGAAGGTGCGTGCCTTGAATGAACCACTCACCGTACAGCAGTGGGGGGAGCGCATCGGGCAGATCAACCGCACCGCGCAACGCGAATACCACCGGCAAATTTTCAAGCGCGGCGGGCAGGTGCGTGAAGCCCTGTTCAAGGCCGGTGCCGTTTCCGCGCGGCAGGTGCCCCAGGACCTGTTGATGATGACCTCTGGCGATCCGGGCCGGCGTTGTTATCCGCTGGCCTTGTTGATGGCCGCGGCACTGACGGCCGGTGATTCCGCCGAACGCGCAGTGATCGGCCGGGTGGCGAATGCCAGCCTGATGCCAGACGACGCCGATGCGCGCGCGCTGCTGCTGGCGCTGGATGAGCTGCAGACCTCCGCGTTCGATGACATCGGCCAACCCCGCGGCACCCTGGATTTGCACAGCGTCACGCAGACGCTGGAAGGCAAGGCGGCGCCGGCCGTTCTGCTGCTCGACACCGGCAATCACGCGCTGCTGGTGGCTAAAGTCATACTGGCAGACGCCACGGTTTATCGCGTGTACGACCCTAATTTTGCGCTCTATGGATTTTCCTCGGTCGAGCAACTGCAACAAGGCATGCAGGCCAGCCTCGGCGCCAATCAGAACGAAATCGCCAGGCTCTATGGACTGGCCGATGCGAGCAATCCGTCATTTAATGTGATCGAGCTGAACACCACGGCGATTGCCCAAAAAATCCTGTCGTCGAACCTGCGGGTTGACCGGTTCCTGCAGAGCACTCCTGCCACCGACCTGCAAACCACGACCGTGTGGGAGAAGCAGGCTGTCGCACGGACGCGCTCGCTTGACGATAACTCGCGAATGGGCCAGAGCCTGGCGCAACTGGATGCGCGCTACTGGGCCGGCGAGTTCGATCAGGCCACCCGGCAATTGCGCAGCGAACACGCCGTCGGGCGGGAATATCTGCCTCTGCTTGAGACCGTCAAGGTTGCAGATGATGGCGGCTACAGCGTGACGCTGGTCGACTCGCGCAACCCGCTCAATACCCTTGACGTCGTGACCCGGGACGCGCGTTTCAGCCGTATCAAAAAACACCTCGGTCAACTGATCAACGCCGTGGCGGGTAAGCCAGGGGCCGCGGGAGAGGCCGACGGTGGCAGCCGCTTGAGTTTTGCCTTTGCGATCCAGGCGCTGATCACTGAAATGCGTCATCGCGATTATCAGGGCAGTGACGGCCCGCCGGCCCTGGCGGTCGCCCTTCAGGTTCAGGTGTACGTCGGCTATGCGCAACTGGGATTTGGTGTTGTCAGCGACGTGGTGCAGATCGGCCGGTTGGTGCGTCAGGTGGTGTCCGGGGAGCAAGCGTTGCGCCAGGCTTCTCTGGCCGGGCGGCTGGCGGCGCGTGCCGCTACGAGTATCGGTGTAGCCTTTTCCGTGGCCAATATCGGCTTCGATATCTACAACCTGGCGCTGGCCGAAAATCACGAGCAGCGTTCGCGGTTTTCCACGTCGCTGGCATTCAACGTGGCAGCATTGGGCCTGGATGTGGCCGCACTGGCTGTGGGCGGAGCAGTGGGGGCGGTGGCGGCATCGTTGTCGATACCGCTGCTGGGTATCGGCATTGGTGCGACCGCCATCGCCAGCAATCTTGGGCAGATCATGGACAAGGCTGCCGGCATTGGCAGGCTGCTGTCCGAAATTCATGACGCTTACCAACTTTCCTTCGAGTCCAGCGGATCAGTCCTGCAGTTTCCGCCTCAAGCGGTGATCACCGAGCTCAACCTGCTGAACAGAAGGGTCAAGTTCGATGGGCAGAAGTTTTATCCCTGGAAGGGCGGTCCACTGGAGTTGCCGCAGTTCGACAGCGATCCGGCTAACCGACACAGCTCGATCAATATCCCCCGTGCATTCCAGCGCCCCGCAGTCGGCAGCGTCTGGGGTGCTCTGCCTGAAGCGGTGGTGTTGCCGTGCACGCCGATCTGCTATTACGGCTATGAATATCAGTTGGGCAGTGCGGGGGCGGCGCCTTTTTCGGTCAGTCGCTATCCGCAGTTGCACGACACTCTGGCGCAACAGCTGGAATACGACGCCCATGGCAATCGGGTGTTCTATCTGTTCAGCACGCCTTCGTTGCCGCACATACTTTACAAACTGTACCCGGTCTATATGGCCACGACCGTCCAGGTGCAGTTGGCCGAGCCAGTGCGCCAGTTGGTGGTGCCGGATTTGCCGCCGGAGTGGAAGGCAAAGATTTCTTACGAGGTGATGGCGGCGCAGGGGCAATACCATATCCGCCTCACGCCGGGCCTGGTGGCCGTGAACTTTGACCAGGCAAACGGCTGGGAACAGGTCACCTGGACGGTGCAGGCGCTCTGGGTGCGGGTGGAGCAAATCCGTTTCGTTGAAAAGCCAGCGCAAAGCATCGATAGCGCGCCGGGACTCCGCGTCGATGGTATCGCGCTGAACAGATTCGACGGTTTTATCGAACTGGCCGAAGGGCTGTTCCGGATCGACTGGCTGAGCCGCAGCCTGCACCTTGTCGCCATCACGCTCGACTATGCAAAAGACTCGGAAAAAGCGTCGGCTCAGGTCGGTTCTGCGGGCCAGACGCCCAGCGCAATCCCGCCGTCCGTTCTGCTCTACCTGCGCGATCAGGTGAAAAACAAGCGATCGATCCCGGCTTATGTGCCGTTGCTCAAATTTCGGGTGCCGTTCAATTCAGTGAGTCAGCCAGTCTTCACCACGGCTTATTACGACACGGCAAGGGATCGGCTGCTGTATGCGCGCAATCTGCCCAAGGACGTCAACGAGGGCTTGATGTTGGGAGGCGTGAGCCCACGCCATGCGTGGTTTTACCATCCGGACCATGCAACCGTCTGGCGGGCCGATGTGCTCACCGGAACTGTTGTGCAGTGCTACCGTTTGAAGAATCCGCGGGAAGGATCAACCATTGTCGAATGCCGGCAGTCTGCCGATGGCACGTTGCATGTCTCGCAAAAGCTTGCAGGGAGCGATCTCTATGGCGTGACCACTGTTGAATACCGGATAACCGAGCAGGCTGTTGAGCTGACCGGCTGCAAAGTCAGGTTCTCGTCAGAGAACTATAGTTTCCAGCCGCAAGCAGCACTTCGATACATTGATGTCCCCTTTGAGGACGCAACGGCGGGCAAGACTGTGCAAGTCAGCGAATGGTCCTATGCGCCGTTTATTGTCGTCGAAGGCTACGCAGTATCGCGGGTGTGGGACCGGGCCTGGATCAACAAAAGGACCGGCAAGTATTGTCAGGCCGCGCAAAACCTCGGTTGGCCCGAGGACATGCAGATACTCCTGCCTTCCGACCCGCAAAACAGTGCGGTGCTCTTCTACAGCAAACAAGACTGGACGCTCAGTCGCGGTATCGAACCCCGTGTCGGCTATTTCGAAAACGTGGTCATCGAACGCGATGTGGTCGAGATTACCCAGACCGACAAACACTACATCGCCACCAAGGCTGACGGTCGACTGTACGAGATCGACATTATCGACGTGCCTCCTGCTGCCTCTATACCGGATGCGGTTGCACTTGAGTACGCAATGCCCCCTCTCACTAACAGGAGCGACGAACAATGGCGTGACCGCAAGGACAACCCCGGGATCCTCAGATTCGCGGGAGTGGGTCAGCATTGGCTTGGCCGCAATCCTGACTGGCTGAGTGCGTTACCTGCGCTGGCCAAAGAATACAAAGCGTCGCCATTCCCAATTATTGGCCTTAGCGGTGTCAGCGGTGATGTTTTCCTGGCCGCGTGGTGCATCGAGGAGAAAGTCGCGCTGGCCGATCTTGGTCACGCCAGGGAATTATCGCTACTCGGTCTGACGCCTGACAAAGACGCGGTCTGGTTGCTCGATGTGACAGCGGGGCAGCTTTATCGCCAGCCGCTGGTCACCATCGAAGCGCTGCGCGGGGCTTTTGCGTCGGGTCATCGACTGCTCGATTCCGGGCAATTGGTCAAGGCGCAGAAGGTCTGGCCGCAATGGGTTTTTACTCAAGTGCAACGACAAGGGGAAGCATTGATCGCGCAAACCCGCGACGGCGTGAACCTGCAGTTGCTGGATAACCAGCCTGCCAAGATCATCGGCGTGGAAAACCGTTGGTCGTCGATGCCTGAGCAGACTGAGGAGCAATTGCGCGCACGCTTGAGAACCCTGCTGAGCGGGCATGATCACGCGCCGGTCCTGCAAGTCGAGCGCTTTGCTGACCGCTACGCCTACTACGTTGCGGAGCTTGATCATCTGTTCGTTCTCTCGGGTCGCAGCGACGGGCAGTTGGCGGTTTTCCTCGGCACGCGCGGGGTGAACCCTCCACTGCTGTTCGACCCGGTTGATCAAGTGATTTTCAGCGCCGGTTCGAACGAAGGCGTCTGGCAACCGGAAAGCTATGCGCATCGCGACGAAGAGGTCATGGCACTAGAGGTGGGCGATGACCTCACAGAGGTTTCGGCATTGCTGCCCGAAGGCATCGACACGCTGCTGCTGACCTACGGTGCGCAAACGGTCGGTTACCGGATTTCGCAAGAGGACTGGCAGCGTCTGGCGTGCATCGTGGTCGATGTGCGGCGTCCCGGCGCGGCGGCAACGACAGAACCGTGCCTGCTGGATCTTGGTTTGGAGGCGTGCGGGCACTGGCTGCTGTCGCGGGTCGAAGCCAATGTGGTTCTCACCGATCCGGACACCGGGCGCAGTCTGATCGTGCGCAACTTTACTGCGCAGGACTCACTGGAAATGGCCGTCGGCATAGCCGGTGAAAAAGTCATCTTCGCACTGGCTGACGGGCTGAAGGCCTTTGCAACCGTGCGCGGCGATGAATCGATCGCGAGCCTGGCAGCGGTGGTGCAAGCGCTGCGCTGAGGTCTCATGCACTGCTCGACCAAACGCCGCAAACGTTTCCGTTTGCGGCGTTTGGTTTCGGCGTTGCGCTGTGCCAGCGCTCAAGGCACCAGATAACCCTTCACTCCAGTAAAGATAATCTGCGCCGCTAAAGCACAGACAAACAACCCCATCAAACGGCTGACAATCTGCAAGCCCTGGTCGCCGAGAATCCGCTCGATACGATTGGACAGATACAGCACAACGCCCACTGTGAAACTTGCCAGCGCAATACTCATGATCGCGGTGAGTTTGTCGTCCCAGTGCGGCTGGCTGACGCCCATCACCAGCAGTGCGCCGATGGTGCCGGGGCCCACCGTCAACGGAATGGTCAGCGGCACAATGGTCACGTCCTGCTGCACATTGTCAGCCTGCACCGCCGGTTTGCCCTGGGCCATGCCCAGCGCCGAAATGAACAGCACGCTGCCGGCGCCGATGCGAAACGCATCCACGGTGATGCCGAACACATCGAAAATCACTCGTCCGAACAAATACAGCAAAACGCTTGAAACCAGGGTTGCCACCGCAACCTTCCAGGCCAGGCGCCGTTGCTCCTTGCGCGAGTAACCACGGGTCAGGCTGATGAAACAGGACAATACGAAGAACGGGCTGTAGAGCACCAGCATCTTCAGGTAAACGCTGAACAGCACATGAAGCATGGCCTTGTCTCGCTGCAAGTAGTGAGTGGGTTGGAGTCTATCAGTCGCGCAAGGGCTTGGGGTATCGGCTTTTAAATGAACAGGTCCGCTGCTTTTTAATCTTTGTTAGTTGTGCAGGGGGGGGCTTTGATAATGGGTGTTACATGTTTTTGTTTGTGCAGTGGTGGGTGGCTTGGCTATTGTTGTTTTGCAAGTTCATGAGGGCTTGTTTAAATATAAATAAGGAAATAAAAGTGAATAGTCTAGTGCTGCAACAAAGCTATGTAGCTAATTGCGTTAATGATCTGCAATGCTATGAAATTGACGAAGAGTTTATTATTCAAAGTCGCAGTGCTTCGCTTGGGCTGAACTCAGGCGACGCTGTAGAGGCCCCGACCAAGGGCTCCATTGTCGGCGAAGGTATCTTGTCCTTCTCGGGAAACATCAGTGGTGAAAACCGATCCGACGCACAAAACGCCTTTCTCTTCGCCAGCCTTGTCGCTAACAAGAAATACCCTCGCGAAGATCAAGGGCGAGAGTGGTACATGCTGTTCCGCGACGTCATGACCAGTGCGGGCTGGACGCCTATCAGCAAATACTACAGCGATCTGCAAATCTCGGGCACCAGTGTCCGGATGGACAAGCTGGTGCTCGAAATCCTCGGCTCGGTCATTGCTGGCGTTGCCCTGCCAGGCCCTTCGACGGCGCTGATGCTGAAGGTGGCGGGAGACGCGATCGCCGCTCTGACGAAACGTGATACCGCATTGACCCTTTATGAGCGCAATGTGCTGAACAATGGCGTAGGCGGTATTTCGGCAGGCGCGTGCACCGAAGTAAACGGCGAAGCCATCATGGCGGTTGGAGCGGTTCGTTTTCTGCGCCGTAACACTTCGACCAAAGTGCTGTTTGTGGATGTAGATGTCCGTGACGTGAAGTTGTACCGCGGCGAAACGGTGTTTGAAAAGAACACCTTGGTCGCTAATGCAGCTCGCGAGACAATCAAGAACAGGCTGGGCCTTAACGTTGTGTCGAAGATCGAAGAATATGACATCTGATTAATTAAAAAAGGCAGTCATGATGACTGCCTTTTTTTTGTTGGGGAGGAAGTAATATGGAGAGCGAGTATTCAACTCTGGTTGTCGGTGCGTGTATATTGATAGTTCCTGCGCATGAAGGGCAGGAAGTTTACAGTGGGTTGATCGAGGCGACGTTACTGGCGCAGTTGGTGGCCAATAAACAGAGCGAAAACAATCTGCAGACCAATTGGTACAGCGTTTATGTGAAGGTTCTCGATGATTTCTGGCTGCGCCAGCAAAAATCAAAACAAACGTGGCAGATCAACAGCACCACTGCAGAAACGGCGTTGCAACTGTTTACCGTGGCGTTGCCCCGTCATGCGCCGCTGCAACAGCGTGTAATGGCCACCATCCTGGCGAAGATTGCACAATTGCCGAGCGACGACGCGGCCCTCCAACGGCTGCACAGTTACATGAACAAGCCTGCAGCGGCTGGTTCGAGCGATTTGCCAGCGACGATGACGCCGGTGCGTTTGCTGGTTATTTGCGCGGATTCTCCCACCTCGATCACAAGCGTCTACGTCGAGTTCAAGACGCGAGAAGCGTTAACCCCCAATCCATTTCAACAGATCTATCAAGCGGGCGATATTCAAGGTCCGGTTCAGGTGCATCACGCCCGGGCGAACCTTTCCGAGACCCGGTATCGGGTCGCGCGCGATGCGATTGCCAGGAAAGTCGCGGACAGGCTTGCCGGCAGTGTGGCGGTGTTGACATTGCCAAAGGAAATTACACCATGACAGAACTGATTGCGCCGCAGGCTGCGGTGGTGGGAGGCAGCGTCGTGGCATTCGCCAACGGCGTGCAAGCATTCCAGCGAGAGGACATCTACATGAGCACCGCTTTTGCGCAAAACGCGACGCGAGCGGCGTTACAGGATGGGCTGGTGGGGGACTGGTTCACGTACTACAGGAACGTGCTCAGGGTTATCGGGTGGGACGTGCCGAAACCAACTGCATTGACACCGTCTGGTGCTCGGATGGCCGGTCAGGCAGTCCAGGGCATCGAGACTGTCATCGGCGAGGCGTATTCCGAGCCTGTGCGGCGTGCGCTGCTGGCCATGGAGCGCAATACATCGGCGCTCAAGCTGTTCGAGGACACAAGCCTGCGCGGCAATGTCGGCTACTTTCAAGTGATTCCCTGCCTCCCGAGCGGCCCGAACAAAGTGCAGATGGGCATTTATCACCGGCAATTCCAGGTCAGGCAACAGGTCAGCGGTTTTCTCTTCGGTGGCAATCCGGCAATTATCCACAATAGCGTTGAACAGATTGCTGTCATTACCTTCAACACTCTGCATTACGCCCAGTTTCGGGAAAAGGTAAAAAAGTCAGTGGTGTCTGGCTCGCTCAAATATCTGAGTAGCCTCGACATCTGATCGAAGGGCGGCGCGAGCTCATTCAGAAGGTCGATGCTGTTCGATTCTGCTGATCGCGTTGCGCGACCCAGTGTTCGATCAGCTCGCGCAACTGCGACAGCTCGACGGGTTTGGACATGTGCCCGTCCATGCCCGCCTGACGCGCGCGTTCCTTGTGTTCGGCAAGGATGTGCGCCGTCAACGCGACGATCGGCGTGCGGATGCGCTGGTTGCTGACTTCCCAGGCCCGCAGCTGCTGGGTCGCGGAGAAACCATCGAGGATCGGCATCTCACAGTCCATCAGCACCAGATCGTAACGCTGGGCCTTCATCGCTTGCAGCGCCTCTTCACCGTTGCTGGCGGTATCAGGTTGCAAGTTGAGCTTGCCGAGCATGCCGCGAATCACTTTGGTCGAGATCGTGTTGTCTTCGGCGACGAGGATGCGGAAATCGCTTGGCACCTTGGCGGCGGTGGCGGCCGTGACGACTTGCGGCTGGAACACCACCTGACCTTTGTTGCGCTGGTTGAGTTCGTCGGCGAGGGTGGTCTTGAGGGTGTAGCCGGCCACCGGTTTGGCCAGAATGCGCTTGATCCCCGAATTGCGCGCGATGATTTTGCTCGGCGCATTGCTGATGCCGGTGAGCATGATCAGCAGAATGTCGTGGTTAAGGCTCGGGTCTTCCTTGATCTTGGCCGCAAGCTGCATGCCGGTCATGCCGGGCATGTTCTGGTCGAGCAGGACCACGTCGAAATAGTCGCGCAGGTGCGCTTTGGTACGCAGCAACGCCAGCGCTTCTTTGCCCGAAGGCACGGCGCTGACATTCAGGCCCCAGGCGCTGCATTGCTGCACCAGCACTTTACGGCAGGTGTCGTTGTCGTCGACCACCAGCACCCGTGCGCCTTGCAGCGGGCTGTCCAGATCCGAGGTCGGGTGTTCCAGGCGGTCCGGGTCCAGCGGCAGGGTCAGCCACAAGGTGCTGCCCGCCGTGGCGCCGCTCTTGATGCCGAACTCGCCGTGCATCAGGCGAATCAGTTGCCGGGCAATCACCAGGCCGAGATTGCCGCCCAGGCGATTGGCCGAAAGAAAGTGTTTGCTGTGCAGCTCGGCGTGCATCAGCGCATCGCGTTCTTCCGCCTCCATCGGCACGCCGCTGTCCTGCACGGCGATGCGCAGGCGCGGCTTGCTGCTGCGCTCATCGAGGGCGACGACGATCAGCACTTCGCCTTCGTCGGTTTTTTTCAGGGCGTTTTCCAGCAGGCTCAGCAGGGTCTGGCGCAGGCGCGTCGGATCGCCGCTGATCACGCGCGGCACTTGCGGCTGGATAAAACTGATCAGCTCGACGTTCTGCTGCTCGGCCTTGGCCCGGTAGATGCTCAGGCAGTCGTCGATCAGGGCGTTGAGGTCAAACTGTACGTCGTCCAGTTCGATCTGCCCGGATTCGAGCTTGGAAATATCGAGGATCTCGTTGATCAGGGTCAGCAGTTCGTTGCCAGCGCTGTGGATGGTTTGTACGTAGTCGCGTTGCTTGACCGAGAGCGGCGTGCCGAGCAGCAACTCGGTCATGCCCAGTACGCCGTTCATCGGGGTGCGGATTTCGTGGCTGATCTTGGCGAGGAATTCGGCTTTGGCGTTGATCTCGGCATTGCTCGCGGCGAGGTCGCGGCTGATGCTGAAACGGCTTTCGGTGATGCTGCGCTGTCGCTCGCCCAGGGCGATGCTCATCAGCAGGCCGCTGATGCAGATGAACACCATCAACGTCATGATCAGGCCTTGCGGCGCGACCAGGGTCAATCCCAGCAACGCCGGAAGGATGATCAGCGTGCCGATGTTGAACACCACCATCGCCGCGACGAACAGACGCGCCGGCCGGTAGCCTTTCTGCCAGTGGTAGAACCCCACCAGCAACATGCTCAGGCCTGCCAGCGCCACCAGCGCATAGGTGATGATGTTCAGCGGCAGCGTGTTGACGAACAGCAACAGCAGGCTGCACGTCACGATCAGCACAATGTCTGTCAGCAACAGCTTGTTCAGCGGGTGCGGCCCGAGCGGGGAGAAGAAGCGCAAGGCGAACATCAGCCCGGCCGGAGCGGTCAGCAGCAACGCCAGATAGGCGCCGGGTGTCTGCAACGCATGCCAGTTCGGCAACCACGGCCCGGCCAGATTGAGCAACAGCAGCAGACTCAACCCGAGCAGACCTTCACAGACCGCCAGCCACAGGCTGCTGCGCGAGCGGGAATAGGCGTAGCGCACCAGATTGTGCAGCAACAGCATGCCCAGACAACCGAACAGCAGGCCGAACACCAGCGTCTGGGTCTGACTGGCCGCGCTGACCACCGCCGACTGCAGGGTGATGTGCGGGCGCAACTGATGGTCGGAGACCATGCGCAGATAAACGTCGAGGGGCTTGTCGCTCAGCGGCAGCGGCAGCATGAAGTCGCTGCTCGGCAGGGGCCGCTCAGCCTGTGGCTGGTCGGTGCCGGTGTTGCGTTGCTCGATCAGCTTGTCGCCGTCGAGCACGTAAAGATTGAGCTGTGACAGGTCAGGGGCAAAGATGCGCAGCACTTGTTCATGCTTGCCCGGTGCCAGCCTGAAACGCAGCCACAAGGCCCCCTCGGGTTCGGCCGCCGTGAGGCGCTCAAGATCGATGGGGCTGAATTGATTGGTGTAGCGAGGGGAGCGGATATCGCTCAGTTGCAGGCTGCCCTGATCGTCAAGCAATACCGACCAGCCACTGCCTTGGGCGGCCTGGGCCGGGAGCATGCAGAGCAGGGTCAGCAAAGTGACGGTGAAGCTTATGGCATTCCTGAGCCAGCGCACGGCGAGATCCCTTCGTAGGTTGAAGCCAGAATATAACGATGCGCGACGGCGGAACAGCCCGGCGAGCAATGGCATTGCGCGCCGGGCGAGGTGGACAACTTATTCCTGGATTTCGCCACGTTCACGGGCAATGGCGCGGTAGCCGATGTCCTTGCGGTAGAAACAGCCTTGCCAGTCGATGGCCGCCGCGAGTTTATAGGCTTGCTGCTGGGCTTCGCTGACGCTTGCGCCCATTGCGGTGGCGCAAAGTACGCGACCACCGGCGGTGACGACATTGTCGTCCTTCAATGCGGTACCGGCGTGGAAGACTTTACCTTCCAGATTCGCGGCAGCCTCCAGGCCGTTGATCGCTGCGCCCTTGGCGTAATCGCCCGGGTAGCCGCCAGCGGCCAGCACGATGCCGACACTCGGACGCGGATCCCACTGTGCTTCGACTTTATCCAGCGCTTGTGCCAGTGCGGCTTCGACCAGCAAGACCAGGCTCGATTGCAGACGCAGCATCACCGGTTGGGTTTCCGGATCGCCGAAGCGGCAGTTGAATTCGATGACCTTCGGATTGCCCGCCTTGTCGATCATCAGACCGGCGTAGAGGAAACCGGTGTAGACATTGCCTTCTTCTGCCATGCCACGCACGGTCGGCCAGATCACCAGGTCCATCACGCGCTGATGCACGTCGGCGGTCACCACCGGGGCAGGGGAGTAAGCGCCCATGCCGCCGGTGTTCGGGCCGCTGTCGCCGTCGCCGACGCGTTTGTGATCCTGGCTGGTGGCCATCGGCAGCACGTTCTTGCCGTCGACCATGACGATGAACGAAGCTTCTTCGCCGTCGAGGAATTCTTCGATGACCACGCGCGAACCGGCATCGCCGAACGCATTGCCGGCGAGCATGTCACGCACGGCGTCTTCGGCTTCGGCCAGGGTCATGGCAACGATCACGCCTTTGCCCGCAGCCAGGCCGTCGGCCTTGATCACGATCGGCGCACCTTTTTCACGCAGATAAGCCAGGGCCGGCTCGATCTCGGTGAAGTTCTGGTAATCGGCGGTCGGGATCTTGTGACGGGCGAGGAAATCCTTGGTGAAGGCTTTCGAACCTTCCAGTTGCGCAGCACCGGCGGTCGGACCGAAGCAGTCCAGGCCACGGGAACGGAACAGATCGACCACGCCAGCGACCAGCGGTACTTCCGGGCCGACGATGGTCAGGGCGACGTTTTTCTCGGCGAAGTCGGCCAGTTGCTCAAGGGCGAGTACGTCGATGGCAACGTTTTCGCACTTGGCCTCAATCGCCGTACCGGCGTTGCCCGGTGCAACGAAGACTTTCTGCACGCGCGGATCCTGAGCCACTTTCCAGGCCAGGGCGTGCTCACGGCCACCGCTGCCAATGATCAAAACATTCAAGGGAGACTCCTTTGGAGAAGCTGCAAGCTACAAGCTGCAAGTAAGGGCGGGTATGCATCGCGCCAGATGGCAGCTTGTGGCTCTGAGTTAGTGAGGCTGCAACTGCAAGGGAAAGCGACTCTGATCAGCTTTTTCTTGCAGCTTGCAGCTTGAAGCTTGCGACTGCTTCTTAGTGACGGAAATGGCGCATGCCGGTGAACACCATCGCGATCCCTGCTTCATCAGCAGCGGCAATCACTTCAGCGTCACGCATCGAGCCACCCGGCTGGATCACGGCGGTAATGCCGACCTTGGCCGCGTTGTCCAGACCATCGCGGAACGGGAAGAACGCATCGGAGGCCATCACCGATCCGGCAACCTGCAGACCGGCATGCTCAGCCTTGATTGCAGCGATGCGCGCCGAGTTGACGCGGCTCATCTGGCCGGCGCCGACACCGATGGTCTGGCGGTTCCTGGCGTAGACGATGGCGTTGGATTTAACGTATTTGGCAACTTTCCAGGCGAAGATCAGGTCGTGGATTTCCTGTTCGGTCGGAGCGCGTTTGGTCACGACTTTCAGGTCATCGGCGCCGATCATTCCGATATCGCGGCTCTGTACCAGCAGACCACCGTTGACGCGCTTGTAGTCCCAGGCAGCAGCGCGGTCAGCCGACCACTCGCCGCAGGCCAGCAGGCGCACGTTGGCTTTGGCCGCGACGATGGCGCGGGCTTCTTCACTGACCGATGGCGCGATGATCACTTCAACGAACTGACGCTCGACGATCGCCTTGGCGGTCTCGGCATCCAGTTCACGGTTGAAGGCGATGATGCCGCCAAAGGCCGACTCGGTGTCGGTGGCGTAGGCCAGTTCGTAGGCCTGACGGATACCGCCTTCGGCGTCCGGGCTGACAGCGACGCCGCACGGGTTGGCGTGCTTGACGATCACACAGGCTGGCTTGACGAAGCTCTTCACGCATTCCAGCGCAGCGTCGGTGTCGGCCACGTTGTTGTACGACAGCTCTTTGCCTTGCAGCTGGGTCGCGGTGGCGATGCCGACTTCGGCAGGTTTGGCTTCAACGTAGAACGCCGCGCTCTGGTGCGGGTTCTCGCCGTAGCGCATTTCCTGAGCCTTGATGAACTGGCTGTTGAAGGTGCGCGGGAATTCGCTGCGACCTTCGGTGGTCAGGGTTTCGGCCGCCTGATTCACGGTGCCCATGTAGTTGGCGATCATGCCGTCGTAGGCGGCAGTGTGTTCGAAGGCCTTGAGCATCAGGTCGAAACGCTGGGCGTAGGTCAGGCCACCGGCCTTGAGGTTTTGCAGGACGTCGGCGTAATCGCTGGCATTCACCACGATCGCTACATCTTTATGGTTTTTTGCTGCGGAACGGACCATGGTCGGGCCGCCGATATCGATGTTCTCGATGGCGGTCGGCAGGTCGCAGCCTGGCTTGTTGATGGTGGCTTCGAACGGATAGAGGTTGACCGCCACCAGATCGATCGGCTTGATGCCGTGCTCGCTCATGATCGCGTCGTCGATACCGCGACGACCGAGGATGCCGCCGTGGATTTTCGGGTGCAGGGTTTTCACCCGGCCGTCCATCATCTCGGCGAAACCGGTGTAATCCGCGACTTCCACTGCGGCAACGCCGTTGTCGCGCAGCAACTTGAACGTTCCGCCGGTGGAGAGGATCTCGACGCCCAGGGCTTCAAGCTCCCTGGCGAATTCGAGGATCCCGGTCTTGTCGGAAACGCTGATCAAGGCGCGGCGGATCGGCAGGCGGGTAGTCTGGTCGGTCATCTCAATTTCCATCAAAAGCAAAGGAAGTCAGCAAAAAAGGCGACCGTTTTTTACGCGGGCGCCTTTCTGGTTTGATTGAATGCTTACAGCAGATCGTACTGCTTGAGTTTCTTGCGCAGTGTGCCGCGGTTCAGTCCCAGCAGCTCACTGGCCTTGGTCTGATTGCCCTTGACGTAGTTCATCACGCTTTCGAGCAGGGGCGCCTCGACTTCGGAAAGCACCAGGTTGTACACGTCCGTGACGGACGCGCCCTCAAGGTGGGCGAAATAATTGTGCAGCGCCTTCTCGACACTCCCGCGAAGGGTCTGGCCTTCTTCGCTCGGCGTATTGAGGTGCTGTTTCAAATTCACGTTGTCGCTCACGGGTGCTGTTCCACTCACTAAAGTCTCGGTCATCATCGTCATGCGGCCACCCCTTCTTCGTCCCCTGTCAGGCTCTTGTAACGCTCGGCGAAGAACTCCCGAACGTTGGCGCATTGTGTTTCCGTACCATCCAAACGATTGAAACGGGCGCGAAACTCCCTGGCGCCCGGCAAGGTTGCGAGATACCAGCCCACATGCTTGCGGGCAATGCGCACGCCCATCACGTCCCCATAGAAGGCGTGAAGGGCGGCCAGATGCTCAAGCAGAATGTGTTCCACTTCGATCAGCTCCGGTGCCGGCAATTGCTCGCCGGTACGCAGGAAGTGCTCGATCTCGCGAAAAATCCATGGCCGCCCCTGGGCGGCACGGCCTATCAGCAGGCCATCGGCACCGGTCGCGTCGAGCACGTAACGGGCCTTTTGCGGCGAATCGATATCGCCATTGGCAAACACCGGAATCGACACCGCCTGCTTGATCGCGGCAATCGTGTCGTACTCCGCTTCCCCTGTGTACAGATCGGCGCGCGTGCGGCCATGCACGGCCAGCGCGGTGATCCCGGCCTGTTCGGCGATTTTCGCCACGGTCAGGCCGTTCCTGTTGTCGCGATCCCAGCCCGTGCGGATCTTCAGGGTGACCGGCACATCGACTGCCGCCACGACGGCCTGCAGGATCTCGGTCACCAGTGCTTCGTCTTTCAACAACGCGGAACCGGCGGCCTTGTTGCAGACCTTCTTTGCCGGGCAACCCATGTTGATATCAATAATCTGCGCGCCCAGCTCGACGTTCGCCCGGGCCGCATCCGCCAGCATCTGCGCATCGCCACCGGCAATCTGTACCGAGCGTGGCTCGGGATCGCCTTCGTGGATCATGCGCATGCGCGACTTGCGGGTGTTCCACAGGCTCATGTCGCTGGTGACCATTTCCGAGACGACAAGCCCTGCGCCCAGACGCTTGCACAGCTGACGAAAGGGCTGATCGGTGACGCCCGCCATCGGGGCGAGAATCAAGCCGTTCTGCAATGTGTATGGGCCGATGCGTACCGCCGACATAGGACTTCCCTGAAGTGGGGCCGGATCATGAGAGTTCGAAAAAGGGTTGGCATGATACCCGCTCTCGATGACTGGTTAAAGGCTCAATTGAACAAAATCTGAACAGTTATTCCGTTATCGCCAGCGGTTTGGTTGCATGGAGAGCAGTCAGAAAACCGCCGTCAATCCGGAGCCGGTCCAGCCGTTCACTCGGGCGAGTGGAAGCTCAGGCTGTAATTCACCGCTTTCGGGCCTGGATCGAGAATATCCAGCGCGATGTGGATCGGTGTTTGCGGTGGCATTTCCGCCAGGCCTTCCAGATCGCCGCTGAGGTATTCGCCGGGCTTGAAGCGGCGACTGGCGATCAGGTGACCGTTGAGATCGGCAAAGCGTAGCTCAAGCAATGGAAACGGTTGGGAGAATGTGGCGCGGTTGTAGATGATCGCGTCGACCACCAGCGCCCCGCTGAACTCGGGATGGCTGCGCACCACCAGGTTACTGCTTTTGATTTTGGCGATGTCGACCTTCGATGGCACGGTGCAGCCGATCTGCGGGCAGACCTGCTGGAACCACGGGCGGTATTGATCCTGGCGCGCCAGTTCGTCGAAGTGATAGGCGATGTACTGGCCGGCCAGCGCGCCGGCTGCCAGCACGACCAGCACCAGCCAGAGCAGGCGCCGACCCCACGGCGAACGGCGTTTCTGCCAGTCCAGTTGCAGCGGGTCGTCGGTCAGGTCTTGCAGCACTTCGGCGCGGACGCCGGGCTCGGCGCGTCCGCGTTTCTTGCGCTGCGGTTCGATCGCGGGCAAGTCGTCGTCTTCGTCGGCTGACAGGCGCTCGCGACGGGCGTTCGGATCGATCGGATCGTGCAGGCGCAGTTGCGGGATCGCCGGCTCGTCATCCAGGTCCACCGGCTCCAGCGACAGCGAGGGTTCCGTGCGCGCGGATTTGACCGGCTCGATCTCCGCCGACGGCGGGGCGTTGTCGAGGTCTTGCGGACGTTCGTTGGCAGGTTCGCTGAACAGGCTGTCCGGCCAGACGGCTTCGTCCGGTTCCGGACTGTCGCGGCGGGCGCTCAAGGCGTCTTCGCGCGGGCGGCCGAATTCGCTGATCGGCTGGATCTCGCGTTGTTCGAGGCGGGCGAGTTCCTCGTCCAGATCGAGGCTGTCCAGGTCCAGCTCCGAGGCACTCCATTGCTTTTGGCTGATCGCCCGCGGTGCGCTTGTGTCGACGGCCGGTGGTTGCGCTGCCGGAGCGGGTTGGGCTACCGACGGTGCCACCGGATCCTTGCCGGCGTGTTGCTCGAGCAACTGCCTGGCGGCGTTGAACACTTGCAGGCAAGAGCCGCAGCGAACCACCCCGCGGGCCACGCTCAACTGAGCATGGTTGACGCGGAAGCTGGTCTGGCAATGCGGGCACTGGGTGACGAAACTGTCGGTCATGCGGCGATCCGGTTCAGGCAAGCGGTCATTTTAGCGCCGACGCCCGGTGATGCGCACCCAGCCATCGCGATTGGCAATCGGGTCGAGGTCGAAGTCCTGCGCATAAGCCGCCGCGACCTCTTCGCCCTGCTCGGCGAGGATGCCGGACAGTGCCAGGCGCCCGCCGGACTTGACCAGGCTGGACAATTGCGGCGCCAGGGCCACCAGCGGGCCGGCGAGAATATTGGCGACCAGCACGTCAGCCTGAACCTGCGGCAGATCCTCTGGCAGGTACAACGGGAACAACTCGTCGGCGATGTTGTTGCGCCCGGCGTTATCGCGCGAAGCTTCCAGCGCCTGCACGTCGATGTCGGTGCCAACGGCTTCTTTAGCGCCGAGCAGCAGCGCGGCGATCGCCAGAATTCCCGAGCCGCAGCCGAAATCCAGCACGTTGCAGCCTTTCAGGTCCTGACCGTCAAGCCATTCCAGGCACAGTGCCGTCGTCGGATGGGTGCCGGTGCCGAACGCCAGGCCCGGGTCCAGCAGCAGATTGACCGCGTCGGGTTCCGGCGCGGCGTGCCAGCTCGGCACGATCCACAGGCGCTGGCCGAAACGCATCGGCTCGAAACCGTCCATCCAGCTGCGCTCCCAGTCCTGGTCTTCGATGACTTCGCTGTGGTGCTCGGGCAGCGGGCCGCCGGTCAGCAGCTCGAGGTGGGCCAGGACCGGCGCAGCTTCGGTGCCGCCTTCGAACAGGGCCAGCAGATGAGTGTGCGACCACAGCGGGGTGGTGTTGAGTTCCGGCTCGAAGATCGGCTGGTCTTCGGCGTCCATGAACGTCACCGAGACGGCACCGACTTCAAGGAACGCGTCTTCGTAGGTTTCGGCTTGTTCCGGAGTGATGGCGAGACGGACTTGCAGCCAAGGCATGGCGGGCACCTTTGAAAAAATCTGTGGGGCAGCCCGAAGCTGCAAAAGCGCGCAGTTTACGCCAGGTCGCCGGCAAAGTGGACACGGCCGTCTGCTGTTACAGATTCCCTGGTTCGATATACATATGTATGGCCGCAGGCGGCTGAGCGGTCAATAGAGTGAGGGCTCACTTCAAGGCATAAAGGACTGGGCGATATGACGGATCAACAAGGGATTGCAGGCGATACGTTGCCGACAACGACTGAGCCGGCGGGGACAGCGCAGGAAGTGCTATTGCGGGTGACACGCTGGCAGGTGATGACGGACAAGCGCCTCGGTAGCCAAATGACCTTGCTGGAAGCGATTGAACACTTCGCATTGATCGAATTGCGCATTCATTACCCTGATGGGGTTATCGATCCGGGTTTCGTCATTTCCCTTGTCGATGCCGTGCTGCAAAAGCTCATAGACGGCAAACCGCTGATCTTCGTCGCCGTCAGGGACGCACCTTATCGCTGGCCCGGAGGGGCGGACCCGGGGTTACCTGCCGATCGCCGAGAGACGGTCATCCGCACCGTTGATACGGTCGCTGCGTATTGTCTTGAGCAGTACAAGCAGTATCTCCATGATCACTGGCAGACCAAGGAGCTGGAGCCACGGTTCGACCGTATGATCGAGCGCAAGCTGCAGCGATATATCGATGACATCGAAAAACTCTTCCATCCCGAGCAGCTTGCCGGACTGACGGCAGCTCGACTGCGCGACAGAATTGAAAAAATCCAGGAGCGTGGCGCGCGCCGGTATCGATTGACCTCACTGGCATCGCCCCGGGAGCGCAAAATTATCGAGGCGCTGGCCTTCGAGCAATTGCCGCACTGGTTGCGAGTGTTGAAGGAACCCGATCGACGTTTGCTTCATGACCATCAAGAACAGACCATGCAAGCCCAGGCCGTGCTCGACAACCTGCTTGAGGGCTACGGTTCGTTGCAGGCCTACGCTCGACAGCGAGCCATCGACTTCATCCAGTTGCAGTTGGACATGCAGGTCGAACCGGACACGACCCTGGTGCGGTTGGCGTGGCGTTCGGCGGTTGGTGAGCGGACGCAGAACCGAAGCCTGACCGAGCTGCTCGCCGGCGGGCCGATTGGTCGGGATTTTGCCTCGGTGGCGGGGTTGGCCAGTGACACGCCTCTGCGGAATCAGCCACTGGAATCGCCATTCATTGCCGACATGCTGGCGACGCAGGATCTTCCCACGGACTATCACCACGAGCTCGTTCGGCAATACGAGCGCGAAGACGTAAAAGAGGCATTGAGCGCCTGGTTTGCGCAGCGACTCAAGCAAAGTGCTTTTGTTGCCCGGTGTGCCGGGCATTTATCGGTCGCCGACCATGAGCGTCTCGAACAGGTATGGGATGGCGAGGCGTCGGTAGCACGTTTTCGCGTCTGCGGTTTGACGCTGCCCAACGGCATGAAGTGTGCCGATCTGCTGCTGTTCTATCACGAAGAAGCTGCCGGCGGCGTTAACGATTTCCTGTTGTATGCGCCCAACAAGCCAGACGGCCAGGAGTGGATCCGGCTGCCTTCACTTGTGGAGTTGAGCGGTGAATTGTGGGGATGGACCCAGACCGAGTCCGGACGTGAATATCTGTTGCGGCAGCTCTCGCCGGCAACCGGGGATAAAGCGCGGGCGTATCTGTTCAGTGTGTCGAACGATCCTCGCTTGTGGGGCATGAGCCGCGACATCAGGCGCGGCACAAAGACGTTCATCGATTGCGTCGATGACGCCGCGCAAATGGGCCTTGCAAACAATCTCAAGCAGGTTGAGCAGGACCACTCGCCAGGCTGGTACGCGGCGCTTGGGCTTGAGGCACGACGACGCATCAGCAGCCTCAATCAGGAGTTAGAGGTTCATCAGCAGGTTCTCAGTGAGCTGCTGACCGGCTACGAGGTCTTCGTCGATTTTGCCAAACGCACCATCGCCGAAGCGATTACACCGTATCTGCGCAGCCGCAATGTGCTGGAGCCGGTTGATCCTGCCACGGTCCTGATTGACCACAGTGAGCCCGGCAATGATTACAAGTCGAAAGTCTCCAGTCTGCTCGATCTGGCCATTTACGGATACGATGAAAACAGGGGGATCAACCATCCGGATCGCGGCGTACGCTCGTCTGTCGGCCAGGACCTGAGTCAGCTGCGCAGTGCTGAGCTGGCGCTGTATCTGCGCAGGGCGTATCTGGGAGACGCCTACGCCAAGGAGATTCGCGGCAAATATCTCGAGTCGGGCGATCCGGCCTATGACAGTCGCCGATATGCCTATCGCACTGTGTTGCTGTTGAAAATGGACCGTGATCTGCGGGTCGCCAGAAGTAAAAATCAAATACTTGAAACGGCTTACATTGCGCTGGTCCGGCAAGTCTCCCGGTTGAGCAATGGGGAGTTGCCGAGCGGGCGGGGCTCGGGAGCCAGTATCGTGGCCCATGACGGCGTGTTCCGGTTCGCGATTCGTGGGCATATCGTGTTGGGGGTTTATGTTTTTGTCTGGTTTGACCCTGATGCGGCTAGCTGGCTTTACATGCCGGACGCTCCCGATGGCGTGACGTTTCGCCGATATGAAAGTTTCTGCGGGGAAACGACAGGCGCTCTGAGTGACTACGTAATGTCGCGCGTGGCCACGGGCGCGCGGCAAGCCGTTTCGCGCTATTTGCGGGCAATGACAGCGAAGAACATGCACGTCGATACGCTATACGAGTGGCAGCGTGTGGGTGATTGCCGGGGAGAGTTCAATGCCTGCATTGAACGGGCGGTCACTGACGTAGCAGACATCACCACCAGTCGCGCCGAGGTGATCGAAAAGCAGGTAGTCAAGGGGTTGGTGTTCGCAGCAGCGCCTTTTTGCATCGTTTTCCCGCCCTTTGCTTTGCTGCTGGATGCCGCGTTTATTGCCGCCAGCGTCACTCAAGCCCTTGGCGCTCATCAGGAGGGCGATACAGACGCAGCACTGTTGCACTGGCTGGAAGCATCCTGGGGAGCTCTGTTCGCCATGGTCGGCGCAGGCAGTGCAATCAAACTCCTCGGGCAAGCACTCAGAAGTCTGAAGCAAACGGTAAGGCCCATATCATTACTGGCCGAGCGCCTGAAGAGCGGGGCACCGGCAAGAACGAAAGAAACCTTGCCGATGGTGCGAGAGGTGCGCTTCAAGCCTAAACAGGCGGTTGCGAAGGCTCCCGAACGGCTGCAGCGGGTGACCGACGATAGTGTCTTTTTTGGTACCTGGCGCAGTGCACCCAGCACGACGCAAGCTCAACCGGCGTACTACATTCGTCACAAGGGTAAATATTACCAGGTCAAGAAAAACCCTCATTTCGACGGTCTGAGTCTGATTGATGCCCAGCGCCCGAACGCCATTTACAATCGGCCCATACGCCTGACGCCGCGTGGCAAGTGGACACATGAGCGGGTTGGGCTCAGAGGCGGGAATGATACCGTTCGCAACCTGGGCAGCATCACGGATCTGCGCGAGGCTTTTCCCGGGCGTGTCAGTCCGGATCCGGTCAGGGGCGCGTTGCAGGGCGAAGCTGTGGTGGCGAAGCTGGTCGACGGAGCTGCGGACAATTATCTGTTTTCAGTCAATGCCCAGACGTGTGTGGTTGCATCGTTGTACAACCCGGCGACGAAGATCGGCGCGGTCATTCATATCGATCACAATATTCGTTCGTTGATCAAGGCACGGGTCGACGATGTGGTGAAGCGCATAGGCGGAGAAGCGAAGGATGTTCGTGCGACCCTCGTGGGCGGGGACTGGCTGTTCGGTGGTGATATCGGCGGGGTGATCAGAAGCGAATTGCGACGCAACGGCGTGCGGCCTACGTGGGATTACTGGTCGTATTCTCTCTGCGTGGGGAATACTTTCGGCGTGTCGCTGAATCTGCGCAATGGGGTCACAACAGTGTTCAAGCATTCCATGGATTCAGTTGGCGGATTATACAATCCATTAGCGAGGACTGCCCACGCGGTACCAGCGCACATGCCCGCGGACAACTTGTCACAGCGCGTATTGAGGGTTGAAGCGCGCGTTACCAGCACGCCGCTGTATGAGAACCGTCCCGGCGTCGTGGTTGATAAGTATGGCAAGGCGGTAACCTCCGAAATGATTCGCGACCAGGCTTTCGCGCTGGTACTGCTGTAGTAACGCGCTGTTTGCAGGCGGAGCTCCCATAAAAAAACCCGATCCAGCCGGATCGGGTTTTTTAGTTACTTTGCGTGCAGCCTTACGACTGTTTGGCCAGCTTGTGCTCGAGGTAGTGAATGTTCACGCCCCCTTTGCAGAAGCCTTCGTCGCGAACCAGATCGCGGTGCAGCGGGATGTTGGTCTTGATCCCGTCGACCACGATTTCGTCCAGGGCGTTGCGCATGCGGGCCAGGGCTTCGTCGCGGGTCGCGCCGTAAGTGATCAGCTTGCCGATCAGCGAGTCGTAGTTCGGGGGTACGGCATAGCCGCTGTACAGGTGCGAATCGACGCGAACGCCGTTGCCGCCTGGGGCGTGGAAATGCTTGACCGTGCCCGGGCTCGGCATGAAGGTTTTCGGGTCTTCGGCGTTGATCCGGCACTCCAGCGAGTGACCGCGGATCACCACGTCATCCTGAGTGAACGACAGCTTGTTGCCAGCGGCGATGCTGAGCATCTCCTTGACGATGTCGATACCGGTGACCATTTCAGAAACCGGGTGTTCCACCTGAACACGAGTGTTCATTTCGATGAAGTAGAAACGACCGTTCTCGTAGAGGAACTCGAAGGTGCCGGCGCCACGGTAGCCGATGTCGATGCACGCCTTGACGCAGCGAGCCAGGACTTCCTGACGCGCCTTCTCGTCGATGCCCGGTGCCGGCGCTTCTTCGAGAACCTTCTGGTGGCGGCGCTGCAACGAGCAGTCGCGGTCGCCCAGATGGATGGCGTGGCCCTGGCCGTCGGACAGCACTTGCACTTCGACGTGGCGCGGGTTGGTGAGGAATTTTTCCAGATAGACCATCGGGTTGCCGAACGCCGCGCCTGCTTCGGAGCGGGTCAGTTTCGCCGAGGCGATCAGGTCTTCTTCCTTGTGCACCACACGCATGCCGCGACCACCGCCGCCGCCAGCGGCTTTGATGATCACCGGGTAGCCGACTTCACGGCCGATACGCAGCGCCGTTTCTTCGTCTTCCGGCAATGGGCCGTCGGAGCCTGGAACGGTCGGTACGCCCGCTTCGATCATCGCGTGCTTGGCCGAGACCTTGTCGCCCATCAGGCGAATGGTGTCGGCTTTCGGGCCGATGAAGGCGAAGCCGGAATTCTCGACCTGTTCGGCAAAATCGGCGTTTTCCGCGAGGAAACCGTAGCCTGGGTGAATGGCGGTGGCGCCGGTCACTTCAGCAGCAGCGATGATGGCCGGGATGTGCAGGTAGGACTGAGCGGCGGACGCCGGGCCGATGCAGACGGATTCGTCTGCCAGACCCAGGTGCATCAGCTCTTTGTCGGCCTTGGAGTAAACGGCGACGGTCTTGATGCCCATCTCTTTGCAGGCACGCAGAATCCGCAGGGCGATCTCACCGCGGTTCGCGATCAGAACTTTTTCCAACTTCGCAGTCATCAAAGGCTCTCCGCAGTTCAAACGATGGTGAACAGCGGTTGGTCGTACTCAACCGGCTGGCCGTCTTCGACGAGGATGGACTCGATCACACCGCTGGTTTCAGCTTCGATGTGGTTCATCATCTTCATGGCTTCGACGATGCACAGGGTGTCGCCTTTCTTCACGGTCTGCCCGACTTCAACGAAGGACGGCGAGGTCGGCGAAGATTTGCGATAGAACGTACCGACCATCGGCGAACGGGCAACGGTGCCGTTCAACGCTGGGGCGGCAGCGGCAGCCGGGGCGGCGGCAGCGACTGGAGCGGCTGCAACCGGTGCAGCGGCCGGAGCCTGCATCGGTGCTGGCGCGTAGTACTGCTGAGCCGGGGTCTTGCTGTGACGGCTGATGCGTACGGACTCTTCGCCTTCCTTGATCTCGAGCTCGTCGATGCCGGACTCTTCCAGCAATTCGATCAGTTTCTTAACTTTACGGATATCCATGAATCATCAACTCCCAAGGGTCGGTCAGGGGCGTTTAACGCTTGTCGTTCAAGCTGTTGCCTGGTTTTCAAGCTGCTCTAGTGCGGCCTCCAGGGCCAGTCGGTAACCGCTGGCGCCAAGGCCGCAGATCACTCCTACCGCTACATCGGAGAAGTAGGAGTGATGGCGGAAAGGTTCGCGCTTGTGCACGTTGGACAAATGCACTTCGATGAATGGGATGCTCACTCCCAGCAGCGCGTCACGTAATGCGACACTTGTGTGCGTAAAAGCCGCCGGATTGATCAGAATGAAATCCACGCCTTCGCCGCGCGCGGCGTGAATGCGGTCGATCAATTCGTATTCGGCATTGCTTTGCAGATGCAGCAGATGGTGGCCGGCTTCGCGGGCGCGGCGTTCCAGATCCTGATTGATCTGCGCCAGGGTCGTCGACCCATAGGTGCCCGGTTCGCGGGTGCCGAGCAGGTTCAGGTTGGGGCCGTGCAGCACCAGTAGTGTTGCCATCTGCATTGTCCTTGTTATCAATGAGCAGTCGTCAGAACCCGGCGACTATGCCGCAAAGCCTTTATGACTGTCCAGTTCCATGCAAAAGGCCGCACGATGGGCGATGTTTGCGCGAGATATGTGACCGGCTGACCTGATCCGGTCATTTACGGAGATTGGGCGGGCCCCTTCGCGAGCAGGCTCGCTCCCACGGGGCATGCATTCCAAAGTGGGAGCGAGCCTGCTCGCGAAAGCGGTGTATCAGACGCGGAAGGCCTGAACGGCTGTATGCAATCGTCCACCCAACACCAGCAAATTCTCGCCCTGTTCACGTCCCTGACCGATCCGCAGCAAGTTGTCCCCACCCAACAGATGAATGCGCTCACTGTGATCGCGAATCTCGCTGACCGCGCCACTCTGCTGTGCGGTGACCTCGGCAATGCGCACGGCGGTGTCGGCAATGGTTTGAATCGCCCCGACGATCTTGTCCAGCGCGCCGTCCGCCGCTTGCGCCTGATTGGCTGTGGCTTCGGCGTGCTCGACTTGCGCACGCATGCCTTCGACCGATTGGCGGGCGGCGGTTTGCAGCCCGGCAATCAGCGTCTGGATTTCGGCAGTCGCGCCAGCGGTGCGTTGTGCCAGCGAGCGCACCTCTTCGGCGACGACGGCGAAACCCCGGCCCATTTCGCCGGCGCGCGCCGCTTCGATCGCCGCGTTCAAGGCCAGCAGATTGGTCTGGTCGGCAATCGAGCGGATCACCGTCAGTACGCCACCGATGGTTGCTGACTCTTGTGCCAGGTGCTCGATCATCTGCGCGTTGCCCTGAACTTCGCCGACCAGCGCATGCAAACCGGTGAGACTCAAGCCAATCACGCGCTGGCCGTGTTCAACCGCTTGCCCGGCGTGACGGCTGGCGTCGGCGGCCTGCTGCGCATCGCCGGCAACCTGCTGGATGGTCGCCTCCAGCTCGCCGAGCGAGTCACGAATCAGCGCGGTATCGCCGGCCTGGTGCTCAGCGCCGCTGTGCAGGTCGTGGCTCAGTTCGGCGAGGGTGCGGCTGCTTCCCGCCACTTGTTCGGCGTTGCCGCGAATGGTCCCGACCAGATCCACCAGATAGGCGCGCAGGCGGTTGAGCGAGGCTTCGATGTCCTGCAATTCGCGATTGGTCTTGCCCAGTTGAATGTCGCGGCTGAAATCGCCATCGGCCCAGACCGACAGCGCCGGGGCGAGGTGGGTCAGGGTGCGGGCAAGGCGGCGCTGCAAGGTGTCGATCAGCAATGCGATCAGCAGAATCAGACCGATCATCACGCCTTGCATCAGGCGCACTTCGCTCTGGATCTGCCCGTGCTGCGCACGTACCACCGGTTCCAGACCGGCGATGGCGTGCTGCACCGTGGCCAGTTTTTCGTGGGTGGCGGCGCTGAGCTCGGCGCGCTTCTGGATCTGTTCGCGGGTGCGTGCCAGTTCTGCCGGATAACGGCTCAACAAGCTGTTCAACTCGCGCTTGAGAGCGACGCCGGCGTCTTCGGCAGCGGTTTTTTCGGTGTTCTCGATGCCCATCATTGCGGCGAAATCGTCGCTGCTCGATTGATTGTCGGCAACCACGCCGAGCAAGGGCAGGGCATCAATCGCCTGAGCCTGGGCGCGCATGTTGTTCACCTCGCGCTCGACATCGGCGGCCAGTTCACTGCGCCCGCTGCTGACCATTTTGTCTCGCGCCAGCGACAGTTTGCCCAGATGCTGCGAAGCCGCAAGCAACGGTGGGAGATAGGCGGTATTGCCGTTGGCGTACGCGCTGAGCTGGTCGAGGCTGGCGCTCAGTTCACGCTCGGCCTGTAGCAACAGCGCCTGCGGGTCGCCCGCCAGTTTGCCGGCGGCGAGCAAGTCGCTTTTGCTGAACGCTTGAAGGCTCGTCAGGCTCGGTCGCAGGGTGTCGGCGAGGGCTGGCGGCAGTTCACCGAGTTCCTTCTGCACCGCTTCGATGGCCTGGGCGGCGCTGCTCAAGCGCAAGGCGTCGCCATTGGCGAGGTAATCCTCGACATTGCGTGCGACCTCATTCTGCAATTGCTGCGACAACCCCAGATAGCGCTCCATCAACAGATACGGACGCTCCAGCGCTTTTTGCGACCACCACAGCGTCGCGCCGAGTGCCAGGCACACGGCGACGAGCAGCAGGGTATTGAGATTGGTGAGCAACTTCAGGCGCATGACGGCTACCAACGGCAAGAAATGGTAAGCGCCTGAATTTATTGCGGTTCTATTACAAGGTTATGACCGAATCAGTGGATTCCGATGAAAAGGTGGCACTTTGCTTTGAGTGTCGCGCGGTCTGCACCCGATTGCGGCCGGCACCCTTGGCGCGGTACAGCGCCTCGTCGGCCTGGCTGGCCATCATCAGGCTGTCGCAGTCATCGCTCATTTCCACCACGCCGGCGCTGAACGTGCACCACAAATCCTGCGGCTGTGCCGGGTAATGGATTTCGGCGAAGCGCTGGCGAATCTCGTCGAGCACCTTGTGCGCAGCTTCAATATCGGTGTCGGGCATGACAATGGCGAACTCTTCGCCACCGTAACGACCGATGAAATCGGTTTTGCGCAGGCGCTGCTTGAGAAACAACGCCAGGCTCTTGATCACGCGATCGCCCATCGGGTGGCCGTGGCTGTCGTTGACCCGTTTGAAGTGATCGATGTCGAGCATGGCAAAGCTCAGCGGCTTGTTCTCGCGACGGGCGCGGAACGAGCAGTCTTCGAGCAATTGCAGAATGTGTGTGTGGTTGTACAGGCCGGTGAGGCTGTCGCGAACCATCCGCGCCTTGAGGTTACGCGCCCGCGCCGCGCGGTTGCGCACGGTGGTGATCAGGTGTCGCGGCTTGATCGGTTTGGTCAAAAAGTCATCGCCACCCTCGCTCATGGCGTCGAGCTGCTTGTCCAGGTCGTCCTCGGCCGACAGGTAAATGATCGGCACGCTGACGTAGCGGTCGTTGTGGCGAATGACCTTGGCCAGCTCGGTGCCGGTGCAGGCTGGCATGTACATATCGAGAATGATCAGATCGGGCTGGAAATCCGCCAGTTCGGCCATCGCCTGAATCGGTTCGATCAAGGTGCGGGTGACGATCCCGGCGCTGTTGAGCAGGCGCTCGGTGTGCAGGGCCTGGGCGCGCGAGTCGTCGATGATCAGCACTTTATAAGGCTCGTACTGGGCGACGCAGGTCAGCACCTCGATTTTCTCCAGCAGACTCGACGCTTCGAGGGTGCCGGTAAGGAATTCCTGGCCCCCGGCGCGCACGGCGGCGAGACGGGTCGGCGTGTCGGTTTCGTGCAGGCTGAAGAACAACAGCGGCAAGGGTTCTTCCAGACCGACCTGGGCCTCGGCAGCGAGTTTCAGGCCGACCCCGGGGCCGCTGAAGTCGACATCCATGACAATGGCAGCGGGCAAACGCTCGACCATGGATGAACGGAACGCCGCGACACTGTCCAGCGCTTGCGCGCTCAGGCCGAAGAATTCCAGTTGTTTGGCCAGCCGTTCGGCACGGTCGTGATCCTGCAGCATCACGTAGATCGGTTTGCGCAGCGGCGGCAAAAACGTCTGGTCGAGTTGGTCGCCGTGGCGCAGACCGGTGCGCGACAGGCGCTGCATCAAACGATTGAGATCGGTGATCAGGCCGCTGCTGAGGCGGCCGCGATTGGCGTCCACCGCTTGCAGCGACTGGCTGATGTGGTGCGCCAACTGGGTGTGTTCCGGCTGTTCGAAACGCTCGGCAAAACGCAGCAGGCGCAGATTCGCCTCGCTCAGTTCGGCGAGATCGACAGTGGACCACTCACTGCGTTGCAGGCGCTGCCATATCTCAAGAATCTGACGTGCCTGATGAATTACCCGCTGGGCAAAGTGCTGCTTGAGACGCTCACGGCTGGGGTCTTCTGGCTCGGTCATATCCTGACTACTAGTTAGGCTGCATGCTGAGATCGACTGGTGGCTCTATGCTAGCACCTCTTTTCCCTTAGACGAGTGTCGTACGTCAATAATCTGCTGCGCGGTACGATTCAGTTTCTGACCGAGCGGTTTCATTTTCGACCTTTACGTCGCGCAAAGGCCCATGAACCGGAGGCTGCGTCGGTGATGGGCAAACCTCGCAGCGGTGTCTCGAACACGTATTTCGGATGTGTCTGGCATCCCCTCCAGGCGGCGAGCGGCGGTCCGGATATAAGGGAAACCCCTAGTCCGGCGCGAAGCGTCATTCGTCCACACGATTTGCGGCTTATCTTTAGCGGCGGGTGCTAGGCCTTAGCACGATGTTGTATGGTTGTGGTCGAACCGTTGAACCCAAGTGATCGAAAGGATAACGCCATGCTGGACTGGAAAAACCGCGCGGGCAGCGCGCCTGAACGTGCCGCCGAGCCGAAGTCGGCCACCCGCAATTATGTGGGCGGGCTGCTGTTCAGCCGGGCGCTGGCCACGCTGGTTGGCATTTATCTGTTGGTGACCATTGCCCTGGGCTGGTACTGGAGTCAGGAGCCGGAACTGTTTCCCGTCGCGCAAAATGCCCAAGTGGCTGCCGAGAAGGAAGGCAAGCAGATGGTGGTCGGCTACACGACGGTCGAAACCCTGAAGACCGTCGCCGGCACTTTGCTGAACAAACCGGGCGGTTATATTTCCAACGATCGTTTCCCGCCGGGCCTGTGGATGGACAACACGCCGAGCTGGGAATACGGCGTGCTGGTGCAGGTGCGTGACCTGACCCGCGCCCTGCGCAAGGATTTTGCCCGTTCGCAATCGCAGTCGGCCGAAGACGCCGATCTGGCCAAGGCTGAACCGCGCTTCAACTTCGACAACAAGAGCTGGGTGCTGCCGTCCAGCGAGTCGGAGTATCAGGAAGGCATCAATTCCCTGAGTCGCTACCAGGCGCGTCTGTCGGATCCGAGCCAGAAAAACGCACTGTTCTATGCCCGCGCCGACAACTTGAACAACTGGCTGGGCGATGTCGGCACCCGTCTCGGCTCGCTGTCGCAGCGGCTGTCGGCCAGTGTCGGGCGGGTCAAGCTCAACACTGCGCTGAAAACCGAAGTGCCGGCCGTCGGCGAAGTGCCGCAGGTTGACGAAGAAGTCGTCGAGACCCCATGGATGCAGATCGACAACGTGTTCTACGAAGCGCGCGGTCAGGCTTGGGCACTGTCGCATCTGCTGCGTGCCATCGAGGTTGACTTCGCCGATGTGCTGGCGAAGAAGAACGCGACCGTGAGCGTGCGTCAGATCATCCGCGAACTCGAGGCTTCGCAGGAGCCGGTCTGGAGCCCGATGATTCTCAATGGCAGCGGTTTCGGCGTTCTGGCCAACCACTCGCTGGTCATGGCCAACTATATTTCCCGGGCTAACGCTGCCGTGATCGATTTGCGCCAATTGCTCAATCAGGGCTGATACGTGGACCAACAAGCCAGAGAGGCCGAGCACCGCGCCGCTTCGGATGCCGAGCAGATCGCCTGGGTCGACGAGCAGGACAACCTGCTCGGCGCTCTGGTGCGCTCCGATTTGCGTGAGCGCGGGCTGATCGGTCGCGGCACCTACATCATGCTGTTCAATTCCGCCGGTGAGCTGTGCGTCCACCGGCGCACCTTGAGCAAGGCGATTTATCCCGGTTACTGGGATGTCGCCGCGGGAGGCATGGTCCAGGCCGATGAAACTTACGCCGAGTCGGCGGCGCGGGAGCTGGAGGAAGAACTGGGCGTCAGCGGCGTCGAACTCACCGCTCACGACCATTTCTACTTCGAAGACACCGGCAATCGCCTATGGTGTTCGGCGTTTTCCGCCGTGTGGGACGGCCCGCTGAAACTGCAACCGGAGGAAGTCCTCGAAGCGCGATTCATTCCGGTTGAGCAGGTCATGCAGGAAATCACCGAAAAGCCTTATTGCCCGGACTCTCTGGCGGCGTTGCAGCGCTATCTCAAGGCGCAGCAAACCGGCGTCGCAAAGAACATATGAAATGGCGCCGATTGGCACTTAGCAATCGCGATTTTTGCCGTTACACTGCGCGACCTTTTCAAGCTGCACCGGATAGTTTGAGGTTGGCCTGCAGATATTCAGTCCAGCGTTCAAAGCTTTCCGATGCAGTAGCGCTGCCCCTGCCTGAGTGGGGCTTCGCGGTCGCGGACCTTGCCCAAGGTTGCGATCAGTCTTTGTCCTCCCGAGAGGATTGCCGGTGGCCAAGAAAGCCGCATCCTTCGCCGCCCTGGGCGGCCTGGTATTTTCCACCGACGCAGGTCGTCATTGCCCGGAATGCAGCAAGCCGGTGGACGCCTGTATCTGTAAACAAACCGTGATTCCGGCCGGCGACGGCATTGCCCGCGTGCGACGCGAGAGCAAGGGCCGTGGCGGCAAGACGGTGACCACCATCACCGGCGTGCCCCTGGCCGAAGATGCGCTCAAAGAGTTGGCGACAACGTTGAAGAAACGTTGCGGCACCGGCGGGGCGCTGAAGGACGGCATCATCGAAATCCAGGGCGATCACGTCGAGCTACTCTTGGCAGAGCTGATCAAGCACGGTTTCAAAGCGAAGAAGTCCGGCGGCTAGCAGCCTCTGTGAAACCCTCCGGCGGCTTGATCCGGCTTCGAGTGTTCTCGATTCCGGCGTCGTCGCCATGGTTTTCACAGAGCCTGTTCATGAACGGTTTCTAAACTCCACGCAGTCAGTGCGGTCTACCGCCGCACTGACGAACCGTCATTTTCATTCTTTAGACTGCGCCGGCCTGCACCTCAGGCGACGCACTCTGACTTCTTTATAGGGGACTTCGATGTCCGTACGACGCACACGTAAAGACGATGGCAGCCAATGGACAGTTGCGGACAGCCGCAGCGTTTACGGGATCCGCCATTGGGGGGCCGGGTATTTCGCGATCAATGAAGCCGGTCGCGTCGAAGTACGTCCGAACGGCCCGAGCAGCTCGCCCATCGACCTGTTCGAGCAAGTCGACCAACTGCGCAAGAGCGGTTTGTCCCTGCCACTGCTGGTGCGTTTCCCTGACATTTTGCAAGACCGTGTCCGTCAGTTGACCGGCGCTTTCGACTCCAACATCGAACGCCTGGAATACCAGAGCAAATACACCGCGCTGTACCCGATCAAGGTCAACCAGCAAGAAGCGGTGATCGAAAACATCATCGCCACCCAAGATGTTTCCATCGGTCTGGAGGCCGGCTCCAAGCCTGAGCTGCTGGCCGTGCTGGCATTGGCGCCGAAGGGCGGCACCATCGTTTGCAACGGCTACAAGGACCGCGAGTTCATCCGTCTGGCACTGATGGGCCAGAAGCTTGGCCACAACGTCTTTATCGTGATCGAGAAAGAATCCGAAGTCGGCCTGGTAATCGAAGAAGCCGCCTCGCTGAAGGTCAAGCCGCAGGTCGGTCTGCGCGTGCGCCTGTCGTCGCTGGCCTCGTCGAAGTGGGCAGACACCGGTGGCGAGAAATCCAAATTCGGTCTGTCGGCGGCACAGCTGCTGTCGGTGGTCGAGCGCTTCCGTGGCGCCGGTCTCGATCAGGGCATTCGCCTGCTGCACTTCCACATGGGTTCGCAGATTGCCAACCTCGCTGACTACCAGCACGGTTTCAAGGAAGCGATTCGTTACTACGGCGAACTGCGCAATCTCGGCTTGCCGGTCGATCACATCGACGTCGGCGGCGGTCTGGGCGTGGACTACGACGGCACGCACTCGCGCAACGCCAGTTCGATCAACTACGACATGGACGATTACGCCGGCGTCGTGGTCGGCATGCTCAAGGAATTCTGCGACGCGCAGAGCCTGCCGCATCCGCACATCTTCTCCGAAAGCGGCCGCTCGCTGACCGCGCACCACGCCATGCTGGTGGTGCAGGTGACCGACGTCGAGAAGCATAACGACGAAATCCCGCTGATCGAAAACAAGGAAAGCCTGCCGGAAACCGTGCAGTGGCTGGTCGACCTGCTCGGCCCGACCGACATTGAAATGGTCACCGAAACCTATTGGCGCGCCACTCACTACATGAGCGACGTGGCTGCGCAGTACGCCGATGGCAAGCTGACGCTGGCGGAAAAAGCCTTGGCCGAACAATGCTACTTCGCCGTGTGCCGCCGCTTGCACAACTCGCTGAAAGCGCGTCAGCGTTCGCACCGCCAAGTGCTCGACGAACTCAACGACAAGCTGGCCGACAAGTACATCTGCAACTTCTCAGTATTCCAGAGCCTGCCGGACACCTGGGCGATCGATCAGGTGCTGCCGATCATTCCGCTGCACCGTCTCGACGAAGAGCCGCTGCGCCGCGCGGTGCTGCAAGACCTGACCTGCGACTCCGACGGCAAGATCAACCAGTACGTCGATGAGCAGAGCATCGAAACCAGCCTGCCGGTGCACGCGTTGAACGAAGGCGAAGATTACCTGCTGGGCGTGTTCCTGGTCGGCGCCTATCAGGAAATCCTCGGCGACATGCACAACCTGTTCGGAGACACCGACTCGGTGAACATCTACCAGAACGCCGATGGCAGCGTGTACCACGCCGGCATCGAGACCCACGACACCATCGAAGACATGCTGCGTTACGTGCATTTGTCGCCGGAAGAACTGATGACTCACTACCGCGACAAGTGCGCCAGTGCCCGCATCAGTGCCAGCGAGCGCACGCAATTCCTCGATGCTTTGCGTCTGGGCCTGACCCGTTCTTCCTACCTGTCCTCCTGAGGCCAGGTAGCGTCTCCACCGGGTTGTCTGAGAATTTTCCCGATGCTGTGGAAAATTCAGATGATCCGGTGGGACATTTCCCCGTTTTCAAGCGAATTGCTTGGCTACCACAGCCAGCAAAGTCATCTGGTCTGCTTTTCGCGTAGGTCATTTCCTAAGTTGTACTTCGGCACTCTACTCGGCCATGCCTCTCGGCGAGAATCCCCGGCCGCCCCTCCTGTAGAGATCCGCCCATGTTCGATCCACTCAACGAGTCGTTTCGTCTCGATGTAGCGGGCCTGTCCGACCCTTTCGAAGTCCTGGCCTTTACCGGTAGCGAAGCCCTCAACGAACCCTTTGCGTTCGAGGTCGATGTCTTGATCGACGACCCGCAACTGGATCTCGCCGGTCTGCTTCACCGTTCGGCGTTCCTGTGTTTCGGCGCGCCTGGCGAAGGTGTGCACGGTCAATTGCAAAGCCTCGTCCAGCATGAACACGGCCAGGGCCTGCGCTTGAGCCGCATTCGTCTCGGACCGAAACTCGATTGCCTCGGCCTGCGTATCAGTCAACGAATCTTCAGTGGCCGCTCGGTGCCGCAGATCATTGAGCAGGTACTCAGGGAACACGGCATCGTCGGCGCCCAGCGGCGCTTCGAATTGCACGGCAATTACCCGCCCCGGACATTCTGCACCCAGTACCGTGAATCGGATCTGCAACTGCTCCAGCGCTTGTGTGCGCAGGCGCGGATTCACTATTACTTCGAGCATCAGAACAACAGGCATTGCCTGGTGTTCGGCGACGACCCCGCGCGGTTGCCGATGGCCGGTGCCGCGCAGTATCAGGACGAGCATGAGCGCCCGAGTGATTCTGCCGGCATCAGCCAATGGCAGTTGAGCGAGGATTCCCAAGCCGGACTGCACGGTGTGCGGGTCGAGGGTTGCAGTGATCTTGCGCAGTTGCGCAGCGGTCACTGGCTGAGTCTGAGCGGGCATCCGTTTGCGGCATGCAATCGCCAATGGTTGATGACCCGGATCGAACACCGTGGCGAGCAATCCCTCGCGTCGCCTTACAGCAACCGCCTGTTCGGGGCGTTGCAGGTGCCGACGTGCGCCGTGGCCACCGCACCGTCGACGCTGCGCATGCACAGCCTGCAACGGGCCTGGGTGGTGTCAGTCGACGAGCCTCAGCCCGATCGTTGCCGGCCAGTGGCGGTGCAGTTCGACTGGCTGTATCAGGGCGAGGGTGCGGCGCCGAGTCATTGCTGGCTGCCGCTGGCCCCGGCCCTGGAGGAAGGGCCGCCGCTGGCGCTGGCCGACGGTGTTGAAGTGGTGGTCAGCTTTCTTGAGGGCGATCCCGATCAGCCGATGATCAGTGGCATCCTTCAGCCGGCGCTCGGCAGTCCGGGGATTACCGACGATCCGCCGTTGCCGCTGCCGGAGCGTCTGGTGGTGGATGGCCTGCATCCACTGCTGGCGTCTGGCGAGCCGCTGTTGCTGCTGTGTCTGATCCCCGGGGGTGGCAGTTTTCGCCATTGCGCCGAGTCGGTGTGCAGTTGTCGGCTGCTCACCGCGCTTGACCAGAGCGGCGCAAGATGAGCGGCGCGACGCTGCAACCGCTGGCGCAATGGCTGCTGCTCGATGGCCCGGACGCCCCTCAGGCCTTGCGCACATTGCGCGCCGGGTTTACCGCTGTACCGCACTGGCGGCTGTTCGACGGCACCGAATTTCAACCGCTCAGCGAGCATGGCCCGGTATTGGTCGACCTGCGTGAAAGCCCGGCACTGACGGCGTTGTGTCTGCGCGACCCGAACACCTGGCGGGGCCTGTTGCTGATCAGTGAGGTGGCCGCGCAGCCATTGCTGCAGCATCTGCAGCGCATGCTCACGGTCTCGTTCGGCCTGAATCATCGGGCCTTGCTCAGCTATTACAATCGCCAGACCGCGAGCTATTTTTTCGACGCCTGCGATGCCGTGGAGCTGAGCCGCTGGCTCGGGCCGATCCGCCAGTTACGCTGGTTCGGCGGCACCTGGGCCGACCGTGCCATCGGCAGTCAGGGCTGGCAACAGCTGTGCAATCCGCGTTTGGCCGTCGAGCCGCTGGGGATCGAGCAAAGCCTTACCCGCCGTCAGCGTGAGCGTCTGCAAACCTGCTTGCTGGAACAGCACATCTGGCGCTGGTGCCAGGCGCTGGAGACCGATTACGCGGCGATCCGCGCCCATGCGCAGCAAGGCCTGGCGCTGGGCTTCAGCGATCGCGCCATACTCGACGGCTGGCTATGGCTGCGCCTGCTCCATCCGCGTGCCGTGCTGGTGCCACCGCCACCAGGGTTGACTCAGCAGGAGCGGCTGGACCATGTGCGGCGCCAGTGGGGGGCGATAGGCTGAGTCCGGCGCGGGTTCGCCCGTGCGTCAGTGAGCCTTGGCGCTGAACCAGCCGTCGCTGCGCTTGAGCCACCAGGCTTGTGCGCCGAGGGTCAGGCTGCGCAGGACCATGAACAGCAGAAACGAGATCCACAGACCGTGATTGCCCAGACCCTGTAGCGCCCAGGCGAAGGGCACAAGCAGGATCACCGTCAGCAGCATGCCGTTGCGCATTTCCCGGGCGCGCGTGGCGCCGATGAACAGGCCGTCGAGCAGGTAGCTCCAGACCGCAATCAATGGCAGCACGGCCAGGTAGGGCAAGTAGATGAAGGCGGTGTCACGCACGCTCTGGATGTCGGTCTGCATTTCGATGAACAGGTGACCTGCGCAGAGAAACAGCAGGGCGAAACCGAGGCTGGCAATCAGCGACCAGCCGCCCGCGACCACCAGCGAACGGCGCAGGGCGAGGCGATTGCGGGCACCGATGGCATGCCCGCACAGCGCTTCAACGGCGTGGGCCAGGCCGTCGAGGGCGTGGGCCGTGAGCAGCAAACCATTAAGCAGCAACGCGTTGGCGGCCACCGTCGCGTCCCCCAACCGGGCGCCCTGTACGGTGATCAGAAAGAACACCGATTGCAGGGCGAGGCTGCGGATGAAAATGTCCCGGTTCACCGCCAACAGCGGCCGCCAGCTCTGCCAACGCTTCAGCGCCGCCCAGACGATTTGCCCCGGATAGGCGCGCAAGGCTGTGCGCGTCAGCAGCAGGCCGAGCAGGGCGCCGCTCCACTCGGCGATCACCGAGGCGCGAGCGGAGCCGACGACGCCCCAGTCCAGGCCGATGACAAACCACAGATTGAGCGCAATGTTGATCAGGTTGGTGGTCAGCAAAATCGCCAGCGGCGCCCGCGCATTCTGCGTGCCGAGAAACCAGCCGACCAGCGCATAAGTCGCCAGCGCCGCCGGCAGGCCGAACAGGCGAGTATGAAAAAATTCCCGAGTGAGCTGATCCAGCGCCGCCGACGGTTGCATGAAATGCAGCGCGACGCCGCTAAGCGGCACGCCCAGACTGCCCAGCACGATAGCAAGTCCCACCGCCAGCAAAAGCCCTTGCAACAGAATCTGCCGCAACGCCGCACCATCGCTGCGTCCGGCGGCTTGTGCGGCAAACCCGGTGGTGCCCATGCGCAGAAACCCCATGGCCCAGGCCAGCAAGGTGTACAGGCTGGCGCCGACCGCCACCGCACCCAATTGATGGGCGTGGGGCAAGTGACCGATGACGGTGCTGTCGACCAGCGCCACCAGTGGCACGGAAATATTGGAAAGAATCATCGGCGCGGCCAGCGCCCAGACCTTGCGGTGAGTCGGGCGGTCGCGCCAGTCGGCAATCAGAGTGGACATGCAGGCTCCTTGGAGGAGCGGCGATTGTAACGATTCATGCCATTCAATGTGGGAGCGAGCCTGCTCGCGAAAGCGCTGTGTCAGTCAAATCAGCTCTGGATGATCCATCGCCTTCGCGAGC